>WRGD01000065.1 GCA_009787355.1 Defluviitaleaceae bacterium | reverse complement strand
TTAGGTACCTCCTTTAGTTAGTGTTGATATTTACCCATAAATAGTTCTTCATATGTTGTACGTTTATCGCTATATCCACATAATTTTCCAAACTCAATTTGAATATCCGACTATATAGTATACCATATTTTCACATTTATCAATGTTTTAACAAGTAACTTTATACTTAGATTGACCAAAACATATGTTTAAAACAAAATATGTAATAATATTGTAAAATAATTATATATAATACTCCTACCTACTGTCAAATGTTAGTTTGTGGAAATACTTTTGATTTAATTACAATATCCGAAATACCTTCAAGTTAAATATATTTGAACCAACGTATTTCATTTCCTCTAAAAAAAATTTTTTTGTTCAATACAGATTTTGAACATATGTATTTTCAATTATCAAAATATGAGTTATTATATCATATTTTGGTGTCATATACAATCATTTTATCAAATCTTTATGTATTAAAAAGCTATCAGATTGTTTTTTTAAATAAAAAATCAATCTGATAGCTTTTTCTGTAATGTTTTTAAATAATTTATATAAATTCCCTCTAATGGTACAATCATATCTTTCTTTAAGTCTCCATACGGTATACTTTTTCTCCCTTTACCATTCTTTGAATTTTTCCAATATTCTTTTAAAACATCAAATGTAATTAAATAATATTCTTTATAAAGAGAGAAATATACTAAAATAAATGATATACCTCCTTGCTCCACAAAATTATCCATAAAATCTATTTGATGTTCATGTATATTCTGTATGGGCAAGTTTTTTAAACTAGTCTCCTTTACGTCGAAGCAGATAGGTATACCTTGCACAACACCTATATAATCAACTGTGCTTTTTTTGTCGAAATAAGCTAAAGTTATATATTTGTTATCTTTATCAAATTTTACTGGTGTAATAGGTGTAGATATTTTTTGTATAATAGCTAATTTTTTACGTCTATATACTTCATTTGTAAGATTTATTAAATCTTCAAAATTATTACCTCGTAGACTTCTTTTCCAATATCCCATTTTAATATAAATATAAAAATCATGATATTTATTTATCATGATTTTCAATGATTTTCTCCTGTTCTATTATCTGTTCTTTTTGAGTTTTTAGAACATCTTGTACAATTTCTAGTAGATGTGTATTTGTTTTTTTCAAATCTTCTAAGGATATATTATCTTTTATATCTTTTTTTAATCCTTCAGTATTTTCTAAAATACTTTTATTTGTAGCATTTATAACCTGCTTGTATGCTTCTAGTGATTTTTGTGCTGTATGTATTCCCAAAGCAATTATTATTTGATTTTTCCACAGAGGTATATTATTTACTATGCTAGATTGTATTTTTTCTATTAATATTTTGTTATTGTTTTGTATAAGCTTTATTTGTGCTGCCATTTGTAAACTAATTGTTTTACTTATTTTTAAATCATGTATTCTTTTTTCGAAATTTGCAACATTATCTTCCATATTTTTTAGCTTTTGTAATTCTGATGGGCTATTTTTTTCATTCGATATTTTTCTTTGTTTTTCTATATCTATTTTTTTGTATTCTTCTAATTTCTGTTCTGCCGCTAAAATGTGTATATTTAATTCTTTGAAATAAATTTCATTATTATTATAAATATTTTCTAAAATATGCATATTTTTTAGCAATTGTATTTTATGCGATTTAAGTGAGCTTACTATATTATCTATATTATCTTGTGTAACATAAAAATTTGATATTATTTTGTCTAAATTTATTTTTTGGTTTTTAAATATAAAAAATTTATTTTTTTTTGAAGAATTTTCATCAAATTTTTGAATAGTATCTACAAGTTTTAATAAATCATTTCCCACATCGTCATTTTCTTTTGCAAGCATATTTTGCAAAATATTATCTGAAAATTTACTAATCTGATTTTGAATACTTAGTCCATAATAAGTAAATGTATGATGGGATAAATCTATATTTTTTTTTATTTCTTCTATTTTTTGTATATTGTTTTCAGTAATTATTTCCTCCATTCTACTCCTCCTTTTGTGTAAAATAAATTAAAGATGTATATCTCTAATTTATTTTACTTAAATTTTAAAAAATTTTTTAAACTTTTTTAATATTAAAAAAACTTGCCATTATTTTTCTGGATTTTCCATCAAAATCTATAGTTATTTCATAATCTGCTCCTGCAGGAGCAATATTAGTTACGGTTCCTTTACCGTATTTTGTTTGCATTACTGTATCACCAATACCGAAATCTAAAACTATATTTTTTGGTGCAGATATTTTAGGTTTATTTTTCACAATAATTTTTTCTGTATTTTCTAAATTTTTCGAATCAATTGAATTATTTGCTTTGTTTATTTCACTTTTTTTGTTTATAAAAATATCACTTTTTTCGTATCTAGTTACATTTTCTAAAAGTTCTTTTGGTATTTCAGATAAAAAAACTGACTTATCATTTCGTATTAATTTACCATTTTCTAACCTACTTTTGGCATGGCTTATATATAAATTTTCTTTTGCTCTTGTAATAGCAACATAACAAAGCCGTCTTTCTTCTTCATATTCGGTTATATTTTCTAAGCTTCTATAGCTTGGAAAAATACCATATTCAAAACCTACAATAAATACAGTTTTAAATTCAAGACCTTTAGCTGAATGTATAGTCATTAAACTAACATATCCTCTATCATCTTCTAGATTATCTATGTCTGATACTAATGCAACCTCTTCCAAAAAAGCACCCAATGTTTTTACTTCAGATACTTGTTCAAAAATTATAGCTTTGTTTATAAGCTCTTTTATATTATCATGTCTTGTCTGATTTTCTATGTCATCTCCATCTAGTTTTTCTATATATTTTGTTTTTTCCAAGATATAGTTTATGAGCTGTGAAACACTACCTTCAAATTTTTTTAAATCATTTATTAAATCTACAAAATCATCTATTTTAGTAGATTTTATATTATATCTTCTTCTATTATTTAATACACTGTAAAAACTAACTTCATTTAAAACACTAAATTCTGATATTTTGTCTACTGTAGACAATCCTATTCCACGTTTTGGAACATTTATAATCCTCTTTAATGATACAGAATCGTTAGAATTATAAATGCACAAAAGGTATGCCATAATATCTTTTATTTCTTTTCTATCGTAAAATCTTATACCACCAAATATTTTGTAGGGTATGTTATACTGTACAAGTTTTTCTTCTATTACTCTACTTAAATTATTTTTTCTGTATAATATACCAATATCTTTATAATCTTCTTTTGAATTTTTTATTTTTTCACATAAAAAAATAGCTTCTTCTCTATCGTCTGTAGCTGAAAAAGAATATACCTTATCTTCACTTTTATTTTTTGTCCAAAGTATTTTATGTTTTCTTGTTATATTGTTTTGTATAACACAGTTTGCAGATTCTAATATGTTTTTTTTAGACCTATAATTCTGTTCTAATCTTATTACCGTTGTATCTTCAAAATCTTTTTCAAAATCTAATATATTATTTATATCTGCCCCACGCCAACCATAAATACTTTGGTCGTCGTCCCCTACAACACACAAATTTTTATGTTCTTTTGAAAGTAAATTTATAAGATTATATTGTGCCATATTTGTATCTTGGTATTCATCTACCATTATATATTTGAATCTGTTTCTATATTTTTTAAGTACACTACTATCTACTTTAAAAATCTCTAAAGTCTTTAATATAATATCGTCAAAATCTAATGCATTGTTTTGTTTTAGTACATGTTGATACATTTTATATATTTTTGCTATATTTTCATCTCTAAGAGATTCAGCCTCTTTTAAGGCATCTAGTGGAGTATATAGTTCGTTTTTGAAATTACTTATTTTTGAAGCAACCGATGAAGCTCTATAATCTTTTTCTGATATGTTTAAAATTTTCATACTCTCTTTTATTAGGCTTTTACTATCACTAGAATCATAAATTGTGAAATTTTTGTTGTATCCTATTACATCTATATGTAATCGTAATATTCTAACACATAAGGAATGAAAAGTAGAAATCCAAACTCTGTTATCAGAATCTAAAAGTTTATCTACACGCTCTCTCATTTCTTTTGCCGCTTTATTTGTAAATGTTAGTGCTAAAATATTATAATCTTGTACACCACTATTTATAATATTTACAATTCTATGTGTTATAACTCTTGTTTTTCCACTTCCAGCACCTGCTAAAATAAGCAATGGACCATCTATCTTTTGTACAGCTCTTAATTGTTCACTGTTTAGCTCACTGTTCATAAATTCTCCTTAAATAATAAAACTAGCAATTTTATCGTAATTAATTTTTCGACATATTTGCTAGTTCATTAATACCCTCTAATATTAAATTTGGTTTATATATAAAATTCTCATTTTCTAAAATGGGAAATATATTTTTTGAAAACCCACCAGTTAAAACGAATTTACATTTTTGCCCTAGTTCTTTTTCTATTCTTTTACTCATACCTTCTATAATAGATATTGTACCAAAAATAGCACCAGAAACGATACAAGACTTTGTATTATTTCCTATAATTTTTTGATTTTTGATATCATCTATATTTACATCTGGTAAAAGTGCAGTATTTAAGTTTAAAGATTTTAATCCTATTTCTACTCCAGGCAGTATTGCTCCACCTAAAAAATTTGCATAAGAATTGACAACGCTTATACTTATTGCTGTACCCAAATCGAAAATGGCTACAGAGTGTTTTTTCTCAAATAAAGAGAATGAAAAAAAAGCAGATACAAGTCTATCTATTCCTAAATTGCTTGTATCGTAATAGCTAGTATCAATAGGGACTTCTTCTCTTTTTATAAACGTAGGAAATACATTCGTAAAATTTGAAATATTTTTTATAATATCATTATTCAAATTTGGTACTACAGAGGTTATTTTTATTAAATCTATTTTTAAATTTTGTAGAAAATCGAAATTGTAATTATCGTTTTTTTGGTTAAAAAAAATTGTATTGTTATTAGTAAAATAACCTGTGTTTATGCTTGTATTTCCTATATTTATTGCTATCACATTCATTTGTTTTCCTTATTAATTTATTTCAAATTTTCTAAAAAATCTAATATTTTAGGTATTTCTTCTAAAGCTCCAGTTCCAAAATCTCCACAAGCCAAAAGTGATTTTCTAGGCTCTATTATTTTGTAGTTATCTTTTTCTAACTTTTTTAAATTTTCTTGTATTATATAATTTTCGTACATATTTGTATTCATTGCGGGTGCTATTACTTTAGTACATCTAATAACAAGAGATGTGGCAGATAATAAATCGTCAGCTATTCCATTTGCAATTTTAGATATCATATTTGCACTTGCAGGGGCTATTAAAAATATGTTTGCCCATTTTGCTAAATCGATATGTATAATTTTGTCTGGACATTTTTCATCGAACATATCTGTGTAAACATAGTTTTTGGACAAAACTTGCAAGGATAGTGGAGTTATAAATCTAGAACCACCATTTGTTAAAATTACTTTTATGTTATAGTTTTTTTTTGTTAAAGCACTAATTATATCGCATGATTTGTATGCAGATATACTACCACAAACACCTAAAAGAATATTTTTTATGGCTCTATACCTCCATGTTTAATATAAAGTGAAGTATTTATTATTTTGCTTAGAGTTATTGCAATTTCTAATTTTGTTTCTATTTTTATAACATCTTTGTTCTTATCTATTATCATAGCTTTGTGAAAATTTTCGTTTATATTTTTTATATCGTTTAAAACAATTAAATCAGCATTACTTTTTTTTAAAAGATTATAGGCTATATTAAAAGCTTCACCATCTTCCAAAAAAGTAACCAATTTAAAGCCTATTAATAAAATAGATGGTCTTATCTTTTTTATATTTTCTATAATTTTTATATTTTTGCTAAAAATTATAGCTAGGTTTTCATTATTGGATGAAATTTTATTTTCTATTTGTATTGGCTTTAATTCTTCTTCCAATAATTTTTTAATTTCTTTTTTTGTTTTAGGTTGTCCATCTAGTTTTGTAGATATATTATCTATAACATTGTTTAAGTTTATTTTTCCTATTGGTTTAAAATCACTTACTGCCATTGCATGGATAAAAGCAAATATTTCTTCTTTTAATAAATGATTAGTTACTTCTTCTAAATCGTTTATATTGTTTATTTTTATAGCATTTATATATTTATTTTCTGGGGGAGTATGACCATTATATATATAATATATATAATACCTTCCTGCAAATTGTCCTTCTGTAAGTTCTTTAGCGATTAATTTTCCCAAAGCTCCTGTAGATTTATTTGTAATAGCTCTAACTTTATCTATATCTTCTGTAGTTCCACCAGATGTTATAATAATATTTATTTTATTCACTTTGTTTGTTTTCTATTTTGGTAATCATATTTACTCTTTTTATATGCTTGTCTTCTTCAAATTCAGCATTTATCCATTCTTTTACTATTAATTTTGCCATTTCCGAACCAACAACTCTAGCACCAAAAGCTAATATATTAGCATTATTGTGTTTTTTCGACATTATAGCAGAATACGGTTCACTACATACTACAGCACGTATACCATCTATTTTATTTGCACAAATAGACATACCGATTCCAGTGCCACAAATTAGTACACCTAATTTATAATTACCATTTGCTACTTCTATCCCTACTTTTTCACCATAAATCGGGTAATCTGTAGAATCTAAACTATTACATCCAAAGTCGTAAGGAACATAACCCAATTCTTTTAAATATTCTACAATTATTTTTTTTAAATCATAACCAGCATGGTCGCTAGCAATTGCAATTTTCAAATCGTACCTCTTTTGTGTATTTAATAATTTTAGACCTGTAATTATTTTATTATATTTCTTCGAAAATGTAAATTGATTATACAAATTTTTAAGCTTTTTTGATATAAAAAATTAGATATTTATAGATTGATTTTTTAGTTAAAACTTATTAAAAAAACACTATAAAAAAATTGATTAATTTTGACAGTTAAAGATATATGAAAAATAAGGGAATATTATTATGTATAAATAATATAACATGCCCTTATTTAAAAATTGATATATTCTATAAAATTTTAGTCTTACTCAGATATGTTCATAGCTAAATAGTTAGTAATTCCATCAGCTATAGCTTGAGCAGAACTCTGTCTAAACTCTGGCTCGGATAAAAGCTCTGCTTCTTTTGGATTTGATATAAAAGCAACTTCTATAAGTATTGCTGGCATATTTGTTAATCTTAAAACAGCAAGATTTGGTCTTATTATTATTCCTCTATCTAAAAGTCCATTTCTTAAAATTAATTGTCTCTGGACTTCTATTGCTAAATTATAAGCAATTGATGGGTATGAATGAACCAATGTTTCAGTACCATTTGCTTCTTTGTTTTCATTTGAATTTGAGTGTATACTTACAAAATAATTGGCATCCCAATCGTTTGCAAATTCTGCTCTTCTCCGTAATGCTACAAAAACATTTGTTGTTCTAGACAGTTCTGTTTCATATCCTCTACTTATTAAAATATTATTTAGTCTAAGTGCTATGTCTAAATTTACACAAGCCTCTTTTAATCCTAATTCTTCATTTATTGCACCGGGGTCTTCACCACCATGACCCGGATCTATAAAAATTTTCATCAAACATCTCCCCAAAACATTATAAATATCTTAAAACTTACTCAATATTATATTTATAAATTTAGTTTAATGTGTTTGTTCAAATTAATATAATAATATAAAATAAACTGTCGTTAATTTATCGACAGCCTATTTTTTCTAATTTATTAGGTATTTTATCATACTTTAATTTTCATTCTATATTATTTTAATTATATGAAATATCTAAAAGTATATCTCCATATGGAATATATTCTATATTGTTTTCTTCCATTTCGATTAGTCGCAGTCTTAATATACCACGTCTAAAAGCAGAGTGTGCCATTCGGTTTGTATCTTCTAATTCATAGAAATGTGAAGTAAACTGCATTACGTCTAAAATATCTGGTACAGGTATTCTTTCTTATACAATAGCTTGTTCTATGTTGTTTATTATCCATTCCGGAGAGTATACATGACCGTTTATCATTGCACCAGCACCCGGAAAAGCAGCCCATAACTGTTCTATGTCGTTTGAGTACAGGGCTTCTATTTCTTGTAGTGAGTATTGGTTTCTCCAAAATCCTGCTATTGTATCTTCATCAAATGTTAAAGTAGAAAAATCAACAGTTCTAGCCCAAGTAACTAATCTATTAATTTCGTGTATAGGTCTATTTCCCATAGCTCTCTCATAAGCATCTATAAATTGTTCTTTGGTTATGTTAAATGTTTGTATAACAGATAATAAATGAAAATCTCTAGGGTCTCTGTGTCCTCCTATTGTCATGTCTGAGAATTCATTTCTCCATACTCTATATTTTTCTTGGTCTGCAATATCTATTATAAACATAGGAACAGCATTAAAATTCCAGCCAAATACTGCTTGAAAATCAATAAATTCAAATCCTATTACCTCTGTTTCTGACCTTG
>WRGD01000064.1 GCA_009787355.1 Defluviitaleaceae bacterium | reverse complement strand
AAGTTTAAATGGTCTGCCATTTGCATTTCTACGTGAATTATTTTTCCCGACTTTGTTTTAATTCTTATATCTACAATAAAATCTTTGTCTTTCAAATGTTCTTTTGATAAGAATGGGTTCAGTACCTCAATATCTTCAAATTCTTCTAAAGGGATATTAATAGCAACTGACAAAAAGTCTGCAAGAACTTCTTCCGAACCTTCTGTAGTAAAATAATATTTGAGTACAGCGTCTATTGTTAAGTTTAAGAGTGCTGTTTTTATGTTATTTAGTTCTGCTTGTTTTTTATTTTTCATACTGTTATTATATCATATATGATTGATTACCTCAATGATATTTTGATTTAAAATATAAAAATTTTGATTTCATTTTTAAAAGTTCAATTTATTTGAATAAATTTGAAAACAATAAAATTTGGTATATATTTGATTTCACTATTTTATGAACCTCAAAAAAATAAGTACATAACCCATAAAATGAATTTGTACTTATCTTAATTGAATATACTATATTTTGATTTGTTCAATCCAATTTTGAGAAGCTATTAGTTCAACATAGCTATCATATCCAGCTATAATATAATGCTTTAAATTTAAATTATTTCTAGGGTCATACTTTTTATGAACTTGTTTTAAATATTCAGAGTTGACAACTTCAAAAAAACCATGGGTGTAATGCTTTCCATATTTATCTTTTTTTGTTAAAATATCATATTGATTGTGATTGAACTTATAAAAATTAACACATATACATTTAATCTCAGCAACTAAGGAAAAAGAAATGTCAAGTTCTAAATAATTTTCATGTATACCATTTTGAATATCATCTATCGATTTGACTTCAACAGAGATTTTTGCTCCTTTTTGTTCTGTATAAACTAACTTTAAGTCAACTGTAGATATAGTGAATTTTTCCAAAAGAGGTTCTAAAACTAACATTATTTTTTAACTCCTTTATCTATAACTTCTTACACGGTAAAGAAAACCTTCTCCATTTCTTCTCTCTGTAACATTTATAGTTTGAGATGGTGGTCTGTCCTTTATATCTTCAACTAAATAACTAGGAACATTTTCAAACGGAACAAAAATATCTCAAAATAAGAATAAAAAATAAAATTTTAGTACAAAGATTTAATAAAATCTTTTTTGAGGTTTTTTAATTTATTAATTCTCTCAGAAATATATTCTTCGTAACTTTCTTTAGTATATTCTTTTTCTCCAATTTTCTCATCACAAAATTTAAAATTAGATAACATTTCAATTATTGATGGTATATCTACCATAAAATAAACAATAATAGATTTTGGATAAAATTCTTCAATTTCATAGTCATAAATAACTTCTGTTGCCAATTTGAACATTTTCATAAATGATATTTCGTTCCAATCTGCATTATTTCGGATAAAAAATCTTAACTCTTCTTCAGAACCAACATAATCAATAAAATTTTGTAAACTTTTTTTATACATAAATCCCCTTTTATCTATAACTTATCAATCTATTTATACTTGACATAGGAATAGAACCTTCAACTAAAATTTCGGACGCACCCTCAGCCAATCCATTTGCCCTAGAAATAGGGTGAGAACGACTTAATCCAGAAGGATCTCCTAAATGAGAAATTCGCCCCTCTACTGTTGATAAATCTATTGTATTGTTAGGAAGTAGGTCTAAATCAATACTTATAACTTCAGTATTACTCCTTCTAGCCCACCTATGTGCGAAACTTTTATCTCTTGTAAATGAAAGGAATTGACTTCCTTCCGAACCTTCAAACACATGTTGGAATGCCGAAAGATTTCCAGTAGGATTTTTAGGTAGTATCCCTAGTCCTAAATCCATATTTTGAATATCTAATAAATTTACTGCACGATAAATAATATCTACTAATCCAAGCGGGTCAATGTGGGTTAATGTATTCCAAACATAGCCATATAGTGAAGGATTACCACCCGCTAAGCCAATCGGGTCTCTTTGGGTGTATACCCCTTCATCAGACATATAGTAACGGTAGCGGTTGTAATACATTCCACCCGTTTCTATATCTTCATATTGTCCTTGGAAACGGAATGGCTGGCGCTCTTTGTTCTCTATTAACTTCTTTTTACCATATAAATTTGTTATAGCGTACCACGTTACTACTCCGTCTTGGTTTATCATCTTTTGCGGTGTGCCTAGGTGGTCGCTTATTACTGTGTTGATATTGTTATTTAGTATTTTCAGCCTTGGGGTAAAGCTATTCTCATCATATATCCACGTTATTAAATTTTGTGGTATTTCTACTCGTGTTTCATCTTCAATTACCGAAGGTATTATTCCCAACGCTACTTTTGCAAATAGTTTCCTTGACGGAGTTGTGTCTGGTTTTTTGTCTAGGTCTTCAAGGTGATTTTCAAGGTCTTTTTCTCTAGTCTTTACAAATTCATCTATTTCAGCTTGTGTTGGTTTACTTGGTTTTTCTTTTATAACATCTTCTTTAGTTTCTTTCCACTCATGAATTACTTTGTCTTTATCCCATACGAATTTTGTTGTAATTCCGTCAAAACTTTTGCTTATTCTTCTTCCTAGTGGGTCGTACTTAAACGTTACTGCTTTTTTATCGGGTCTTATTACTTTTGACATTAATCCGTTTATGTTATACTCGTACTTCCATGTTTCTTTGGTTCGTTTGTCGTACTTTTCTATTAAGTCCCCGCAGTCGTTATAAGTGTAAAATACTTTACCTGCTTTTGCAGTTCTTAATTGCCCGCCTTCATGATATTTAGTATCAAGTTTAGAAGTTGTTTTATAAAGTTTACCTGTTTCGTCTAAGTGTCTTGTAACTTCACTTTCACCTACATCAAATATGTGTTTTGCATTTTTGAACGTTTCTCTTTCTGCATTGCCGTGTTTACCGTAGGAATACTCAGCTGTAATGTTATCTAGTTCATTTATTATAGACTTTATTTGTGTTCCTAGGTTCCAAGTATATTTCTTTTTAGTGTTTTCACGGTTGTTTACAGTAGATTTTTGTGTTTGTGGTCTTCCGATATTATCATAAGTCCAGTTATCAGTTATGGTTGTAGTTCCTGCTTGGATTGTTCTGTTTTCTATTTGTCCTAGTAAGTTATATGTTTCTTTGTGTTCCCAAGCAGGTAAGTTTTCATTTGAAACTGTCATGGTGGTTTCTTTGAGGCTACTATTTAAGTCTAGGTCTAACCCTAAGTTTGATTGTAGCTTTGTTCTCATGAACATATAAGGTGAGTTAAATTCGCTTGTTACTTCGTATTCGCTTAGTGTGTCGGTAAATGCTTGGGTTTGTTTTGTTACATTTCCGAACATATCGTACTCAAAAGATAGAGTAACGTCTTTATTTTTGGTTTCTAATAATAAACCTTCTGAATTGTAGGTAAATAGTTCTTCTTCGGGCGTTTCTTTAGTTTCGTCATTATAGATTATTTTAGATAGCTGTCCAACTTTATTATACTTTAGTCTAGTCCAATATGCAGTATTACTACGCTTTATTCCTGAAAGTTTACCCGCTTTTGTGTAGTTATATAACTTTCTTACGTTGTCAAAGCCTATTTCCTCTATTACTTTGCCTTGGTGGTTACGAATAAAGGTGTATTTTTCGCCTGCTTCGTTTTCTATGCCCATTAATTCTTCGTGGGAGTTATAAGTAAATTGCATAGACTTGTTTCTTTCAGTTTTTATTGCTATATTGCCTAGTGGGGTGTATGATAATGTTATATCTCTTTCGTTGTTTTTTAAAGAAACAATGTCGGTATAAGCGTTGTATTTAAGTTTGGTTATACTTCCTTCGGGGGAGGTATGTTCTATCATTCTGCCTGCTAAGTCATACTTCATAGTTTCGGTAGCACCTAGTGGGTTTGTGTAGCTTATACAGTTACCGAAGATATTATATTTATAACTTTCTGTAGCACCGTTTGGGTGGGTTATTTTCTCTATATAGTTGCGTTTACTATATTCAAATAGTGTTATGTTTTTATTGTGTATATTTTGTCCGTTTATATTTTCTTTTTCTATTCTTGTTTCATTTTCATTTATGTTTAAATTTTCGGTTGTAGTTTCTACTAAACCTTTGTTATTGTATGTGTAGGTTTTTGTTACTCCGTTGGGATAGGTGATTTGTTGTAAATATTCGTTTTCGTCATACTCCCAAGTGGTAGCTAGTCCTATAGGTGCTATAGACTTTGTTACTTGTCCTTTTGAGTTATATTCTAACTGTTGGGTTGCTCCTGTTGGTTTTGTTACTTCTACTACTTGTCCAAAATCATTATAAGAATAAGTTATTGTTTCATTATCTTGATTTGTTACGGTTTCTTGTTCTCCATACTCTGTATAAGTAAATGTTGTTTTTGGAAGGTCTTCTAAGTCTAAAGGCATATCGGGGTCAATATCGCCTCGGGGTACTTCTACTATACTCGTTAGTTTCTTTTCTTCGTCAAAGTAGAATATTTCCCACCTTCCTAAGTCGTTTTTAAATATTGTATGGTCTTCCTTGTAGTAAAACCAACCTTCCAATAATGTTCGTTCTTGTTGTTTTATTTGTTTTTCTTTAAAAGTTTTTGTTTTCTTTGGAGTACCATAAGAGTGAACACATTTTGCTTTATGGTTATTGCCGTCATATTCCCAGTGAAAAGTTGCTCCTTCAAGTGTTATACGCTTTATCATTAAGTGATTTTTGTAGGCAATTTCTGCTATATCATCTTTTATGTCTGTTATTTTAACTAGGTCTTTGTGTTCGTTGTATTCATATTGCAATAGGGTGTATTTATCAAAGGTTATTTTAGTTATTAAGCCTTGGTTGTTTGTAGTTATGTTAAATACTCTATCGCCTGTGTCGGTTATAATAACTAGGTTGTTATTGTTATAAGTTAGTTTGATTGAATGAGATTTTGTAATATTTTGAATTTTAGATAACCTATGTCTGTTTTCTTTTTCTGACTTTTCAAAGGTGTAGTATAAGCCTTCATTGTAGTTGAAGATTTCATATGAATTACCGTTATAAGCTATGTGTATATTTTCTTCTCTTATGATTGTTCTTTCATTTTCTTGCATAGTGTCAAAGTATATAGTTCTACCTTTACTATCTATGAAAGTGTGGTATTTGTATGGTTCGTTTTCACTTTCTACATTGTTTTTTGTTTCATTTTCGTTTGAAAGACTTTCTTTGATTTCTAGTTCTTCTTTATGTTCAAGATTTTCTTCAATATACATGAAGTATAGTGAACTCATACCGTAACCCATAGGACTTAACTTATTACTATTTCCGCTATTATAGTTTCTTTCCCATTTGAACGGTATTATTCCTTGATACTCTAAGTCTATTAATTCATAAAACACTACTCCGCTTATACTATCTACCGGGTCTAATCTTTGAGCATACCAGCTTATCACTCTGTTAGTTGGAAAAGTTCTTAATAAATAGTTACTTATCGGTCTTCTTAGACCAGTAACTACATTTTCTATCCACCGAACTGGTGCATTTATTATATTGCTTGCACCTTGCACCAATCTATTATTAACAACTGTTCGCACCAATCTATTATTACTAATCCTTTGACCAATTCTAGTAGTAGGAAACCAACCTCCAACAGCACTTAAACCAAAAGAAAGTGCTGTGTTAAAGACCAAATCTCTAAAAGTCATATCACTACTTTCGTCAAATTGAGACCAAATAAAATCTACCGTATTAGCCAAAAATGCACTTGCGAAAGGGTTTAATATAGCACCTGCAATCGCTCCTGTTACACCTTCTCTTAAAAATGTGTTCAAAGAACTATTTTCTTGATTTTTTATATCATTAGCTAAAACCATACCAACTGCTACTGCTGTACCTATTATTGCTAATGCCGCCGCCGTTGCTGTTATAGGTGTGAGTATTATTGCTGCGGTTATTACTGCAAAAACAGCCAAGGCTTTACCTATAGAACGCCATATGCTAAAACCACTACTACCGCTTAAATCGGGTGCGTCATCAAAAGGAGGGAAGTACGTATGTTCCCATGCTCTTAAAATTCCTCTTCTTCCTTCTATGTCAAAGCGATTGTGTAAGTGTAGATATGTTGGTAAACTGTAGTTAATTACTGCCTCGGGTGGTTGTACTGGTATGTGTCCTGTTCCTACTGGTACTATTAACGGTTGGAAAATACCCGCTTGTCCTGTTCTAATTACGTGAATATTTGTGGGTGAAAACACTCCTATCTCGTTGGCTACTATTTCTATGCTATCTTCTGCTATTATTTTTGTTTCTTTGTGGCTTTGGAACAACATCATTTCTAAGTCTTCCATGTGTATTTGTAGCGGTGATGTTTCTGAACCTGTTCCTATAAAGTTTATTCTGTCGGGGTGTAGTAGCATATGCTTATCGTGTTCGGTTGATAATGCTCTATGTTTATAATCATCTTCGCCTGAACGGTGGTCAAGTAATGGTTCTAAGTTATTATGTATTTCGTCGCCGTTTGTTCTTGGGCTATTTGTTGCAAATGCGTTTCTTTCGTCTTCATCGGGTATTAGTAAAGTTACTCTTGTGCTTATTTTAGGCATTAGGTACATTAAGTTGTTTGTTGTTGGTTTCCATTTGTATTGGTATTCGTAACCTCCATTAGCACCGTCTATATCAAGTTTTATATTTACTAATTCACGTTCTGTTTTCATTACTTCACCGACTAAAGACATACCTATTGCTTTGTCGTTGAATTTAGTTTCGGTTGTTAAGTAACTATCTTTTGCTAGTGTGTAAGTAAATATCATTTCTGAACGGTCAAACCTAGCTTGTTTTTCTACTATTTTAAATTCTACGTCTTTGAAGGTAGCTTTATCGCCTATATTAAAATGTCCATAAGAATCTATTTTGTAATATTTGAAACCTAGTTTTGAGATACCTATAGACCGGGCATTTTCTTTATAAAAGTTATCACTTACACCTACTGTATAAGACTTCTCTTCAAAGTCTGCAAACTGTGTATCATCTCCGCTTTTATTAAGTCCAAACCATATATCAGCTGTAGGATTTTTAGGGTCTGCTATTATAGAGGTATTAAAGTGGCTTGCTAATCTTTTTATAAATTCCCAGTCTGTTTCACGGTATTGAATTATCGGTTTTCCTATAGGTTTATCATCTACAGAAAATAAAAGTCTAGCACCTGAGGTGTCTTTCAAAACTTTTTTAATTACTTGTCTATAAGTCATAGAAACGTCTTGAAAAGAACGGCTTTTAGGTTCACGGTCTATGGATATCGTAGCAGTAGTGATAGTTACTTCTACTGTTCGCATTTCTATATCTTCTACTAGTCTACAGTCTGTTACAAGTCCTGCAAACACGGCATTTCCTCTAGCTAAAAAAGTAACTTGTGTTCCTGTTTTTATTTCTTTAACAAGGGTAGGACTGTCTTTAGCACCGTAACCTCTTAGTTTCATTACACCGTGGGTGTTTGGTTTTATAGAAAAGTTAATATCTAAAATAACCCGTATTGCAGGCAACCCTACTAATTCTATTAGTTTATGGTTGATTGACTGTGCCATTTGTGAAAGTTCTCCTTGTTTTATTGCTTTTTTACTTTAGTGTACTATATCGTGTGTTAAATGTTTTTTAGAAAAGCATTGGTTTTCTCTTTTAATATAGCTTAAACCACTTTATAAATAATTTTAAACTATGTTATCTTTCTATAACTGTGTGCATTACTTCTCTAGGTTCTTGTCCACTTGTTTTAGGTTCTATAACTCCGCCTAGTGTACAGACTAAAAAGGATTCTGTTGTAACTGATGGGTATGGAACTCTTGTGTCATTGTCCGCTATTAGTGTCCTATCGTGAACATTAACCCAACCCATTGAAGTATTGGGAACACACGGACTTCCTGTTACACTGCATATTCCGAAAGGGGATATATTTTCAATTGGAACGCTATCAAATTGATGTATCATTGGGTGTCCTGTTATGTACACTCCGTGGCATTTTGGTAGGTTTAGTTTTCTAGGGTGGCTACCTTTCGTACATTCTAAGCAAGCACCACGAACTACATATTCTTTGTCTGCCATTAGCTAACTACCTCCTGTAATTCAAAGCCAAGTAGGTTTCTTCTTAGTATACTTTCTGCTAAGTTTAGGTTTATTATAAGTTGTTTTTTATCGTTATTTTCTGTACGGTAGAATATTGGGTTATCATTTGAGTTTTGGGTTGTGTTCTAACAAAGTGAAATATGTTATAATCTAAGAAAAAAAGGATTATAAGAAATGAAAACAATAAAAGTAAAATGTCCAAAATGTAAAAG
>WRGD01000063.1 GCA_009787355.1 Defluviitaleaceae bacterium | reverse complement strand
TCATCGCTTTTTCATATCTAGTCATTTTTCATCCCTTGACCATTTTACTCTTTTTTATATTTTTTATAAATAGTTTCCGAGGAGGTCTAATATATCATGTTGTCGTTGTAGCAAGAACTGGTATCTTGATAAAATACTTTGTTTTACGTATAACAATGTTTCGTCAGTTATTTGTATCATATCAGGTATTTCGATATTGTCTTGTGAAAAATGGTTAAACAAAACTTGCATAGGTGTCAAATATGCATCTTCCATTATCATTTGTTGCCATTTGTGTATTCCAATACGTTCAAGCAACAATGCTGCAAATCCAGAGGTAGTATAACCCTCACTAACAAGACCAAGTCCATATGCAGAAAAAGCAGAATGTCCAGTTGATGCAAAGTCAGTTATAATATTAAACAAAGCTGATTCAAAACAATCATCTTCGATTAAAATTTCATAATTAGAAATAATAAGTGATGCCATAACTTCAAAAAAGTATGCAGAACCCTCTAATCGGTCAAAATATATTGAAAGTTCGTGCTCTTCAACAAAATTTTCTTTGAAATATGAATATGTTGCAAGTGCATTTAATATATGTTGTTCTTGGTTTTCAGGGTCAGATAATGCTTGTAGTAGCTGCATTGTTAGTTGATATCTTACTGCACGAACATATGTGTTTTCTAAAAACTCATTTCTTGCCGAGTTCGGTATATCTCCATCAGTTAAATTCCAACGTGGCTGCTCCCAAGCATGAAAACCCTCGTGGATAAACCAGAGTATTGCATCATATGTACCAAGATGCGTATATATTTTCCAGCGTTCACTATTATTTAAACTTTCGTTTGATGTTGTTATATACATACCCGATATGTCGTCATTTTTAAATATATCAAATGCACCAGCACGGGTTATACGTTCTATTTCAAAATCGTTAAACTCTTCGTCGGATAACTCAATAAATTTTTCGTTTTTTACAAATTTGAAAAATCTATCTGTATCAATGTCATGGAGTATAATAATTTTATCAACAACAGCATTGTCATACCATAGACGGTTTGCGAAAGTGTTGTATATTTGGAACTGGTTATTAAATATCGAAATAAAATCGTCGATACTTTGTGTTTTGGTATATTCATAATTTTTATAGGTATTTTCTAAGTCAACATTATCTGCAAAAACAGGGTTGACCATTAAAATTGCTACGAAAAAGGTCGATATTATGTTTTTAATTGCTCTGTTCATTGGTAGTCTCCTCTATTTTCTTAGATGTCGACATTATCGACCTAGATTAGTATACCATGATTTTTATTTTTTGTACACTTGTCAATATTTTTCAAACATAAGCCCCCAAAAAAAGCACCTAAACATATGTTTAGGTGCTTTTGAATTAGGTCATTCAGTACACAGTTATTATACTATAAATAACCAATCTTTCGTGTACGGATATTGCACTATATTTTTAGCAGAAGTAGTTTCAACAATATACGAAAAATTGCTTACCAGAATATTGTATCAAAAATACATAAGGCTGTCAACAAAAATTTTTAAGTTACTAAAATACTTATTTAACCTATGGAACCTTCCATCTCCAATTTCAAAAGTTGGTTTAATTCTACAGCATATTCCATAGGTAATTCTCTTGCAAAAGGCTCTATAAAGCCCATTATTATCATTTCAGTTGCCTGTTCTTCGGAAAGACCACGACTCATTAGATAGAACAATTGCTCTTCAGAAACTTTAGAAACTTTAGCCTCATGTTGAACAGTTATATCTCCGTTTCTTGTAACATTGTAAGGTATAGTATCAGACTTACTCATTTCGTCTAATATTATTGTGTCACATTCTATATTTGTTTTAGAACCTGTTGCATTTTTTCCATGGTCTACAAGCCCTAAATAAGTTACATTACCACCATGGCGAGATAAAGACTTGGAAATAATAGAAGATGATGTGTTCTTACCAAGGTGAATCATTTTAGCACCAGCATTTTGAGTTTGACCCTTACCAGCAAATGCTATAGAAATAGTAGTACCTTTAGATCTATCACCTTTTAGTATACAGGCTGGATATTTCATTGTTATTTTAGAACCAATGTTTCCATCTATCCATTCCATGTGTGAGCCTTCACCTTCACACAAAGCACGTTTTGTAACAAGGTTTAGTATATTGTTAGACCAGTTTTGTATTGTAGTATAACGACATTTTCCATCTTTTTTAATAATAATTTCAACTACAGCAGAGTGTAAAGAATTTGTACTATAAACAGGTGCTGTACACCCCTCTATATAATGTACATCTGCATCTTCATCTACTATAATAAGTGTACGTTCAAACTGACCCATACTTTCTGTATTTATTCTAAAATATGATTGCAATGGCTTTGAAAGTTTAACCCCTTTTGGGACATATATAAAAGAACCACCAGACCAAACGGCACTATTTAAAGCTGCAAATTTGTTGTCTGCATATGGTATTACTTTTCCAAAGTATTCACGTAATAGCTCTGGATGTTGTTTTAGGGCAGAATCCGTATCTAGAAAAATTACCCCAGCATCTTCAAGTTCCTTTTGGTTGTTGTGATATACAACTTCGGATTCATATTGAGTAGAAACACCATTTAGATATTTTGCTTCTGCCTCTGGTATTCCTAGTTTTTCAAAAGTTTCTTTTATACTATCTGGTACGTCGTCCCAACTATTTTCTGTACGCTCACTAGGTTTGATATAGTAAGTATATGCATCAAAATCTACTTCGCTTTTCAAATCTGGCCCCCAAGTTGGCATACTCATTTTTACAAATTGTTCGTATGCTTTCAAACGAAAATCAAGCATCCATTCTGGTTCACCTTTTTCTTTAGAAATCTCTCTTATAACATCTTCAGAAAGACCTTTTCCAGTATCTTTTAAAGTTTTATGTTCAGTAATAAAACCATACTTATAGTCTACTGGCACTGCATTCATTTCTTCTTCGTGTTCCAAAGGATACCTCCTTTTTATATTTATATATAAAATTAATTATAATTATTTTTGACTATTAATTTCCAAGACAGCTGTTTCAAAAGCTTTCCAGGGTATTGTAGCACATTTTATACGTGCTGGAAAGCTAGCAACTCCGGCATAAGAAATAGCATCACCCATATCCAAATCTTCATTTGGTGCCTCACCTTTTACTATTTCGTAAAAATTATTTGTAAGAATATTTGCTTCTTCTACTGATTTTTCAATCAACGTTTCAGACATAACAGAAGCAGAAGAACAGCATATAGAACATCCTATGCCCTCATGCCTTATGTCTTCCACCACTCCATTTGATATTTTAACAGCAACTGTTACATCATCCCCACAAGTTGGATTTTTTAAATGTACTGTGTGATATTCGGTATTATTTTTATCTATACCTTTGTTACGAGGATTTTTATAGTGATCCATAATAACTTGCCTGTATAGGGATTGTAAATTAGAAAATTCCATGTAAAAATATGTCCTTTCCTGAAATTGTAGCGGCTACTAGTGCATCTATATCTTCTTTTGTATTGTAAATATAAATACTAGCACGAAGAGTAGCAGGTGCTTTTAGCCATTTCATGAAAAGTTGTGTACAATGATGACCTGCTCTAACACAAACACCATGGTTGTCATAAACACTTGCCATATCATGTGGGTGAACATCTTCTATATTAAAATTGATAATACCAACATCAGAAACAGTATTATATATATTAACGCCTTCTATTTTAGATAAAAGGTCGATTGCGTACTCTCTTAGTTCGATTTCATGCTTTTGTATAGCATCAAAACCAATTTTGTTTATATAATCAATTGCAGCTTTTAGGCCAATTGCACTACCTATTACGGGTGTTCCAGCTTCAAATTTGTACGGGGGATTTTTAAAAGTAGAGCCATTTAAATCTACCAAATCTATCATTTCTCCACCAAACGAGATAGGTTCCATCTTTTCTAGTAAACTATATTTACCATAAAGTACACCTATTCCAGTTGGTCCTAACATTTTATGCCCGGTAAACGATAGGAAATCACAATCTAAATTCTGTACATCTATTTTGATATGTGGTGATGCCTGTGCAGCATCTACGCTAACCAATGCCCCAACAGAGTGAGCCAATTTTATTATTTCTTTTATAGGGGTAATATAACCCATAACATTAGAAACATATGTTAGAGCAACTACTTTTGTGCGTTCACTCAAAACAGATTTAAAGTTTTCTACTGTTATACGTCCATCTTCAGTAAGTGGTACAAAAACGAGCTTTGCTTTTTGGTGATTAGCTATCCACTGCCATGGTAAAAAACTACTATGGTGTTCTAGCTCACTCGTTATTATTTCGTCCCCTTCTTCTATAATACTATGACCAAGAGACATAGCAACAAGATTTAGTGCCTCTGTACAACCTTTTGTAAATACTATTTCATTTGAAGATTTTGCATTTATAAATTTTGCTACAGTATGCCTACTACCCTCGTAAAGTTCTGTTGCTTCGTTACCCAACTTGTACACTCCACGGTGTACATTTGCTGTTTTTTTTGTATTATAAAATTCTATAGCCTCTACAACCGAGTTTGGTTTTAGAGATGTTGCACTACTATCAAGGTAAACAAGAGGTTTACCATTCATTGTTTCATTTAAAATTTTGAAATCATCTCTTACTGTTTGTAAGCTAGACATAAATTAACCTAGTTTAACTTCTATACTATTTAAAAGTTCGTCTTTTAATACTTCATTTTTTATTATGTTCGCAAAAGGAGTTAAAAATCCAGAAACAATAAGTTTTTCAGATTCTTGCTTAGATAACCCACGACTCATTAAATAATAAACTTGTTCTTCGTCTAATTGACCTATACTTGCAGCATGACCTGCAGTTATATCTCCTTCATCTATTAGCAAAAATGGATTTGCAATAGCTTCAGATGAAACTGAAAGATTTAAAACACGTGTTTCTTGTTGGTTATCTCCACCATTCATACCTTTGTGTATCTTACCAATACCATTAAATGCAAGATGAGCAGAATCTTTAGAAATACCGTAATTAACTATATTTCCATTACTAAAAGGTGCTAAATTTTCTACACGTATTGTTAAATTTTGCTTTTGTTCTTTTGTAGCAATAGAAACTGTAGCAACATTTGCATTTGCTCCCTTGCCTACTAAATGTGTAAAATCTTCAAAAACAACATTACTATCGTTTATTATAAAATTTGTAGCTTCTAGTGTTGCGTCTGCTGCAACTTCTGTCATACGATGGTAATAAACTGTACTTTCCCCGTTTAACCTGTTTATTACAGATGTATTTAAATTTGCATTTGCACCTACAGCAATTTTGCTTATGATATTGGAATTGAATTTACTATCAGATACAAAAGTTTCTACTATATTTGCAGAAGAGCTTTCTTGTAAAATTATTTCTGTTTGATGGACTAGAGACCTATTTTTAGACACATAAGTAATATAAAGCGGTTCGCTCAAATTTGTATTTTTTTCGATTGTTACAGTTAAAAGACTGTTTTTCTTATTTTTATTTATATCTATAAGTTTATTGTTTTCTCTTATTAACTCAATGCCTTTATTTTCTAACTTTATGCCATTTTCTAAATTTTTAAAAACTACCCATCCATCTACAATAACAATGTAATTTTTTACTCCTTCTGGTATCACATCTGATATTTCTATAGACGGTGCAGATACATCTTTTAAATCTAAGTTTTCAAAATCCCAATCTTTTATGTTGGTTTTTTCAGCAAGAGGTAATAATAAATTAGCTTGGCTCATTTTTTCTCCTTAACCTTAAATTAAAATTTTTATTTTTTACAATCAAATTTATTTTTTAAATTTGTAATATAAAAAATTAAATTTTTATCCAGTCATAACCCTCTTGGTCTATTTTTTTCATTAATTCTATATCGCCACTTTTTACAATACGACCATGCATCATTACGTGTACAAAATCTGGTTTAATATAATCTAATACACGTTGATAGTGAGTAATTATAAGGCAACCAAAATCTGGCTTTCTCATGGAATTAATAGCATCACCTACCACTTTTAAAGCATCTACATCAAGACCAGAATCTATTTCATCTAATATTGCTATTTGAGGTTCTAACATAAGAAGTTGTAATATTTCATTACGTTTTTTCTCACCACCAGAAAAACCTTCATTTAAATAACGGTTTGCCATATCTTTTTGCATTTTCAAATCGTCTATTTTCTGGTTCAAATCTTTAACAAAAGCAGATATAGAAAGACGTTTGTTTTCTTCTGTCAATTTTGCACGCTTTGCCATACGCAAAAAATCGGAGTTTGTAACACCAGGTATTTCAGATGGGTATTGCATAGCCAAAAACAAACCAGCTTTAGCACGCTCGTCTACTTCCATTTCTAGTACATCTTCACCGTTCATAAAAATTTCCCCACCAGTAACTTCGTACTTTGGATGACCCATTATTACTTGGGAAAGTGTAGATTTACCAGTACCATTTGGACCCATTATTGCGTGTATTTCTCCACCTTTTACTTCAAGTGTAACACCTTTTAATATTTCTTTATCTTCAATTGACGCTTGTAGGTTATTTATAGTTAAAACAGGTTTCGTCATTTTTTGTATTTTGTCCTCCATATTTTTTATTACGACAACTAGTATACTAAAAAAAAGCTTTTTTGGAAATAGTTTTTTTGATTTTTCTTTGAAAATATAATATAATTTTTAACTTAAAAGCCTTATTTTAAACTAAAATATACAAATACTTTTCAAATTTTATTTTCTAGAAATTTCGTAGTCTGTCCTCAGAGGAATACTAAACAGTTCCTTTATACCTTTATATTCTAAAAAATTACTCAATAAAACCACCTACTTCCAAATAGTATAGTATTTCTTTTATTTGATAAATTTTTAATTCTTTTTGTGGATGCGACTATATATCTTTATCCTCATTCACAAAAACAACTCGTGAACCACTTGTTTTACTTTTGTTATATTTTTCGACAAAAGTATATACTCCTCTATTAAATTCTAACATTTTTAATTCCTTATTGCAATAACATATAAAAATTTATTGGTTTACTTTACTCAAATATAAAAATGAAAATTTATTAAAAAATAATGAAATTTCTACGTTTTGAATAAATAAAAAAACAAATTTGTTTTTCCAATAGAAAAAATATACAGAAAAATATTAAAAAATAGTGAAAATTATACAAAAAAATTATTAAAAAAGATTTAAAAAAAGATATAGATAGTGTATGTTATGTGTAAAATATACAAAATACCTAATTCGATATTTCTCAAACAAAGATATAAAATGGCTATGTATAATTGAGAAAGGAGTACGAAAAATGATGAAAAAGCGACGATGGCGTTTCAACGCCATAAAAATAGAAATTTTGAAATCAAAAGGGTAATTTACAAAAAATGAAGTAAAAGATTTTAAATCTTTTACTTAAATCTTTTACTTACATCTCTTGAAAACATCGTACATAGTATCATATATGTTAGGGTTTTGCAAGAGAATTAAGGAAATCAAAAAAACATAGAAAATAAGGAGAAAAGTTTATGTTTAATTTACTAAAAAAAATAATTTTAAGTACAGGGCTATTTCTAGTAATAGGAACTACAACAGTAATTGCAAATGAACCTATAAAATTAGATTTGGGAGAACCCGTAAATTCAGTTCAGATGAGAAATGGATATATTAGAGAAGAGTTTAGTATTACAGACCCTTATCAAATACAGAAACACCTTGAAATAACTGGTAATCCTCTATTTGGAGAAGAAGTATATGAAATTAGAACTATATCTATTTTCAATCCAAGTTTAATAAATTCAGAAGATTTCTCACATGACGAACCTGAGGGACGAGTTTTATCAACCAACTTTATAAGAGAAACTTACCGAGGACAAAGATATATATTTTCAGATAGACCATTAGACATTAGTAGCTTTGTAGCACCTGGTGGACATGTAAATATTTCTCGTTCTGTAGCAGTTACTTTTTTAGAAAATGAAAATAAAGAATATGATATTAATCAAGGTGTATTAGAACATGAAATACTGCATTATGAAAATGAATTAGGATATGATTTATTAAATCCTGGTAACAACGCTGTTACACCACGTAATCAAGTATTAATTTCAATGGAAACTGTTGCATCTGGTAATGGTTTTTGGTCTCAAAGTTTCAATACTGTAGCTGCAAATCAGGGAATGAGATTAAATTTTTGGTTTCAAAATACACAGAATACACCTGCTATAGTTAGAATAGAAAGACGT
>WRGD01000062.1 GCA_009787355.1 Defluviitaleaceae bacterium | reverse complement strand
ATTCCATCTTCAAAGCTTAATCCACAATTCAGTTCTCTCTGACTTGCTTTTTCCGTTATTTTAATAACTACTATTCTAAATGCTTACACATCTAAATTAATACTTATCCACCATAACTGGTATTCTTTTCTCGTCTTTTCGTAATTATTTAGTTTTCATTGTTCAATCTTTTTTTTCTTAAACTTTAATCTTTTTCTTCTTCATTTTTTTCATTTTTATTAGGAAAAATTAAACTAGCGATTAAAAAACCAACTCCACCAGAAATTGCTCCTCCTATAGCTCCACCCAAGCCCAAAAAATACCCTAACGAAAAATAAATCGCTATAGCAAAAATTATGCCAAAAACAGCAGCCATAGGTCGCATTTTTTCCTTAGATTTCTTTTTTTTCATAAACTAAATCTCCTTTTTAATAATCAAAAATAAACCCAAAACGGAGAATGAGGGATTCGAACCCTCGCGCCACTTTCACGACCTACCCGCTTTCCAGGCGAGCCCCTTCAGCCAACTTGGGTAATTCTCCTCTATTTACTTCATTAATAAAGAAAACAGCGAGATGTATAATACCATTCGGGAGATTTTTTGTCAATAGGTTTTCCGAAATCTTTTTTTATAAAAAATCAAATTGTATTTCGATTAAATTAAAACGGAGAGGGCGGGATTCGAACCCGCGGCCCCTTTCGGAGTCGCTAGTTTTCAAGACTAGTTCCTTAAACCACTCGGACACCTCTCCTAATTCGTGCCTTCTTTGACGGACGAATACTATACTACCACAGAAAATAGTAAATGTCAATATATTTTATATTTTTTACGAATGGTATTAAATGTAAAAAAATATTTTGATTATAGCTTTATTATACCTAATTTGTATTTTATTATGCTTTTTGATTTTTACATCTTCATTTTATTTTGTTAATGCTGTATACTAATTTTCAAAAAATGTAAAGGACTGTATATGATAAATATAGATAAAAAGTTTTTGAAACTCTTTGAGAAAAATAAAGAGATAAGTATTGGAATAGTTGGTTCTGGTCAAATGGGACGTGGTTTAATAACTCAATTTCTTATAATAAGAGGTTTCAAATTAAGGATAATTGCAAATAGAACACTGCAAAAAGCTATTGACATACTTTTAAAATGTGGAATAAAAATTGATGACATAGAGGTTGTAAATACTATATGTGGTGCTAATTCTGCTATAGAAAGAGGTAAATATATTGTTACAGAAGATATAGAGATTTTAACAAAAGTAGATTTTATAGATTGTATTTTAGAAGCAACTGGTATACCAGAAATAGGAACTTTTACGGCTTTAAAATCTATACAAAACAAAAAACATATTGTAACACTAAATGTCGAGGCAGATGTTGTAGTAGGTCCATACTTAAAAAAATTGGCAATACAAAATGATGTTATATATACTGGTTCTGCTGGAGATGAACCAGGAGCTGTAATGGAGCTTTTCTCTTTTGCAAAAGCAATAGGTTTCGATGTAAAAGTTGTAGGAAAAGGGAAAAACAATAAAATAGAAAAATATTGTAATCCAGATACTGTATATGGAGAGGCAAAAAATAGAAAAATGAACCCTAAAATATTATGTTCTTTTAAAGATGGTACAAAAACAATGTGTGAACTAGCTGCAATGAGTAATGCAACTGGCTTTATCCCAGATATAGTAGGTGTTCATGGAATTAAATCTGACGTTAATTCGCTTTCATCTAAATTGAATTTGAAAATAAATGGTGGAATACTAAATAAATTTAATGTTGTAGAATATGTAGATGGTATAGCACCCGGAGTTTTTGTTATTATCTATTCTGAAAATGATGAATATAATTTTCATATGGAATATTTGAAAATGGGTAACGGTCCTTTTTGGACACTTTATAGACCATACCATTTATGTAATTTAGAAACTCCAATAAGCGTTTTTAAGGCTGTAATAGAAAAAGAAGAAACAATAAATTCTATAGATGGTCTTGTCTCTGAATGTATCGCAGTTGCAAAAAAAGATTTAAAAGCAGGAGAATATTTAGATGGGGTTGGAGGATATACAACTTATGGGAGTATAACAGAAATTGAAGATAGTCAAAAAAATAATTATGTACCACTTGGACTTTTAAACGAAAAAGCCAGAGTAATAAAAGACATAAAAAAAGGAGAATATTTAACAAAAGAAAAAATAGAACTAGATAAAACAACATTGATATACAAAATCAGAAAAGAACAAGACAAAATATTTCTAAACTATAAAAAATAAAAATAAAGTGGATTTTTAAAAGTCCACTTTTTTTACTAAAATTTTTACATTACGATATAGCAGCAGTTATTTCTTTTCTAAACTGATGTGGTGTTATTCCTACAATTTTTTTAAAAGTTGTAATAAAATAACTAGATTGACTAAAACCACATTGTATAGCAATATCGTTTATATTTAAAGTTGTTGAAAGTAACAAGTTTTTTGCCTTGTCTATTCTAAATGATGTTATATAACTCACAAATGTTGTACCTGTAAAACTATTAAAAAGAGTAGACAAATAAGAAGGACTTATAAATATTTCTCTTGCAACATCTTCTAATGTAATACTATCTTTTATATTTTTTTCTATATATTGCTTTGCCTTAGTTATGTATATACGATGTTGGCATCTAGAATTTTCTTTTATATAATCGTTTATAGACGTGGTATAGACATTTATAATTTTGCTACCAGCATATACAAAATCATTTATATTTATAGCACCTATATTTCCTATTATTAAAGAATTATCTACACAACAAGTTTGCAAATTGCAACCAAACAAGTTTAAAGCACGTGTATAAATACCGAGATTAAGCGAGTTTAAAAATATATTCATAACTTCTACATTTGGACATTTTTCTACATTACCACAGGGCAAATTTACAAAAAAGAATGTCTTTTTTTGTAAAAGTTTGGTAGCTAAATTTTCATCTTGCTCTATAACTGCACTGCAAATTTCATTTATATCCAAAAAACGCTCTAATCCTCTATTATTTTCCATATAATATCACCTTTAAAATTTCAAATTTTATTGTAATATTCTAAAAATATATAATATGATTATAAACTATAATATAAAAAATTTCAAGGAGTCTTGAAAACTTGAAAAAAGGAAATAACCTCTTCGCAAATTTGTTTGACATAAAATATTTTTTTTTATATAATTAAATAACTTTGGGTAAAGCCCTTAGCCCCGGCAAACCCTATAGGAGGAAATATGAGAACAACTTACACAGTTAAGGAAAGCGAAATTGAAAGAATTTGGTATGTTGTAGATGCTACGGGTCATACTTTGGGTCGCCTTACATCGGAAATTGCAAAAATATTAAAAGGTAAACACAAACCAATATATACACCACATTTAGACACTGGTGATTATGTAATAGTTATAAATGCAGACAAAATAAAAGTTACAGGAAAAAAACTAGACCAAAAAATTTACCGTAATCATACTGGTTATCCTGGTGGTTTAAAAGAAAAAACAATGAGAGATGTACAACAAAAAAAACCAGAATATATTATTACCCATGCTGTAAAAGGTATGCTTCCTAAAAAAGCCCTCGGAGCAAAAATGCTTAAAAAACTTAGAGTTTTTGCAGGAGCAGAACACGGTCACCAGTCCCAAAAACCACAAGTTTTAGAGATAAAATACTAAAAGAAAGGAGTATATAATTGTTAGCTAGATATTACGGAACAGGTAGAAGAAAAAGTTCTGTTGCAAGAGTTTATCTTGTACCGGGAACAGGAAAAATAACGATAAACAAAAGAGATGTAGATAATTATTTTGGTCTTGAAACACTAAAACTTATAATACGTCAACCACTAGAACTTACATCTACCTTAGGTAGATTTGATATAAAAGTAAATGTATTTGGTGGTGGTACTACTGGTCAAGCTGGTGCAATAAGACATGGTATATCCAGGGCATTGCTCGAGGCTGATTCAGATTTTAGACCAGTATTAAAAAAAGCAGGTTTTTTAACAAGAGACCCACGTATGAAAGAAAGAAAGAAATACGGTTTAAAAGGAGCACGTCGTGCACCTCAATTTTCAAAAAGATAATTTTTTTATATCAAAAACCTTCCTCTTTTTTCGATATACTTTGCGGTTGCTGTAAGTAAAAAAAACTATCTTAGAAATCAATTTCTAAGATAGTTTTTATATTATCTAAATAAAATAACCAAACAATTAATATTTAAGCTATATATTAATCTATTCCTCTAATTTTTCTTACAATATCAAATTCTATTACTTCTAACAGCATTAATTCGTATAATTCATGCTCGCCTTGTTCTTTTAGCTGAGCTAATCCCATCTCTATAGTTTTTCTATCATTATAGAAAATACCATTCCTTATAATTGCCACACTCTTTTCCTTATGAAATCCGTTCTCTTCAAAAAACTCAATTGCGTCTTTTTGTACTTCATCAAACAACGCTTCAAGTTCTTTTAAATCTTCGATTTCTTTTTTTGTACGTCTTCTTTTAACGTATATCTTCTTATTCTTCATAATATCTCCTTTTTTCAAAAAAATGATATGTAACTAAAATATAAGTATCAAACGATCACATAAGATATTATAAATTAATCCGTAAAAAATTACAAGATTTTTTTCAATATTTTCACAAATTATTTTATTATTTCACAAAACTTATGTATTTATTACAAAATTTAAAAAAATCGATAACAAAAAACCTTTTGATAATAAAAAAATCAAAAGGTTTTTGTACAAAATATTTTATTTATTTTTTAGATAGCTCTTTCTCCGTATGTTATTTTGACACAAGCCAGCAAAATACCAGTCATTAAAAAATATGCAAGCATTGTACGTGGATAAAACCAAACGTGCTCTACCATACTAAACATTATAAAACCAAAAAGACTTGCTATACCTGCCACCAAATAATGCTTATGTGTTCCTCTTTCTTTCCAAAAAGAAGATATGCCCATTTTGAAAAGTGAAAAATTGTAAGCTAAAATAGCCAAGAAACCACCAATGCCAATTTCTATCCATACATTAAAAAAAACATTATGAGCGTGCATTGCATTTCCTGCCATATTATGTGAATAATTTCTATATATCATATTAAAAGCTCTAGGACCAATACCAATACCAGACGACCAATAAGAAATAAGCGTTCTAAGAGAACCTTCCCATATAAAAACACGGTACAAGCTAGATGAATCTGTACCAATTGTACTTATCCTATTTAGTATTACCTGTGGTATGAAAGGTATTGATATTATTAAAATAAAAATAGCAACAGGAATAAGCCTCGGTTTTACAAGTATAACATATATAAATCCTATACCTATAATAGATAAATATGAAGCTCTAGAAAAAGTCAAAAGCAAGCTAACAAAAACTATAGCTATCATACTCAAAATAAATATTTTTTTTATTTTTCCTTCAGATACAAAAAAATAAGCTACTCCAAAAGGTAATAACATAGTTAAAAATTTTGCAAAATTATTTGGATTACCCATTGTAGAATACAACCTGCCCGGCATACCTGCATTCGCCATAATATCTACGAAATCTGCCCTTATTTCTATACCAGTATGAAATTGAAAAAGACCATATAAAGCTGCTAAAACAAGAGCTACTAACATTATAAAAACTATATTATTTAACTCTTGTTTTGTATTTATTATGTTAGTAGCTAAAAGACCAAGACCTATAGAAGAAAACATAATAATTGCAACTCTAACACTATCCATGCCACCAAAACCAGTAAAAAAACTAATAATACTAAAAAATATATACAACAAAATACTTACTAGCAAATATTTTTTGTTTATACCCTCATTTTTACCTAAAAAATAATGAAGAATATACATACAAGAATAAAAAACAAAAGCAAAAAATATAAACAGATTCGACCAAATAATATCAGGTACAATTGTTACAAAAAATATAAAAAATCCAAAAGAGAGACTAAGATAAAAATAGGAAAAAAATACAAAGCTAATTCCAAAAAGTAAAGCTAACGAAAATAAAATATTTGTAAAAAAGCCTATAATTCCTATTAAAATTCCAAATATGAAAAATAAAATTTTGTGTATAAATATATTTTTGTTTTCAAAATTTGCTTGCTTATTTAATATACTCTCATTGTTACCAAGCCAGTTAATCATAAAACCTATGAAACTTTTCTTTGCTGTTTGTATTAAAAATGCAGAATTTATAAAAGAAAGTATAGCAAATATAATAAAAAATAAAATATACACAATACTAAAATTCGAAAATATATTTACAAAAAAAATCCCACAAAGTGCTAAAATAAAAGAGTTTATAGCCCTCTCTTTTTTAGATATACCTATCCAAATAAACGAAAATATTTTTTGATTTAAACTGCCCTCATTTATTTTTATCAAATACAAAAAAAACTTTTTAAAATTATAAAAAAATATGCCAGCTATTTTTATAGGTATATTTAATATGCTATACGGTAAATAATCTCTTGTATCTTCTTTTGTAAAAGCTCTATATATAGGAGAAAAAAACAAACTGGTCTTGAATAAATCTACAACATACGACAAAACTTTAAAAGTATAGCTATTTTCATACCAATAATTCAAAGATACAAAAAATCCCCATATTTTTTTCAATATAATACTTTCCATAAAACTTACTATTCTCCCAAATAAGAAATACGAACAAATATAACGCTATTGCCGACTCTTATTGTTACAGATTGACCTACTGCAAATCTATTTCCACCTATCATAAGCCCATTGTTTAAAGAGCCAGCAGGTAATACAACATTAGACTCTAACTCTAACTCTACTCTACCATCCCATGGGCTACCAACAAGAATACCATCTTGATTTGGTCTAAACTCTATTGCATCTGCTATTATAATATCTGTTACATTTCCAAAACTTATTTCTGTACCATGCTGCACTATATCATCTCCTACATTTAAAAACTCTGTTAAAAAATCATCTACCATTGGAGTAAAAAAACGCATTGTGTATGTTTCAGTAGGAACTGCACCCGGGATTATTGTAACTTGTGTTCTCGTAAGAAAAAAGAAAATACCACCTATTACAACAAAAATAAGTAATATATCTAAAACATTTACTTTTCCAAAAATTTTACCATTTCTATCTATCATTTTATTTCCTCATTCCAATTTCTTTATAGTTCTGAGAAACCATAAGCAAATTTGCAGTTTTACCACTGTTCATAGTTCCATATCTAAAATAAAGTTTTGACATTTTATATCCTCTAATATATAGCTGTTATCATTCCAAAGATATTTGTATATCCTACACGCAATACAACTTGTTGTCCCATTAAATATGTGTTACCTTCTACCCATACGCCATTTGGCATTAAATGTCCCATAAACTGGCTTGTTACAGTAACTTTATGCCTGTCTGGCCTTGCACTTGCTACAAGTACACCATCTCTATTTTGGTTATATTCTATTAGTTCTTCTACTCTAATATTTATTACATTTCCAAAGCTTACATTTGTGTTGTTATCCATAGCTTCGTCATTTAAACTTAGCATATTTAGTGTAAAAGGTTCTAAATCTGCAACAGTAAAATCTATAGTTATTAGTTCTGGAATATCTAAAATACTTATACTAGTAGCAGAACCGACTCTAAATAGACCAAAAATAATAATTAAAGAGATAATAACTATTACAAATATGTCTATAACACTTATTTTCCCAAACAATCTCCCTTTGTTATCAATCATTTTACTTCCTTTCAAATCAACACTATACTACTACTATGATAACATAATTTCAAATTTTTTTAAATAATTTACCAAAGTAGGGTCGTGTATCAAAATAGCATATGATTAAATTCAAGATGATTGAGTAAGTAGGGAAACAACAATAGAATACATCTCAAAAGATTTAGAATAACAAATAGTTTTACGTGAAAATTTTAAGCCTAGTAAGAAAAGTTAATAGAGACACTAGTCAAATAAAAATTTTATAAATTTTTATTTGACTTTTTAAATATTTATGATATAATTGTTTTTGTATCAAAATATGTAATAAAAAAGGTACATCCATAAGTGTACTTCGGTTTTAGTTTGCAAAAACAAAAAAGAGCTAAATAGCTCTTTTTTGTTTTTTAAACAAGTTTCTTATAGAATATTATTATATAAAATTTTAATACGGTGGTCGTTTATCAGTGCTACTACCACTACCTACAATATGAAAAGGTGTAATTAAATAATAAAACATTTATTGTTCCCTCCT
>WRGD01000061.1 GCA_009787355.1 Defluviitaleaceae bacterium | reverse complement strand
ATAACTTTGTAGAAACTAATATACAAGTAATGACTATGGCTCTATATGCTCGACTTATTCCAGAGGATTTAAGTTTTGCCTATGTAGATGCCTTATATAAGCTTAAAAGAATAAGAGAAGTACGAAATCTTTTAAGAGATACGAAGTCCAAGCCATTACTGGACTTGTGGTATTGATTTATTTTATTCAGTATAAAACTAAGTGCTTTCCAGCAATTATAGATTTTTTATTGTTTTATGTAATGGTGATGTAGAGCATAATGCAAAGTTATTAATTGAAAGAATGAATGCTATAAAAGATATAGAAATAGAACCTATAAAAATATGGGATTTCCTACTCCATACACAGAGAGAATTTACAAAGGAACAATCTAAAGAACAAGGTGTAACAAGCGAATTAAAAAATGCTGTAGAAAAAGGTATAGAAAATTTTATAGACGAAGAGCCAATAGCATATGTATTTGATGAGGAATTCTTATATACAGAAACAGAAATCAAATTAGAAAAAGATGAAGAAAATTTAAAGAAAAAAGAAGATGTATTAGATAAATTAAAAAAATCTAGTAGTTTTAAAGGGACAAGTAAAAAAAGCAATAAAGGAGGTGATTGAATTGATTGTTTTAAAGTATATACAAAATTTTTTAACTGTACATAAAAATTAAAATAAAAGGAGAAAATTAAATGCATTTTAAAAAAGCAATAAATAAAATAAGTGCCAAAGTAGTTATAACTGCTTTGGCATTTTTGCTTGTAATGATATTTAAAATAATATTTTCAGCCTTACCAGTATTAGCATCTGCACCATCTGCACCAGCAGGTTTTGGACAATTTGGAACCGGTGTAATGAACTTAATAAATGACTTTAATTTGTTCGTAATAGCAGCGGGACCAGTTATAGCAGGTCTTGGACTAGCATATTTTGCACTTAAAAAATCAATTGCAGATGAACAGGATTATAAGAGCTTGGATAAAAAAATGAGAACATCCGTTATTTGCGGAATTATAATTCTTACTGCAGGTGTTATCATGAACATTGCAACTGCATATTTTGGAGTTTAAATTCTTTAATAAGGATGGGTATTTATGGTTTTTTGGAGAATGATGTTTGACTTTTTCTCCCTCATTTTTGAGGGGGGAATAGATTTTTTTGAAGGTCGATTTATGGATTTGGGAGAAACGGCATTTTTTATAGAACGTGGATTTACCCATAATAGAATGGCGATGCCAAATTGGATAGGTAATTGGCTTGGTTTAGATGTAGCTATAGATTTAAGTCCAATTTTTAATCTTTTTAGAGATGTTGGTATATCACTTATTATAGTAAAAACAGCGAAAAAAGCATTTGATACTTATATAGGTTGGTACGATGGAGACAAGGATACAAGTCCATTACAGTTGCTTACACGTTTTTTATATGCAATGATAATGGCTATATCTTTTCCAGTATTATATCAATATTTTACAGAATTCTTTTTGAATTTTATATCTGCTTCACTTAATGCTATTACTCAAATCCAAAACCAACAAACAAGTTTTGGGCAATTTGTAAACATACTTAGTCATTTTGTTGGTCCGGGTATTTTTGTATCACCACTTGAAGGTATTATGATGATTGTTGTATTTGTATGTATGTTTGTACTATATATAAAATTCATGATACTTGGCATAGAACTTTTGATATTAAGAATAGGTTTTCCTATTGCTACAATCGGATTAGTTGATAGTGATGGTGGAGTTTTTAAGGGATATATAAAGAAAATGATTATTGTTAGCTTTACGGTACTTATGCAAGTAACAATACTTAGATTTTCTTTATATTTACTAGAAGTTGGACATTTATTTTACGGTACTTCATTTATAATTGTAGCTATGAGAGCACCAAAATTATTAAATGAATTTATAATAACAGGGGTAGGTATAGGCTCCAATCTAAATATTATTAACAGAAGTGCAATAAATGTATTCAAAAGTAGTAAAAGTATAATATCACTTGCAAGAGCTAGAGCTTTGAAATAGGAGAGAATTTATGGATTTTTCACCTTTAAACGATACATTAAGATTAATACAAGTGTTATCTGTAACAGGTGGTGCTGCACGTATAGGTTATGTATACTGGGGAGCTTCTATAGATTCTGATAAATTGCAAGAAGCAAATAAGCACACAAAAAATATAATTATAGCTGTAATAATAATACTTGGAATTTCAGAAATAGCAAGATTATTACAAGCTTATTTTTAAACTTTTTTAATGAAAAACACTTTATTTAAGGTATTAGAGATATGGAAGAAATGAGCAATACAAAACCATTATATGTTCCTACAAATATAAAAAGAAGATATGAAATAATGGCAGGACTTGGTTTTAAAGAATTGATACTAATAGGTACATATGCGACTATAGGTCTTATTTTGAGTTTTGTATTAGGTATTTTTTTAGATTTTAATGTACTAGATAGAATATTTTTTATGATTGTCGGTGGACTTATTTCAGGTTTTTTGTTTATACAAAATGAAAATAATCAAAGTGTGTATAGTTTTATAAAGTTGATTATTAGATTTAATAAAAAACAAAGGATATACAATTATGTTTATTACAATAAGTTCAAAGTAAAGGAGTAGTGGATTGTTTTTATTTAAAGAAAAGAAAAATAAAGAAGAAGAAACAAGATTAAGACGTAACATAACGGCGAATGAATTTATAAATATAAAAGATATAAAGGATTCTATAGTTTATAGTAGAGATAATCATATACACGCTTATATAAAAATATCACCAATGTCTTTAGAACTTTTGAGTAATACAAAACAGAAAATTGAAGGTAAAAAATTTACGGTACAGTTTTCTAGTTCAGAAGTAATGTACAAGTTTATAACATTATCCAGACCTGTTGATGTTAGTTTTATGATAGAACATTACACAAATAAGTTAAATGGAACAAACGATAATATACGTAAAAAACTTTTAGTAAACAAGATAAAAGAATTAAATGATATTGCTATTTCTGGTGATATACTAGAGCATCAATTTTATTTACATTTATGGAATGAATATAAAAAAGATAAAGATAGCGAAAAAGATTTGCTAAGACAAGCAAACGAATTTTTAGGTAAATTTTCAAACTTAAAATTAGAAGCCAAACTATGTACACGTAGTGATATTGTTAAATTGTACAACTTGTTTTCTAACCCTAACTATGCACATTTGGAAGATGAGGATATAGAAGAATATATCCCTTTTGTAGAGTGATATATAAAGTACATACAAAAAATAAAAAGGTATATTAGAATATGTATAAAGAATTCGATTTGTGGACAAAAGAGTATTTAAAAAATAAAAGAAATGGAAAAGGAAAAGATAGTTTAATTAAAGATTTAGAAGAAAAACCATCATATATTAATAATAATTATGGTGCATCTAGTAACAAATCATTTATAAGCGAATTAATACTCGATGGATTTTATCCGATTAAACGGAAAGGTGGATATTATTTAGAATATAAAGATAATTTAGATATTGTAAAATCATCATATAAATTTAAAAAAAATTTATTTGAATATGCAGAGTATTTAAAATTTAGTTACGATGATTCTTTAGGAAAAATAAAATTTGGAATTAAAAAAGAATCTGAATTAGTAGTCGATAAAAATAATATTAAAAAAATAGTAGAACCTACCATAAAAAAAAATGGTATAATTAATGATATAAAAGAAGAAGTAAATTCTGCATGGAATAACAATGTAGAAAAATCTGAAAATGAAAATGAATTAAATAATACATTAAAAAGAAACTATAAAGATACATTATTTAGATACACATTCAATGATAAGAAGCATTTCTGTGATTTATACAAAGAATTGACAGGAAAAACTTTAAATCCAGATGATATTGAACCTTTTAATTTATCGTCTACGAGTATAAATAGAGGTATGGAAAATGATTCGTCCTATATAACTAAAGATAATAAATTAATTATATTAGTAGAACATCAAAGTTCAATGAATAAAAATATGGCTTTTAGAATGAATGCTTATTATGTTGAATTAGTACGTTTATGGGAAAAAATTAATGGTATTGATTTTTCTAAAAATCCAGAAATAGATAAACCAAAGCCAGAATTTTATATAGTTTATAACAAAATAACTGAATACAATAAAGAAAAGTTAAAAGTTAAATCTGACCCAAAATATCTACATTATCTTGTTGATGAAATAAAAGTTGTAGATATAAATTATGAAAAACTAAAAAATAAAGAAAATACAAATGTACTTGCTGGATATGCATATTTAGTAAATGAAGTAACAAAACAAACAATAGAAATTAAAAAAACTAAACCAAAACTAAGTGAACAAGATAAAGCTAATATATTTGAAATTGCAAGAATTAGAACACTAGAAAATGGTTATTTAAAAGGTATAGCAGACAAGGAGGTTGAAGCAGTAAGCTTTAAAGTTATACAAAGTTATTCATTTACTGTATAACAGCAGCTGACTGTGATGAAAACTCTGTCTAGTAAGTAATTACTGGGTATCAATGGTGTTAATTGCTATGAAATCCTAAAGCTTTAATCAGCTACAACATAGGTGGAAACGCCAAGTGTGAAAGCAGGGAAACCAGAAAAAATGATTAAAGATAGCCTAAGTTGAAATAAAATCTTGTAAGTTCTAGGTGTTTCTTTTATAAATAGGCAACATTGACAATAGATTACTGCAAGGCACTAAGGGCATTCAACCAAATGGAAGTATAGCAGCGAAACAGCTAAGGGAACAGACATAAGCTGGACGTTCAACGACTATCCCCTGACGGGGGAGTACACTCAAGCGAGTGGAAAAATACCAGCCCTAACTTGCTTTTATTATTTAAGCAAAAGGGAGGACAAATAGTCTATGCTAATGTGAAAGCATTAGAAGTTCATAAGCTAACACAGAAATGGCTTTGAGAACTGGCGGAGTGGTAGCGTACTCTGTTGAATATTAAATAAACTTAACAAACTTGATTTCTGTATAATTTGAATAAATTAAAGCTAATTTTTTAACCAAAAAGCATTTACTTATTTTAAGTTTTATTGTATAAATAAAGGACAAGACACAACCTTTAATCCTTGTAATAGGAGTTATACATAAAATGAGAAAAGTTGTGCATGGAGAAGTTTGGTTTGACGAAGAAACTAAAGTCCAAATATTCCACTTTATGAAACTGCAATGCTCAGCAATGCGAACTGCATACAACCATAAAACACTTCCTGTAAAAGATTTAAGAGATTTAATAACACATAAATATCCAGAACTTTTAGATGGTTTACGCAGAGATGCAATACTAAAAGCTGAAATGCTTAATCAAGATAACGCTTGCTTTGGAAGTAAACACTTATTCAAAACAAGGTCTACAAACTTAATTAGCAAACAAGAGTTTAATTTAAGGCGTAATAACCAGCTGTACTGTCGAGGGGATAAATCCAGACAAGGTAACAGGAACATACGCTTTAAACAAGATAATACTATAATAACTCTTAATTTAGCTAAAAAGACCAGTTTTACAGGAAAAGCATACTTTCCTCCAAAGTTCCGAAATTTTGATAAAACTTGTTATGACGCAAGATTAATTTATGATTTAGACAAAGACCAGTTTAGAATAATCCTTAGCTACAAAACAGAGACTATATTGCCTATCTACAAAACAGAGACTATATTGACTATAATAACCTCTCCACAAAATGGAGTTTTAGGTGTAGACATGAACCCTGACTGTGTAGCAGTTGCGGAATTAGACTACAATGGAAATATCAAAAAGCATTTAAACTTAAATGCACAAAGACTTCCATTTGCAAGGGCTGACAAGCGACAAAGTGATATAAACTTATTGGCAAAACTGATAGTTGACCTAGCACTTGAAACTGTTAAACCTATAGTAATTGAAAGTCTGTTCTTTGATACCAAAAGAACAAAAGCAAGACCTTTATATAAGAAGTTTAACAGAATGAGACACAACTTCACATATAGAAAGCTTTCAAATGCTGTATTATCAAGAGCCTATAAAAATCAAGTAAAAGTCTTTGAAGTAAATCCAGCCTACACAAGCCTTTTAGGAATAATAAACTACCAAGAAAAATATTCACTAAACAGGCACACTGCATCAGCAGTAGCAATAGGCAGACGTGGAATGGGCTTTAAAGAGAGGCTAACTGCTAGTACAACACCAATAACCAAACTACCTAAATCCTATTTTAACAAACGTAAAAATAAACCAGTGCCTACAACTGGTATAATAATAGCAAGTAGTACACAAGAGCATTTCTTGACTGAAAAGTCCTATAACTGGATTAAAACATTCATAAAGTAAACAACTAAAATCTCAAACCTTAAAATATAAGTAAATATGGCTAAGTACAAAATACAAATGTCAAAAGGAAATCTGGCAAAGTTAAATCTTTGAGAAAGACCTTAACTGACCAAGTTGTATTAGATTGTATAAGCCCTAACATACGCTCACTGCGTACCTACTTGTGTGATTTGTACTAACGCAAAAGTCCTTGACTATAAGTAGAGTGGGAAACCGTGTAATCTTGGAATAGAACTGGTAGTCCAAGTAGGCTCACAAGCCTAGACTTTAGAAGTAAAGTCAAAATAAGCTTTAATTTATTCAAATGTACAAGTTTGTATAAGTTTATTTAACCAGGATTTTATAATGGTTTATAATACATTGGCTAATAAAGAGATAACAGACATAGAAATGGCACGCTATGGTGAAATGATGAGAAATGATACAATAGAAGAATATGAAGAAAAATTTAGTAAAATAAAATTTGAAGCTAAACAACAGGTTGATGAGGCTAAACAACAGGTTGATGAGGCTAAACAACAGGTTGATGAAGCTAAACAACAGGTTGATGAAGCTAAACAACAGGTTGATGAAGCTAAACAAAAAGTATTAGAAATGATTAAAACAATGCTTGTAGAAAATGTTCCAGCAAAATTTATAAACAAAGTATGTGAAAAAGTAAATTTGACAAATGAAGAAAAACAAGAATTAAGAGAATTTAAAAATGAATTAAATATTAAAAATTCTAATATAAAAATTAAGAATACAGAAAAAATGCGGGATGATGAATTGGAAAGATAAAAGTAGATAACCTCGTATTAAATATAATTTAAACAAAAAAGTCCAACTATTCATATAATAATAGTTAGGCTTTTTTGTTTTTAGATAATTTATTTTTAGTAGGAATGCTGTTATAATATGGCGAAAGGATTAATTGTGGAATTTTTTAAATCTGTAATACAAAATTTTTTATGTATACGAGGAGCAGTAGCTTTTTTTATGGACATACCATTAATTCTAATGGCAACAACACAAGTAGAACCTAATTATAATATAAGTATATGGATACCTATTTTTATGACAATTATTACTACAGCAGGTTCTATTATAGTTGCTGTGATAAACAGTAAATCTAAAAATAAAAATGATAAAATTTTCATCAAAAATGATGAGGCTATTATGGAAAAAATATCAGGAACAAAGGAAATACTAGAAAAAGACCATCAAAGTATAAAAGATAAAATAACATCTGTTTCTAAGCCTATTGGAAAAAATGTTTCTGAAATAAGAGATACTATGCTTGAAGAAAAAAATAGGAGAATAAATCTATACAAAAATGCTGATATTTCTATTAAAGAATTAAGCCTAAGTTTACAAAAAGTCAGTGATAATCAATATTTGTTAGAAAGTATGATTTTAAGAATAAAAAAATTGGAAAAAGAAAATCTTAACTTAAAATATGAACTATCAAAATATAAACAAAATTATTATGATGAAGATTTTGACCATGAAATAGGTGATTAAAAATAATAATTAGAACAATAAAAATACATTATTAAAAAGTCTAACTAAAAACTTGATTTTTTATAAGCATAAATTGTATAAATAAATTAAAATTAGATTTGACTTGTCGCTACAGGTAATTATCTGTGGCGTGGATTGAAATTATATGAAAAAACACAAAAAAGATATAGTACAAATAAACAACAATCTTTTAAATAGCGTAACACCATTTGGTGTATTATGTTAGAAGACAAAAAAGAGAGTAAGCCAAAAATACAATGGTTTACTCTCTTTTTTGTTTGATTATTAAATCAATAAAAGTTGCCAACGAGGGCAAGAAGACTATAAACGAAGATAAGGAGATTATAAACGAATGAATAACAAATTTCAAGGGTTTAATTTAGGAAATT
>WRGD01000060.1 GCA_009787355.1 Defluviitaleaceae bacterium | reverse complement strand
GATGGTGCTTATACAGGTGATAAATTTTCTGATAGTATTAAAGAAATTATTTCTGCTACAACAGAAGTTATTAAACGTACAAGTCTACATACTTTTACTGTTTTACCTAAACGGTGGATTATTGAGCGTACTTTACATAATTCTCTTCAAGCTGTTTCTCTTGCTTTTATTCATTTGCTTTTGACTAGACTTTAGACAACTTCTAAGAATAGATTTTTTAGTACTTGTTTGTTTACATTATTTTTTTTCAATTAGATAGCCTTTACTATCTTTTAATTTTGCTTATTAATTTTCTTGAATTTAAATCTCACTTGTTTTGACACACGACCTTAAATTTACTAAGGCACACCTTTAATTTTATATATATTAACTTATATTCTATTTTATTACATAATCATAAAAATATTTCGCTTTACAAGATTAGTTATATTTGTTATAATATCATTATCAATTGTTAAAGTTTTAACAACTGTACAATTTGTTGTATAAAGGAAGGTTCTTATGACAAAAGATTTATTATGTGAAGGTAAAATACAAAAATTAGAAGAAATTATTGAAAATCACAAAAACACAAAAGGTAAGCTAATGCCTATACTACACGAGGCACAAAAACTATTTGGTTGTATACCTATGGAAGTTCAGAAGAAAATAGCAGATAAAACCAATATACCTTTAGCAGAAATTTATGGTGTGGTTACGTTTTATTCTCATTTTTCTATAGAGCCAAAAGGAGATTATATAATTAGCGTATGTATGGGAACAGCTTGTTATGTTAAAAATGCTGGAAAAATTTTAGAACACATTTCAAAAGAAGCAAATGTAGAAACAGGAAAAACATCAGAAGATGGCAAGTTTACATTAGAGGCTACTCGCTGTATTGGTGCTTGTGGTTTAGCACCAGTTATAACAGTAAACGAAGAAGTATATGGAAGGTTAAAAGGAGATTTGCAAGAAGTAAAAGATATTTTTGCAAAATACGAGGTGGTATAAATGAAAACATTAGCTCAATTAGAAAAAATCTCTGATGAAACAAAAAAAATGGTAGAACTTAGGTTAGGTTCTACAAAAGAAGCTGATAAAAAATATCATATTATGATATGCCAAGGTACAGGATGTTTGTCATCTCAATCTATAGAAATAGAGAAAACTTTTAAAAAAGAACTTGAGAAACATAATTTGCAAGAAGATACTATGCTTGTAAAAACAGGTTGCTTTGGTATATGTGAAGCAGGTCCAGTTATTATTATATATCCAGAAGGCATTTTTTATAGTCATATTACTACAGAGCAAGTTTCTGATATTGTAGAAAAACATTTAGTAAATGGTAATCCTATAGAAGATATGTTGCTTCACGGTTCGGTTGTAGATGGTGAAATTATTCCTTTTAATCAAGTTAGTTTTTATAAAAAACAGAAAAGATTAGCACTTCGTCTTTGTGGATTAATTAATCCAGAAAATATTATGGAGTATATTGCTTTTGATGGATATAAAGCTTTGGCAAAAGCAGTATTAACCATGAAGCCAGAAGAAGTTATAAAAGAAATGATAGATTCAGGTTTAAGAGGTAGAGGAGGTGGAGGCTTCTCGACTGGGGTAAAATGGAGTTTTACAGCAAAAACAGAAGATAATCAGAAATACATAGTTTGTAATGGAGATGAGGGAGACCCAGGAGCCTTTATGGACCGTTCCATATTAGAAGGAGACCCTAATTCTGTTATAGAAGCTATGGCAATAGCAGGTTTTGCAACAGGTGCAAATCATGGATATGTTTATGTGCGTGCAGAATATCCAACTGCTGTTAATAGGTTAAGTAAAGCTATAGAACAGGCACGTGATTTAGGTTTGCTTGGGAAAAGTATTTTTGGTACAAATTTTGATTTTGATATAGAAATAAGGCTTGGGGCTGGGGCATTTGTTTGTGGAGAAGAAACAGCACTTCTTAATTCTATAGAGGGTTTTCGGGGTATGCCGAATCCACGTCCACCATATCCTGCAGTAAAAGGATTATGGGGTAAACCAACAGTTATAAATAATGTAGAAACTTTTGCTAATGTGCCACAAATTATTTTAAATGGTTCTAGTTGGTTTAAAAGTATAGGAACAGATACTTCTAAAGGTACAAAAGTATTTGCTTTGGGTGGTAAAGTTAAAAATACAGGTCTTATAGAAGTTCCGATGGGAACAACACTGCGTGAAGTTATCTTTGAAGTTGGAGGAGGAATCCCTGGAGATAAAAAATTTAAAGCAGTACAAACAGGTGGACCTTCTGGGGGTTGCCTTACAGAAAAAGAACTAGATGTTCCTGTTGATTTTGATTCTCTTACAAAACTTGGTGCGATGATGGGTTCTGGTGGGATGATTGTTATGGACGAAAGTAACTGTATGGTTGATATCGCTAAATTCTTTTTAGATTTTACAGTAGAAGAATCTTGTGGAAAATGTGCCCCTTGTCGTATAGGTACAAAGCGTATGCTTGAAATTTTAGAAAAAATATCTGATGGTAAAGGAACATTAGAAGATTTAGAAAAACTAGAAGAAATAGCTCACAATGTTAAAATTTCTTCCTTATGTGGACTCGGTCAAACTGCTCCAAATCCAATACTATCAACGCTTGAGCATTTTAGAGATGAATATATAGCTCATATAGTAGACAAAAGATGTCCGTCTGGAACGTGTAAAAATCTTTTAAGCTATTATATATTAGATAATTGCGTAGGTTGTACACTATGTGCTAAAAATTGTCCAGTAAACGCAATTTCAGGTGAAAGAAAAGAACTACATCATATTGATACAAGTATATGTATAAAATGTAATGTTTGCTTAGAAAAATGCCCATTCAAGGCAATAGAAGTAAGATAGGAAAAGGTGAGCAAATGGAAACTACAAAAACTAAAACAATAACTTTAATGATAGACAATATAAAAGTTGAAATAGAAGAAGGAAAAACTGTATTAGAAGCAGCAAAACAAATAGGTATAAATATACCTACTCTGTGTTTTCTTAAAGATACAAATGAAGTAGGTGCTTGTCGTGTATGTGTTGTGGAAATAGAAGGGGCAAGAAATTTACAAGCTTCCTGTGTACTCAAGGCTACAGAAGGCATGGTTATCAATACAAAATCTAAAAAAGTAAGAGATTCTCGAAAATCTACAATGGAGCTTATTTTATCTACGCATAATAGAGAGTGTTTAACTTGTTTTAGAAACAAAAGTTGTGAATTGCAAAATTTAGCAGAAGAATTAAATATAAAAGATGTACCTTACGAAGATAGTAACCAGACTTATACTTATGATAATAAATCTCATTCTATTATTAGAGACCAAAGCAAATGTATACTTTGTGGTAGATGCGTTAATGCTTGTAAAAAACATCAGGGTGCTGGTATTTTAGAATTTACAGGAAGAGGAATAAACACGAGAGTAGCTCCTGCATTTGATAAATCTATGTTAGATTCTCCTTGTTTATATTGTGGAAATTGTATTATAAGTTGCCCAGTAGGTGCATTAAGAGAAAAAGAAGATATAGACCGTGTTTGGGATGCTATAGAAAATCCTGATATACATGTTATATGTCAAACAGCACCAGCAGTAAGAAGTGCTTTAGGTGAATCATTTGGATTACCTTTTGGAACAAGAGTAACGGGGAAAATGGTTGCAGCTTTAAAACGTATGGGATTTGACAAAGTATATGATACAAATTTTGGAGCAGATTTAACTATAATGGAAGAGGGACATGAGTTTTTAGACCGTTTTCAAAATGGGGGAGTTTTACCAATGATAACTTCTTGTTCTCCTGGTTGGGTAAGATACTGCGAATATTATTATCCAGAATTTATACCTAATTTATCTAGTTGTAAATCTCCACATCAAATGTTAGGAGCAATGGCAAAATCTTATTACGCAGAAAGAAATGGTATAGACCCAAGTAAAATTTTTGTTGTATCTGTTATGCCTTGTACTTCTAAAAAAACAGAAGCAGCTCGTCCAGAGCTTGAAGTAGATGGACTAAGAGATGTAGATTGTGTAATAACTACAAGAGAATTAGCTAAAATGATAAAACAAGCACGTATGGATTTCAATTTACTACCAGATGAACAGTTTGATACAGATCTTTTGGGTGAATATTCTGGAGCAGGTGCTATTTTTGGTGCTACAGGTGGTGTAATGGAAGCTGCTATGCGTACTGTTGCTGACATATTAGAAAACAAAGACTTAGAAGATTTTGAATATAAAGAGATAAGAGGAATAAAAGATGTTAAGGAGGCTACCTTAAATTTAGGAGGAAAAACTATACGTATAGCAGTTGTCCACGGGACTGCTGTGGCTGGTAAATTTTTAGATATGATTAAAAATGGAGAAGCAGAATACGATTTTATAGAGATAATGGGTTGTTCTGGAGGTTGTGTTACAGGTGGAGGTCAGCCTCATCTTACAGCAAAACAAATGATGGAAGTAGATATACGTAAAGAGAGAGCTAAAGCACTTTATGAAGAAGATGAGTCAAGAAAATATAGAAAATCTCATCAAAATCCACAAATACAGGCACTTTACAAAGACTATTTAGAAGAACCAAACTCGCACAAAGCTCACAAATTGTTACACACCCATTATAACGAAAGAGAAAAATTCCCTATAAGGTAAATAATTATGATTAAGAAAATCTTTTATTTATTAATAATATTAATTTTTCTTATCGGTTGTGGAGGTTCTACTTATCAAGTAGAACCTCCTATAAACGATGTAGGTGAAATTAATATTGGCGTATTACGTGGACCAACTGGACTTGGTATGTTACATTTAATGAAAGAAAATGAACAAAATAATACCCAAAATAATTATCATTTTAATATTTTGGGCTCCCCCGATGAAATACCTTCGCTTCTAATACAAGGTGCTATTGATTTAGCTGCTGTTCCATCAAATTTGGCTTCTGTGCTATATAATGTTACAAAGGGAGAAATACAAGCTATAGCAATAAATACACTAGGTGTATTGCATATTATGGATACAACCTCAGAAATTAATCAAATAGAAGATTTAAGAGGTCGAACCATATTTTTAAGCGGACTAGGAGCTGTACCAGAATTTGTACTAAATTATATCTTAAATATGAATGGTCTTATACCAGGAGAAGATGTTTTTTTATCATTTAGGTCGGAACATACAGAAATAGCGGCACTTCTTACAGAAGGAGAAGCGAGTATTGCACTTTTACCAGAACCTTTTGCAACAACTGTTTTTAATAATATAGAATCTGTAAATTTTGCTTTAGATTTAACCGAAGAGTGGAATAAAATAGGAGAAGATTATGCATTAGTAATGGGCGTTTTGGTTGGCAGGAGAGATTTTATAGAGCAAAACAAAGAACAAATAATAAGTTTTTTGCATGAATATGAAATATCTATAAATTTTGTTAATGAAAATATAGAAGAAGCTGCACAGCTTGCTGTAGATTTTGGAATTATACCAAACGCCAATATAGCAACTATGGCAATACCTAGGTCTAATCTTGTTTTTATTACTGGAAATACAATGAAAACATATTTAGAGGGATTTTTAAATGTTATTTATAATGAAAATCCTATGTCTGTAGGTGGAAATATGCCTACAAATAATTTCTTTTTTATAGATTGATTATGAAAAAAAACATCAAAAAGAGTGCTTCTATACATAAGCATTTTTTAATAACATCTAAAATATATAAAAATTTAATAATTCTTAGTTTCTGGCTGGGTCTTTGGGAATTATTAAGTTTTATTATTTCTAACAGCATATTATTAGTAGGACCTTTAGAGACTTTCATTAGTTTAATAAATCTTGCAACCACATTTAATTTTTGGGAAAGTATATTTAATTCTCTTGTTAGAATAATAATGGGTTTTTCTCTTGCTTTATTTTTCGGTATTATAATTGCTATATTTTGTAGTATGTCTAAAATTTTTCATATGTTTGTTATGCCTTTTTTTAATGTAGTAAAAACTATACCCGTTGCTTCTTTTACGATACTTGCTATATTTTGGGTAGGCTCTGATTATTTATCAGTTTTTATTTCTTTTATAACTGTTCTACCAATTGTTTATTTTAATGTGTACCAAGGTATTATAAACACAGATACTAATCTTTTAGAAATGGCGAAAGTTTTAAAAGCCCCAAAATTAAAAATAATTAAGCATATATATATAACATCGACAATTCCTTATATTGTATCTGCAGTAAATACGGGATTCGGGTTTGCCTGGAAGTCCGGTATAGCTGCAGAACTTATAGGAGTAGCAACAAATACAATAGGATTTAATTTACACAGAGCAAGGATATTTTTACAAACAGCAGACATTTTTGCTTGGACGTTTACAATTGTTATATGTTGTTATGTAATAGAAAAAATATTTTCTAAAATATTTAGGAGTTATAGTGATACAAGTCAATAATGTTTATAAAAGTTTTGAAAATAAACTAGTATTAAAAAATTTTAATGCTAAATTTCCTGTAGGTATAAATGCAATAATGGGAAAATCAGGTATAGGAAAGACTACACTTGTAAATATAATAGCAGGTCTTATTATACCTGATAGTGGAGAAATACTTGGAGTAAACCAAAAAAAAATTTCTATTGTATTTCAAGAAGATAGATTGATAGAAAAAGAAAATGTAATAAATAATATACTTTTTCCTGTAAAAAATAGTGAAGAAAATTTATTAAAAGCACGTAGTCTTATGAATAAAGCAGATTTAAACGGTTTAGAAAATAAAAAAGTAAAAGAACTAAGCGGTGGAATGAAAAGGCGTGTAGCTATTTGTCGTAGTCTTATGATAAATTTTGATATTCTTATATTAGATGAGCCTTTTAAAGGTTTAGATGAGAAAACGAAACCTGCTATAATGGATATGATAAAGATATATAGCAATAAAATTGTTTTGTTAATTACACACGATAGGAGAGAAGCTGATTATTTAAATGGGAATGTTTTAGAGTTTTGTAATATTTGAAAATTCTTAAATTTAATATATTTTTATAAATTTATAAAAATTATCAATAAGAGTCTATAAAAATTGTTGACCATATATAGATATAATTCAAATGATTAAAAAATTAACAACAAAAAGAACTTACAGCATTTATTTTTGAATTAATATAAATATAAAAGCTAGCTTAATTACCCTTATTTATATCAATTGAAACAAATAGTTTTACGTGCAAGTCTTTTTAGGCGTGTTCTAAAAGTTAAATGCTTACAACAACGAACATTTGGTACATATGGACTATTTATGTACATGGATAGGTAAACCAATATAAAATATATCGACAATTTCATAAATAATTAACTAAAAATTAAACACTTAGGAGTTGTAATTAATGCATAGTAATATAAATGTATTTGGAGTAGCAGCAAAAGGGTTTGTTATTAAAGATTATAAATTGTTGATATTATATAAAACAAAAGAAGAAGCAACCAATGACCCTAATCCAAATATTAGAATAGATACCCCCGGAGGTCGTGTTGAATTTGGTGAAGCTCCAGATATTTCATTAATGCGTGAAATTAAAGAGGAATGTTCAATACGTGCCAAGATATTATTCCCGTTTAATGTGTGGCATTATATAAATGAAAACTTCCAATTAGTTGGTATTGACTATCTTTGTGAATGGATAGATGGAGATGTTGTACTTGGTAAAGAGCATGAAAATTTTGAATGGATTTCTCTTGATGAAATTTTAAATAGAGAATGGGATAATAAAGACATATATATTAGAGTATTTGATATTTATGAAAAATATATTTCTAAATAATTTGAAAGAGAGTTTAGATGAATAATTTTATAGTTTTTGAAGGTGTATGTTGTAGTGGTAAGACTATTTTGTGTAATACTTTAAGTAATAAAATATCTACTATGGTTTATTTACCTATTTAGTTAGCTGTAAAAGCCATAATATTACAAGCAATGTTATTCATTTTTATCCTTTAAAATGTTTAGAAGAATTTGAAGATATTGAGGTATTAAATCCATTCTTATCAAAAGAAAATTTGAAAGACAAAGATTTTATTGTAGATATAAGAATTAAAACAAAGTCGGGAAAAATAATTCACGTAGAAATGCAAATGGCAGACCATTTAAACTT
>WRGD01000059.1 GCA_009787355.1 Defluviitaleaceae bacterium | reverse complement strand
AAATATCTCTGCTGGTTATTTATCATCAGTAGAAAATAATAATAAAGTGCCTAGTATTCATAGTTTAGTTAAAATAGCAGAAGCCTTGAATGTTTCTCTGGAGCTTCTTGTAAATGATAAAGAAAAAATACCATTTGTAGCCGAAAATTCATTAAAATTAGATGAAGCTACTAGTATGTTGATGAAGATGAATCCTTTGGAGTTAAATTTCACATTAGATTCAATGAGGAATTTGTTGAAATTTAGAAAGGGTTAGTAATATTTTTTGTGTATTATAGTAATTAGAAATCACCAAATTTATATAAAAAAATTTGGTGATTTTTATATAGATTAACCTATCTAATAATGTTTATAGCAAAACATATTTATTTATAGCTAATTTTATTATATAATGTTGTGCAATATTAATAATTTATTTTAGAAAGGACAATCTAAATGAAAAAATTACAAAAAACAAATGGACTTACTCTTATAGAACTTACAATAGTGCTTGCCATTATGGCAATAATCGGTGCAATTGTTGTACCAAATTTTTTTAATTCTACTGACAGAGCAAAACTTAGGGCTGATGTTCAATCTACAATACTAATTAGTAATACTTTCGAACTTTATAAAATAGAAAAAAATACACGAAATCAAAGAAGAGAATATACAAATATCGCCGATGTTTTAAATATTTTAAACTATTATGGATATTTTTCGAATGAAATTTCTGATAGAGATTTACAAACAGAAGGTGCAACTTGGATTTTAGAAAACAACAAAATATTACTATCTCTCCCTCACGATAATGGAACTAATAATATTAGACAACTTGTAAGTAGACTATCAGATAGAGAGCGTTCTATTTTACATAACTATGATTAAAATCAGTAAAAAAATTTTAAACACTAGTATCAAAATAGAATAAAAGCATAAAGTATGATAAGATATAAATCACCTCGAATTTGGTTTTATGCTGTTTTGATACATAACCAACATATTTTTGTTGTTTTTGGAAAAATAGTATAGTATACTTAGTAAAATGACCTAGAGAGGTTTTAGATACGTAAAATTATGAAATTTTTTAAAAATAATTATATTATATCATTAGAAGGAATAGATGGTTCTGGAAAAACAACACAATGCAAACTTTTATTGGATTTTCTAAAAAAGAACAATATAAAAGTAAGAATAATAGGAAGACGATTTATATTTTCTACATTAATTTCTTTATTTTTTAGTACAGATGTAATAATATCAGATAGGTATATACATACATTACATATTTATCTAAATCATAAAGGAGTAAAAAATAAACTAGTAAAGAAAATTTTAAATATGTTTGAAAAGCCCAAAATTGTTTTTCACCTAGATATAGATATAAAAGAAGCAAAGAAAAGAATAGAAAAAAGGGGTAAAAGAAAAGAGAAATACGAAACAACAGAGGGATTGCGTATATTTTACAATGGATATAATAAATGCTTTGAGAAAGGTAACAAAGTATATAAAATTTACAAAATAAATGCGAAAAACAAAAAGCAAGTTATTCACAAAGATATATCAAGAATTACCTTGAATGAAATTAAAAAATTAAAAAATTAAAAAATTAAAAACTCCTATGTACCGGGCTTCTCGCACATAAACATTGAATATTATAGGACTATATGTTAATATTATTATAATATTTAGATTATGGAGGGTATTATGCAAGAATTTGAAATGGTTAAGCGAGGCTATAGACCAGAACAAGTAGAAAAATATATATCTGAATTGGAAAGAACAATACAAGAATACAAAGACAAAGATTCTGCAATCTCTAAAGCTATTTTAAATGCACAAGTAGCAGCAGATAATATAATTAGAAATGCAAATGCTCAAGCGGACGATATTTTGACAGATGCTCTTACTCACCTTGAATATATACATAATTCTGTAAAAAAACAAAAGGATGTAGTAAAAAGATTGCAGCAAGAATATATAGACTTGGTAAATAGATATTTAAAAAATGTACAAACTACAGATTTTTTAGAAATATTTTCGAGTATTTCTGATTTTGAGAATTATTTGGTTTCTTTTTTTGAAAATCAAACATCAGATATTACAACAAAAATTCAATCCACAAAAATTAATAAAAGAAAAGAAGATATACGAATACTTGAAGATAAGGAAGCAGAATAAATTTTATTCACTTGAAATATTTTGGCATAAAAATTTCAAGTGATTTTTTTGTTTTTGTAATTTTATTGTAATTAAAAATTTTTTATGCTAAAATATCAATGCATCTGAGTTTAACAGGGCAAGAACACACATTCAATAAACTTAATGTGTTAATTTATTTTGATAATGAAATAAATTAAACTAAGAATTTTTATAAAGGTGGAAAGTTTTGATGTCTGAAAAAAATTTAAAACAACAAGATATTTTAAAATTTGTTATTGTATCTCTAGTCGGTATATTCTTATTTATGATACCAATAAGAAATGCTGAGGGTACTTATAATATTCCTCTAGGTCATGTTATTACTTGGTTAAACAGTATTTTTGCTCGCATATCTTTTGGGGAATATGCACTTGGCAACTTATCTTTTCATTACTTATTAGCATTCTTGGCTATTTTTATTTCTTTTATTTTTACCATTTTGGCATATACATTAAAACCTAAATTTATTTTAGAAAATGATTTTTTAAAAGAAATATTTTTAACAAGTCCAGTTTATATAATAAGTCGTTTTATAGCTTTTGTAATAGTAATAATGATTTTTACCGGTAGAGGACCTGATTTCATAATAAATGCTTTTACAGGAGATGTTATGATAGGGCTTACAGCAGGTCTAATGACTGTCTTTTTAATACTTGGACCAGCTATGCCTATTATTACAGATTTTGGACTTATGGAATTTACAGGAGTTTTGATAAAAAAAGTAGTAAGAAAACTTTTTACATTACCTGGGCGTTCCTCTATAGATCTTATGGCAGCTTGGTTCGGCTCTTCTGCAGTGTCCATTATAATTACAAAACTTCAACATGAAAAAGGCTTTTATACTGGTCGTGAAGCTGCTGTTATAGCTGTTAATTTCTCTTTTGTTTCTTTGCCTTTTACTTTTGTAATAGCAAATACACTTGGTCTATCTGCTCATTTTGGACTTTTTTATTTAATAATGTGTATAACTTGTATAATATTAGCATTTATAATGCCCCGAATTTGGCCACTTTCTAAATTAAAAGATGATTATTTAGAAAATGTAGGAAAACAAATAGATGAAGATGTCCCAAAAAATACATCTCCATTTAGCCATGCACTAGTTTTGGCAAGTAATAGAGCTAGTAAAACAAGTTTTAGCTATGTTATAGAGCAAGGACTTAAAAATTATGTAAATATTTTTATGGATTTAATACCTATAATCTTAGCATGGGGAACACTTGCTATTATTCTCGTAGAATTTACACCTGTTTTTGATATAATATCATTTCCTATGGGATGGTTTTTGAATATTTTAGGAGTAGAAGGTGCTTTTGAATTTGCACCATCAACTATTGTTGGTTTTATAGATATGTATATTCCAGCTGTACTTCTTTCATCTGCACCTATCAGGACACAATTTATAATAGGTATACTTTCTATTGTACAAATTATTTATCTTGCAGAGACAGGAGCATTAATTTTAAAATCAAAAATTCCATTAAATATTATACAATTATTTATTGTTTTTCTACTTAGAACGATTATAGGCTTACCTATTATAGTTTTACTTACAAATTTATTTTTTAGATAGTTTTTTTAACAAAAGATAAAATAGAGATGGAGGTGTTTTTTTTGGATGGAATGTTAGAAGTAAAAAGAATGGATGAAATAAAAGAAGACATTACAACAAATGTTTCTATGGTTTTTGTAGATTCTTTTTATGACGATTTAAAAGCTCTAACGCATAGTAAAGAAAAACTTATTCGGATTTTTAAAAATTCTTTTGTAAAAGAAAAGTTCTATATTGCATTGATGGATGGCAATGTAGCAGGCATTTTGGCTTGTTCTGATAATGGTGGTCGTGCATTTATAATACGCAAAGAAGATGTTATACAAAATTTAGGTATTATAAAAGGAAATATTGTATACCCATTTTTAGAAAAAGAATTTCATATACCACTTAGTTATAACGATGAAACGGCTTATATAGAAGCAGTTGCAACACACCTTTCTGCACGTGAAAAAGGTGTAGCAACAAGGCTTTTAGAATATATTACAAAAAAACTACCATATACAGAATTTAGACTAACAGTAAAAGATAATAATAAAGCTGCACTTGAAATGTACAAAAAATTAGGATTTTTAAAATTTGATAAGTTAAAAGCTAGTTTTTTTGAAAAAAAGTATTTCAAATATAAATTTTATATGAAACTAAAATTAGATATTTAAAAAATTGGAGGAAAAATGTCAGAAAAAAAAACATTATTAACATATGAAGGTGTTAAAAATTTAGAAAGCGAACTTCAAAATTTAAAAGTAGTAAGAAGAAAAGAAGTTGCAGAAAAAATAAAAGAAGCTCGTGGACAGGGAGATTTGTCGGAAAATGCAGAATATGATTCAGCAAAAGAAGAGCAAGCAGAAATAGAGGCTAGAATAGTATCTATAGAAAAAATGCTAAGAAATGCTGAAATTATAAATGAAGAAGAAATTTCTTCTGATTCTATAAATCTCGGTTCTATGGTAAAAATTTTAGATGTAGAGTTTAATGAAGAATTAGAATACAAAATAGTAGGTCCTGCCGAGGCAGACCCTAGTCGTGGCTTTATATCCAATGAGTCTCCTCTTGGTAAAGCATTAATAAATCGTATTGTGGATGAAACTGTAGAAATATCTGCACCAGATGGAAATATACAATATAAAATTTTGGAAATAGCGTCAAAATAACAAGGAAATAAAATTAAATGAATGATATAGAAAATGAAAATATAAATGAAGAAAATGATATAAATCAGTTAAAACAAATACGATTAAATAAGTTAAAAGAATTACAAGAAAAAAATAAAGACCCATATAAAATAGTAAAATACGATATAGATACAAAAGCAAAAGAAATAACAGACAATTTTGAAAATTTTGAAAATAAAGAAGTAAAAATAGCAGGTAGGTTAATGTCCAGAAGACATATGGGTAAAGCCTCATTTTCGGATATTTTAGATGAAACGGGAACTATACAGATATATTTAAAACAAAATGATATTTTGGAACAGTACGATGAATTTAAAAAAATGGATATTGGAGATATTGTAGGTATTATAGGTACGGTTTTTAAAACAAAAAAAGAGGAAATATCTATAAAAGTTACAGAAATAAAACTTCTTACAAAAAGTTTAAATCCTCTACCTGAAAAATTCCATGGTTTAAAAGATATAGATTTAAGATATCGTAAAAGATATGTAGACCTTATAGTTAATACTGATGTAAGAAAAACATTTGTAGATAGAAGTAAGATAATAAAAAATATACGAAATTTCTTAGATACAAAAGGTTTTATGGAAGTAGAAACTCCCGTTCTACAAACCGTATATGGTGGTGCAAACGCAGAACCTTTTACAACATATCATAATTCTCTAGATATGGGTATGTACCTTAGAATATCTCTCGAAACGTATTTAAAAAGACTTGTAGTTGGTGGCTTTGAAAAAATATATGAAATAGGGCGTGTTTTTAGAAATGAAGGTATTAGTACAAGACATAATCCAGAATTTACAATGCTAGAACTCTACTGGGCTTATGTAGACTATAAGTCTATTATGATTCTTACAGAAGAACTTATTAGAGATGTCCTTATAAATATAACAGGAAAATTACAATTAGAATACGATGGACATTTGTTAGATTTTGAAAAACCTTTCTTACGTGCTAGTATGATAGACCTTGTAAAAGAATATACAAATATAGATTTTGAAAATATTAAAGATTTGGAAGAAGCCAGAAATATATCTAAAAATCATGGTATCCATTTTGAGAATCACTATAAAATCGGCGATATATTAAATAAATTTTTTGAAGAAAAAGTAGAGAAGAATTTAATACAGCCTACATTTGTAATAGACCACCCAATAGAGATATCTCCACTTGCAAAAAGAAAAGATGGCAATGAAAATCTTACAGAGCGTTTTGAACTTTTTATTGTCGGCAGAGAATATGCAAATGCTTTTTCAGAACTAAATGACCCAATAGACCAAAAGGAACGATTTATATCTCAAGAGGTACTTAAAGAAAAAGGTGATAAAGAAGCAATGCCTCTTGATGAAGATTTTATAGAAGCATTATCTTATGGGATGCCACCAACGGGAGGACTTGGTGTAGGTATAGACAGATTAATTATGCTTGTAACAAACCAACCATCTATAAGAGATGTTCTGCTATTTCCTACTATGAAACCATATAATGAATAATCAAATAGGGAGATAATAATTAATTGTTAACACATTAAAAACAGCTTAGAATTTAGAAAATTCTAAGCTGTTTTTATTAATTAATTTTGTAATACTGTTAGAGGATTAATAGTATCATTATGATAAGTTACTCTAAAACCAATATTTTCTCCAAGGCCACTTGTAAAAATAGTTGGTTCGGAAACTTGACCTATTATCTGCCCCGTAGAAACTATATCACCAGGTGAAACTTCGATATTTTCTAGCTGATTATACGTAGTAGCCCATCCATTACCATGGTCTATTGTTACAGAATTTCCGTATCTTCTTTCATGAAATACATTTACAACTCTTCCTTCTGCTGCTGCACGAACATTGTCTCCTACCTCGGCAGATATGTTAATAGAATCATGTGTTCTATATAAATTTAGAGTTGTATCAAAAACAAATTGGTCACTACTATATTCCATCAAAACTTCACCCATAACAGGCCATAGCATTACACTACCTTCACTGAAAGAATTAAATACAGGTATAACATCTACATCTATTACATCCATCGCTTGTGGGCTTGGTTGTTCTACTGGTACGGGTGTTGGTTCAGACACAGGCTCTAATTGTTCTGATGCCACAGTACCTTCCGTATCCAAATTAAAAAATTCTCTTATATCTGCCTCTTCCATAGGTACTGGTGTATCCCAAGTAGGAACATTTGTAACAGGCATCTGTGCACGTGGGGGTTGTTGTGGTAAAATATTTGTGCTTAAAGTGTCTACTGTTACTACTTCTGGGGTTCTACCCACGTATATTGCAACCATTATTGCACCTGCTAAAACTATGCAAAGACAAGCATATAAGGAATAATGAAATCCCTTTTGTTTAAATCTATTTTTCATATTAAATCCTCCGTAAAGATTATTGACTATAAAGATTATTGACTGGATATTTTGTAGTTATACTAATTAACAAAATTTATTGTTTTTTCTCGTATAGTAAAAATAGTGAGTAATAAAAATAATTTCTATTATAAATTATAAAGGAGATGTTGGAAAAATACTCTTTAAATACGATTGAGATAAATGAAATATACGATGAACTCATAGTGGGTAGTAAGCAAAGAAAGATAGCATAATTGAGCTTGACACAATAAACAAAATCTGATACAATAATTTCCGATATATTCTAAATGAGTATAGGTATTTCGATAATTTTATCATATGATGTTTTTCCTTTTTAAATGAAAAAACCACCTATTACAATAGGTGGTTTTT
>WRGD01000058.1 GCA_009787355.1 Defluviitaleaceae bacterium | reverse complement strand
CCGTTGCTCCATTAGCTCCAGCAGGACCCTGAGGACCAGTAGCTCCCGTAGCACCAGCAGGACCTGCAGGACCAGTGGCTCCTGTAGCACCAGTTGCACCCGTTGCTCCATTAGCTCCAGCAGGACCCTGAGGACCAGTAGCTCCTGTAGCACCAGTTGCTCCATTAGCTCCAGCAGGACCCTGAGGACCAGTGGCTCCTGTAGCACCAGTTGCACCAGTTGCTCCATTAGCTCCAGCAGGACCCTGAGGACCAGTAGCTCCCGTAGCTCCATTAGCCCCAGCAGGACCCTGAGGACCAGTAGGACCTACAGGTCCTTGAGGACCTTCACAACCTCTTTGTCCTTGAGGACCCATAGCCCCAGTAGCTCCTACAGGACCTGCAGGACCAGTAGCTCCAGTTGCACCTGTTGCTCCATTAGCACCAGCAGGACCCATTGGACCAGTAGGACCTACAGGACCAACAGGACCTTCGCAACCTCTTTGACCTTGAGGACCCATAGGACCAGTGGCACCAACAGCTCCGTTTGCTCCAGTAGCTCCCGTAGCCCCAACAGGACCTATTGGACCAGTTGCTCCTGTAGCACCAGTTGCTCCATTAGCTCCAGCAGGACCTGCAGGACCAGTAGGACCAACAGGACCTTCACAACCTCTTTGTCCTTGAGGACCCATAGGACCGGTAGCACCAGTTGCTCCGTTTGCTCCAGCAACTCCGGCAGGACCTTGAGCCCCAGTAGCACCAGTTGCTCCATTTGCACCGGCAGGACCCATTGGACCAGTTGCTCCAGCAGGTCCAGCAGGACCTTCGCAACCTCTTTGCCCTTGAGGACCTACTGGACCAGTAGCTCCAGTTGCTCCAGCAACTCCATTTGCACCAGCAGGACCAACAGGACCCTCGCAACCTCTTTGTCCTTGAGGTCCTATTGGACCCATAGCACCAGCAGGACCTGCAGGACCCATTGGACCAGTAGGTCCAACGGGACCTTCGCAACCTCTTTGTCCTTGAGGACCTACTGGACCTTGTGGTCCTTGTGCCCCAACAGGACCTGAAGGTCCTTGCATATTAGAAGCATCTAATGCTCTGGACATTTTCTCTTTTAATATTAACTGATTATTACTAATAGTGCTTAACATCTCTCTTACACTATTATTTACAGATAATATTTGCTCTATGGTTAAGTTTTGCGGGGGGGTTGTACCATCCAAAATACCTAAAGCATATTGAATTTTTTCACCCTCGGAATTAATAATATTACTAAGACCTAATTCTTCCATCGCTATAGATGATAATATTTGATTTATAGCCTTATCTCTTGTTAACTCATTATCTGATGGCATAATATTCTCCTTTTATATTAGATTTCTTTGTATATTATGTTTTTTGGTACAAGTTTGTGATTATAAATTTATGATTTATTTTTTAGTGATTAAAGTTAAAGTAGAAATAAAATTATATACTAAAAGTAAAAACAATGTGATATAATTAAATTATCGAAAAATCTTATTTTCAAATTATTAGTTGGGAGGAAAAAAATGATTAGAGAAGGTTTTTTTGCGTATCTTGGGGACAGAAGAAGTACATCTATTGGATTTGGTTCTTTTGGATTTATTCATTTTTTGGTTGTGTTTCTTTTAGCATATATAATTTTTCTTATGGCTGTTATTTATAAAAATATGTCAGATTCACAGAGAACAAAAATGATAAAAAATACTATGAATTTTATAGTTTTTCTTGAAATATTAAGACATTTAACATTTATTTTTATACATAATTGGTATTTCAATGTTGCTTATTTACCTTTACATCTATGTAGTTTAATGATTTTTGTAGCTCTAATACACACTATAAAACCAAATAAAACAACAGGAGAGATTTTATATTCTCTGGGTATGCCCGGTTTTGTTGCAGCTATACTTTTTCCAGATTGGACTTTTTACCCAATAATCAATTTTTATCCGTTACAAGCATTTCTAATACATGGCGTACAACTTGCATATGTTGTAATGTTATTAGTTACTCGAGAGATAAAACCAAATATTAAAAATTTATGGAAAACAGTAGTATTTATATTATTAGTTGCACCACCCATATACATTTTCAACCTTAGATTCGGAACAAATTTTTTATTTATAAACCAAGGCTCAGAAAATTCACCATTAGAGATTTTTGTAGATATTTTTGGAAATCCAGGATTTTTAATTCCTTTTGTAGGCTTGTTACTTTTGGTTTGGTTCTTTTTGTATTTGCCTTACAATGTTAAGTTTAAATGTTTTGTTGTAAAGTACCTAAAAAGATAATTCATAAAGAAGACGAAACACATAAAATTTGTGTTTTGTTTGTTTTTACATAATAAATTGAGAATTTTATATATACAATCTACAAAAAATGCTTTATAATGTCTTTTATATCAAATAAATTGTTGAATTAAAGGAGTTTTTATGGTCGTTCTTTTAGCTGGTGGGGCAGGTTTTATAGGAAGTCATATGGCTGTAGAATTGTTAAATAATAATTACGATGTAATAATTGTTGATAATTTTCAAAATAGCAAAAAAGAGGTTATAAATCGTATAAAAAAATTGACTGGAAAAGATTTTTTATTATATGAATATGATTTATTAGATAGTTTAAAATTAAATGAAATATTTGTGAGTAACAAAATAGATTATGTAATTCATCTTGCAGCTTTGAAATCTGTAGGGGAAAGTGTTTTAAACCCTATGTTATACTATAGAACAAATTTAAATATAACTATAAATTTGTGCGAAGCAATGAAAAATAATGGTGTTAAAAATATTATTTTTTCATCTTCTGCTTGTGTTTATAGCGAAAAAAATCAAATGCCACTTACAGAAGATTCAGAAATTGGAAATTGCTCTAATCCTTACGGTTGGTCTAAATTTATGTCGGAGCAAATTTTGAAAGATATTTCTGTTCAAAATCCCGACTGGTCTGTTGTATGTCTACGATACTTTAATTTAATAGGGGCAGATGAAAGTGGAGAAATCGGCGAATATTCAGAAAATCCTAAAAATTTACCACCTATTATTTTGAATGTAGCTACTTCTAAATTAGATTTTTTAAAAGTATTTGGAAATGATTATGAAACCCTAGATGGTTCTTGTATAAGAGATTATATACATATAACAGATTTAGTGAAAGGTCATATATCTGCTATAAAATATCAAGAAAAACATAAAGGATTTGATATATTTAATTTAGGAACGGGTAAAGGAACTAGTGTTTTTGAATTAGTTGAAACTTTTGAAAAAATAAATAATGTAAAAATACCTTTAAAAATAGAATCCAGAAGAGAAGGAGATATTGCTATATCTTATTGTAGTGTACAAAAAGCTAACGATATCTTGAATTGGAAAGCAGAAAAAATGATTGAAGATGCTTGCAGTGATATGTGGATATGGCAAAATAAAAATCCTTTTGGATACAATAAAAATTAATATTTATGTAAAAAAGATAAACCACTGAGTATTTTAGAAAACTATATATATTTTACAAAAATGGTTTATCTTTTTTCTTATTTTGTAACTTTTTTTATCTCTTCAACAATTAATTTTACAGAATCTTTCTGTGTATATTTTTGCATATTATTTATATAAAAGTCCTTATTTTTGTGTACTTCTTTAATTTTGTTTATAAATGTATCTTTTGAAAGCCCGCTTTCTTCAAGAACTTCGCTATATCCCCTACTTTTAAATATATTCGCATTATCTATTTGGTCTCCACGACTTGCATTTTTAGAAAGAGGTATAAGAATATTTGGTTTTTTTAAAGCTAATATTTCAAAAATAGCATTTGCACCAGCTCTACTAATTATTACATCGCTTATAGCAAATATATGTGAAAGATTATCTTTTACAAAGTCATAAGATACGTAGCCTATTTTATTTATATCTATTTTATTTTTCTTTCCACAAATATGTATTATATTAAAATATGGCAAAAGCTCATCTAAAGATTCAAAAACTACTTTGTTTATAATCATGGAACCAGAAGAACCACCAATAATAAGTATTGTAGGCAAGTCTCTTTTTAATTTTGTTATTTCTTTGCCTCTTTGTGCGTTTCCTTTTAGTATTTCTTCACGTATTGGTGTTCCTGTTAATACTGATTTTTTGTGCATTAATTCTTCAAAAGATACACAAATACGTTTTGCAAATTGTTTTGATATTTTGTTTGTTAGACCAAAGCTAGAGTCGGACTCGTGAATGACAACAGGAACTTTTAATATCCATGCAGCAATAACAACAGGTACACTTACAAATCCACCCTTTGAAAATACAACATTTGGTTTTATTTTTTTTATGATAAAAATAGAATCTCCTATCCCTTTCACAACTTTTATCATATCCGATATATTTTTTTTACTTATATATCTTCTTAATTTTCCTGTAGATATTTCATAGTACGGAATATTTGTAACAAGTTCTTTTTCTATTCCATCTTTACTACCTATATAGTGAATATCGTACCCTTCTTTTTTTAATAATTTTGTAAGAGCAAGAGCAGGTATAACATGACCACCAGTGCCACCACCTGTCAATATTATTTTTTTAATTAGAGTATTCATTTTTATCTCCTTTCTAGCTTTTCAATCTATTTTAGATAAAATAATAATAACTTATTTTGCCATACATATCAATTTCGATTTAGTATATTTTTAAGTTTGTTTTTGTACCAGATATCAACATATTTTAACCAAAACCAGTCGTACCAAGAGGCATAAAATATACCTAATGAAAAATTAATTAAAAGGAATATATATCCAAATCTTTCTATATTTCTAATTATATTAGGATTTGCAAAAAATACAAAACTTATATATAAACTTAAACCTGAATATACCATAAAATAAATAGATTTTATAGACATACGTATTTTTTTATTATTTATTTTATTTAAAAAAATACGTACAATAGGATAGGAGCCTTTTAGTAGAATAAAATCAATAGGAATAAACAAATTGGGTATAAATATAATAGATATTAACGTTACAGTAACTGAAGCTATGATAGTTGTTTTTATATTTGTTTCATATAAAATTATAAGTATAATGGCACCAGAAAACCATCTTATGACATGACCAAAAGTAGGTATAGTGATAGATATAATCATAAAAACAACTGCCAAAGAACTAAGTATTCCAGTTAGTACCAAATTTCTTGTTTGATTTTTCATATTATTACCTTTTGTTATATTTTTATTTTAAAACCTGTATATACTCCGGTCATTTTAAAGCCCATATTTTCTAAAGTAGCGAATCTATCTCTTTCTTTTACATCTATCATATATATAACTTCATTTTTTTCCTTACATATTGTTTCAATTAGTATTTTAAAATCGTCTGTATATACTGCATCACAAATCATTACTTCGTTGTATGTCTTACCTAACATCGTTATTATATAGCCTGTAATTTCGTTTTCTATCCTAAGTATATAGATTTCAAATAAATTTAAACGTTGTCTTATACGTTCACTTGTCCAATACATATTAGGATGTTTTTTGTCGTGTATGTTTGCAAATTCCGTGAAATTTATATAATCTACAAGTTCTGCAGTGTATGGAAGTATGTTTGTAGGTTTAAAATCTTTCGATTTTAGTTTGTATATTACTGTGTCATCTACCATTGTAGTACCTATTTCTTTTAAATATTCGTAAGGTACTTTTATTTGTTTTCTTTCACTATTATAAGTGAAAAAGACTTCAAAGCCTGAGTTTGCAAATAATATACCTTTCCATATATCTTTTATTTCATCTTCGGTTGCATCATCTATTTGTAGATATTTTTCTTCTTTTAGATTGTGTATTTTCATTATATTTCTCCATATTTTGTTTTACTTTTTCAAGTATACAATTTTTAGCTTTGAATTTCAACAATTTTTTATGTATAATACTTTGAATAAGAATGGAGGTTCTATACATGAAAGAAGAAGAGAAGCTTGAAAATAAAGAAGATAATCCTAAAATTACATATACGTATGTAGCAAAATCAAAATTACTTATACCAATATCTTTGATATTTGCTATACTTTTTGAAATAGTTGTAATTAGAATAGGTATATTTGAAAGGTATTTAGTCTTTAATTCACCTAGATTTTATTTTGAAAAGAGTGTTTCTATTTGGGTATTAGCATTACTTACTTTTTTTGTTTCGTTCAATTATAAGCGTATTTTACAAAACAAAATTTTAGTTTTTCTTACAGTTGCGTTGATTTTATTAAACATATGGATTTTTATAATTCCAGATAGAGGGACAAGAAATAACCAATATAAATTATTAACTACTTTATTTGTAGTACCTGCTGTTTTTATGGGTTACTTCGTGTGGTTTAAAAATGATTATAACCTCTATAATATAAATGGAATAGTGAAAAATTTTTTTATTGGTTGGGTAAACTCTCCATTTTCTCATATTTCGGATTTTTTTAGAATTATAAAAGGATGGCTTTCTAAAAGAAATAGTAACCTAACAAAACGTATATTACTTGGAGTCCTTGTATCAATATTTATATTAATAATAATATTGCCACTTTTACTTAGTGCCGATCAAGTATTTATGTATTATTTTGCTAATATATTTCGTGATTTTAATATAAATGTAATAATTTGGCGTTTAGTTGTTATATCTATTATTACTTTACTTTTGTTTTCGTTTTTATTCGATACGATGTTTGTGCCAAAAACTGAAATTGTAAAATTACAAAAATGGAATATGGATGAAATAATAATGTTTATAGTTCTGAGTAGTATTATTTTTGTATATATTCTTTTTGTAATGGTACAGTTTGTATATTTGTTTGCAAGGGCAGGATTACCACAAGGTATATTGTTTTATCAATATGCTAGGTCTGGTTTTGCACAAACTATTGCAGTATGTACAATAAATTTAGTAATTATGAGCATTTGTATAAATTTTAGCAAATCTACAAAATTAAGAAATATATTTTTGTCTGCATTAGTTTCACTTACACTTATAAAAATAATATCTGGTGCTATAAGGTTATTTCTTTATATAGATGCTTTTGGAATGACATGGCTTAGACTAATTTCTGGGTGGTTTTTAATTTATTTATTTTTAATTGTTAGTTTAGGCTTTATTAAAATTTTCAAGCATAAATTCCCTTACTACGTTGTTTGTGCTTTATTTCTAATAGTTTGGTATATTGTACTGGGATATCTAAACCCAGATAGTTTTATTGATTGGTATAATTCTAGTATACAATTTAACTAAATTTTTAATTATTTTAAATTTATCTATATACATTTCCTATTTGTAATGCTCAAAAAAGAAAAACTAAGATAACCCAGTTGCTATACCTGAAAGTACAAGAAATAATAAATTTCTTGTACTTATATTTTTGTTCCTAAAACGCAATGTTATAAATACTAGAATTGTAGTATAGTTATTATACTTTATTAAAAGGAGCCTTCAATATTAAAAGGAGCCTTCAATATTAAAAGGAGCCTTCAATATTAAAAGGAGCCTTCAATATTAAAAGGAGCCTTCAATA
>WRGD01000057.1 GCA_009787355.1 Defluviitaleaceae bacterium | reverse complement strand
TAAGCTAAGCTAAGCTAAGCTAAGCTAAGCTAAGCTAAGCTAAGCTAAGCTAAGCTAAGCTAAGCTAAGCTAAGCTAAGCTAAGCTAAGCTAAGCTATATTATATATTGCCTTTTAAGTATAGCACATTTTGCATATCGTTGTCAAGAAGATTATTGAAAAAAACATTATTTTTTACAAGTTTATTAATATTTATATATCATTTTTGGGTTAAGTCTTCATTTCGGGCAAGCCTTAATATTTTGTCTTGTATAGTTTCTTTACTCGTTTCACTAAATAAAAATTGACTTCATACGTAACATTGCCTATTTTCTTAATCATCTTGCCGAAACTTTCTCTTTCGTTCTTATTTTTGCTTTCAGTTATGCCTGTTTCTTTGTTATTCTTGGTGTTACCTTTTACAAAGTCTTTGTTTTCGGTCATTTCTTTGTCGCTATTTTTAGCAAAACCCTTATTTTTGCTTATTTCTTTGTCTTTCTTAGTTTTCTCTTTCAAAAAATTATTGTTATTGTTTAATTCTGTATTATTTTTCATATTAAAAATTCTCCATCTTTTTAAATAAATGTTAAAATTAAGTTCCATATAAAATTTAATGCCCATATTAGCCAACTGCCCGCAAATATCCAAAATAACGTGTTCTTTACCCCTTGTATCTCTAGGAAATTCTCTTGGTTACGTCTGTAGCCTTCGCCTATTCGTTCCATGTGTTTTAACTGGGCATTACTAAAGTTTGTTATCATTTCTTTGTTGTTCTTAATTGAAGATGATAATCTTTCACTAACTGTGTTTACAATATCTTTTCTTATGCTATCTGCTAAGTACGATACTTTTTGATTTACTGCGTTTTCTAATATTTCGTTGCTCGTTTGTATGTTCTTCACTTTCTCTTGCATTTGTTTCATGCTCTGCTCTTGATGGCTTTTGACTGTTTCTAGTAGTTGATTTGTGTAGTTCATCAAGTTGCTGTATGTTTCTTGCGATTTTGCTAAGGTTACTTTCAGTTCGGAGTTTTCCCACTCTCTCTTGTTTATCGTTGATATTAGTTGTAGTGTGTTCGGCTCTGTTATACTTTGGGGGTGTTGGTATTGGGGTTGAGGATTTCGTATTTCTTGTTGTTTGGGTTGTTGCATTTTTGATTGTTGGGGTTGCTTTATTTCTGCCTGCTTGAATTTCTGTTCTTTGATAGTTTGTTTCTGCTCTTCTTGTCTTTGGTTGTATTCTTTTATCTTGGCGTATATATCTGTTTTGTTCTTGTTCTGCAATTGGTAGTTCATTTGTTGTACTCCTGATGATTTCTAATCCTCTCTTGATAGTTATTATTAAGTTGCTTGTCTATATTTTCAGCTGTGTAGTCTTCTCCTAGCGTTGCACCTCTAACAGAAGACTTACTTACAGCGGGGTGTATAAATGATACTGTCTTCTTCGTATTTCTTGGCATTTCAATCTCAAAGTTTTGTTTTAAATATTCTTGGAATTGTTCTCTGTTTTCACATACGCTTTTAGCCTCGTCTATTGCTTGCCTTAGTGCTTCTTTCCATGTGAATATCCCTTCCTTGTTTTCGTTCTTTGCTATGATATGTTTTTCTGCTTGTGTTACTTTTTTATGCTCTGTTGCTACGCCGTTATTAAGTTTTAGATTTCTATCATTTACTTTATCTCTCCAATCTAGCGGAGTTAAGCCCATTTCTTTTCCGAACTCGTCTGCTTTATCTTTAAAATGGGCATATTTTTTATTATCTATGTGGAGTTTTAAACCCGTTTCAAAACTTACTGCGTTTATGAGTATATGGCTATGGACTACATTTGTGTCCGTGTGGGTTGCTATAACACATTCATGATTTGAAAAAAACTCACTAGCTATTTTTTCAGCTAGGGAGTGTGAAGTTTGGGGAGAAACGTTATCTAGTGGGTCGCAGGATATTTTGAAGTGATAGTATTTTCGTTCATCTCTTTTTTTGCCTTTGTTAAAGAGTTTGCAAGTTTCTTTGAACTGGGTAGCGTAATTTTTGTTATCGTTTAAAGATAGGGTAGATATAATTTCTGCTTTATCGGGGTCTGTGATATAGTTGATTGCTTTGTTTGGTGTAGCTTTACTTGACTTTCCTTTTAGTAATGGAATTTAACATCACCTCCCACAAGCTTATTTTGGGTCAGCCTTAATTTTGGGTTAGCTTTTCTTTGCTCATTTTAATTTTTAGTAACAGAACATAAAACCGTTTCTTGTAAAGTTTAGGTTATTTCCTTGTCTTTTTAATTCTGAAAGCGTTTGTGATAAATGTTCAATTGTAATAATAGGTTTCTTTCGTAAGACTGCTAAGAAGAAGTCCGTTTGGGTTTTCTGTTTGGCTTTGTTCATTTGATTTTTGAAGAAGTTAAACTCGTCTTCTGTCATTCGTAGGGTTATTGCTTTGTTACGTTTTAGGTTTGGCACGTTAAATTGCTCCTGTGAAAAAATTATTTTTGGATTAAAAAGTTATGGTTGGATTAAAAAATAATCAAGTTGGATTATAAGAAAAAGTTACGATTATAGGTGTACAAAGGGGGTCTTGGGGGGAAGAATTCCACCCAACAAGGTAGTAAAATGCTTGCATTTTGCGTACCTTGCTATGCTACGGGGAAGTGGGGTTATAGGATAGAAGTGGTGTAAGAAAATGATTTGCTATTGTGCTATGAAAAGGCGGGGTAGAGTAGTAGCTTTGGAGCAAGAAAATCAAAAAAATTATTATTGTTAAATTTTCACAAGTTATTTTTGCTACAATTTTAAAATTAGAGAAAGGCAATAAAAAAGACTGTGGCATTTTTTGCCTACAGTCTTAATTTTAACTTACTAATTCGGTGATTGGTTCTAAATTTTCATTTGCTAATTTTTCGGTTGCAAGTTTCTTTGCTTGTCTTTTTAATTTAGCTCTTGCATTTCTCTTATTTTTATATGCGGTGTATCTTTTCATTTCTTCGTCATCTAGTGGCAAACCTTCTTTTTTCTTTGCTTTGATTTGTTCAAAAGTGATTTTTGGCGGGGTGGTTAATTTCTTATGATCTCTTATTCTTGCATTTCTATTCCTAGCATTTTTATTTGTTCTTTCTCTATAGTCGGTGTATCTTTTTAGTTCTTCATCACTCAAAGGCAGTCCTTCATTTTTCCTTTTCACTATTTTTGCTATAGATAATTTTCTTTCTTTTGGTGGATTGAGTTCTCTTAATTTTTTACTATATTCTCTATTATAAATTTGCCTTTTTTCTCTGCTTTTTTCATATTTTATGAGTTCTTCTTCTGTTAGTTCACCTTCCAGTCGTCTTCTTCTAAATTCCCTTTGTCTTTCACAAGACTTTTTATTTTGTATTAATTTTAATTCCTTAGACTTTTGTCTTTTTTCTTCTAACTCTCTTTCCTGTTTTCTCCATTCTTCAATTTCATAAGGGGATATTAAATTTTCTGGAACTTCAAATTTTCCTATAAAATTAAAATTAATATCTACACGCAATTTTTCGTTTGAATTTTTCTTATCTTTTTCATAAATAAAGACTTTGTCTATGAATTCGTTTAACATTGGTGTAGTTAGTTCTGAAAAGTCTGTATATCGTCTTGCGAGTTCTAAAAAGCTTTCCGTTTTTAAATTTTCGTTATTTAGATTATTTATTTTTTCTTCTAATCCTTCTATAATGGGTTCTAGTGAAACTTGTTCTTCGGTGTATTCTGTTAAAAAACGCTTTGAGTGTTTTTCAGACAAACCGTTTATTATTACTTGCTCATAAATATTTTTTATTAGTTTATCAAGCTCAGAATAACGCTTTTTAGATTTGGATAGTTATTTTTTTAGATTTACAATCATATCCTTTTGTGTAAGTTCGGATTGACTTTGCAGAAGGTTCAAAAAATCTTCTGTATGTTCTACTGCGTACCAACTTATTCTTTGAATAGCCATTAATATTATTTTTTCAATGTTTTTAACGCTTGTGTGGTGCATAGTGCAAAGTTTAACAAGGCTTTTACGATAATTAGAACAAGTATAATTTGGAAAGCTTTTATTATACTTTTTAATATAACTGTGGCTATGATACATTTTAGCACCGCAGTCGGCACAATACAAAATTCCTGTTAGGTGGTTTGGTTCTCTTTTTGTTTTAGGTGGACGGCGTTTAGTTTCTCTTAATTTTTGGGCATTGTTCCACGTTTCTTCATCTACTATTTGTGGAACTTCATTATCAAATATAAACCTTTCATTTTCATTTGTTTTTATATTCTTTCCAGTTTTGTAATCTTCACAAATTGTTTTACCTAAAACTTTTTGTCCTTTGTATTCGGGTCTTGATATAATATAACCAATAGTCGTTGCTGACCAACCATAAGGGTCTGTATAACGGCTTGAACGTACTGGTTGGTTTGTTCTTTTCCAATGTTCCGATGGTATAGGTATTTGTTCCTCTCTAAGTGTTCTTGCTATGTTATTTATACCATGTCCGTTTATAACCATTTGGAATATTTTACGAACGACTATCGCTGCTTCTTCGTCAATATCCCATTTGTTCTTATCTTCTTTATTAACTTTATAACCATATGAAACACTACCAGAACATCTAAGCCCCTTTTCCATACGGGATTTAAAGACTGCTTTAATTTTTCTGCTTGTATCCCTTGCTTGCCATTCATTTATTATGTTCAAAAATGGTGTAAAATCGTTGTCTATTTGGTTATTACTATATATACCGTTATTTATAGCTATAAACCTAACGCTCTTTTTAGGAAACATAACTTCGGTATAAAAGCCTACTTTGAGGTAATCACGTCCAAACCTTGACATATCTTTTACAATGACTGTAGAAACGTTACCTAGTTCAATTTCTTCAATCATGGCTTTGAAACCTTCTCTTTCAAATGTCGTTCCGCTTACTCCGTCGTCTGTAAAATGTTTAATATTGTAGTACCCATTTTTCTTTGCGTATTCTTCTAACATTTGTTTTTGGTGTACTATGCTGTTACTTTCTCCCTTTAACTCATCATCTCTTGAAATTCTCTCATATAGGGCTACTATTTTAGTATTATCTATGACTTTATTCATATCAACCTCCATTTTTTAGTATTACCTTTTTTTCTTCTCTATAATACTAATACATTAGGCTATATACAAGATGTATCAGCATTCTTGTTAGCAACGCTTATGTCCTTTTAGCAATATCTATGCAAATTTAAGTATTCACAAATGAGTAGAATAGTCAAAAAATACTATATATTTTCGATTATATAAAAAATAGTAATTGATAAAAATGTAAGTAATTTTTGAAATCCATTAGATTATATACTAATGGCTTCATACTGTCGATAGCTATAGTTGACAGTTTGAAGCTATCTTTTGTTTCATTCCACTATCATAAAGTATTAAGTTTATCTAGAAATTCTTTACCTAGTGTTTCTACTATATATTCTTTTATATTTTCTTTTTCTGTATTTTTTTCAAATATATCACAAGAAAAATATAGATTTTTTATCAAATTTTTAAACTCTAATATATTATGTGTTTCATATAAACAAGTAGCCTTTGTACTTGCAATAGCAATATAGTGTATATAATTATCATTTTGTCTACAAAATAACATTCCTTCATTACATAAATGTATACATTGTTCAAAATCATTATTCCAATATAAAGATTTTGCTAAATTATGCATTATACCCGTATATCTAGTATTTCCATTAAAATCATTGTCTATATAATTTTTTTCTATATTAAATTTTATATCTTTATATATTTGTATTGCTTTTTTGTAATTTTTATTTTCATGATGAACAACAGCAATCATTACTACTAATTTTAACTCTATTTCACTTAAAAAATAATTAATAATATTTTCTTCTGTAAAGTTAGGTATTGTCATTTTTAAAACTTTATATATATTTTCTAAAATATCATTATAAGATTTCTTTCCTTTATTCATATCATTTTTTATTTTTATCATAAAAATAAATTGTTTGTTTAACAAATCTTCAAAAAATTCATTATTATTTTCTAATTTTTGTATAATTGCATCTATTTCTTTTATTATATTTGGTGTATTTTTATCTATAACATTTTTTTGGTAAAAGCTAGTGTAATTATTTAATTTTTTTACCAAGTTATCTATTTGTTTTTCTTCTTCATTTTCTTTTTCAAAAAAATCTAAAAAATTATTAGGTTTAATCCCAAGTTTTTCAAATAAAAATTTAATTGTTTGTTTATTTGGTGTAGCCCTACCATTTTCTATTTTAGACAATGTAGCCCTATCTATTACTGGAAATGCAAGTTCTTCTTGTGTTATCTCCTTTTGTATTCTTAATTTTTTTATTACTTGTCCTATGTTATATACAGCCATTTTTTTCCTTATTGAATATTAAAAATTTTTTATATATTTTTATCTTGTTCGATGTATCTATTTTTAATTTTCTATTTGTTCCATAATGTTATTAAAAAATTCTTTCTTTAAATTTTCAAGAATAAACCACTTTATTTTTGCTTTCTCAACTGGTATCTCTAATAAATCATATACTAGGTATAATTTTAAAAGTAATGATTTATATTTTTTTACATCATTCATTTTTAGATATACCATTGTTTTTATAGTTAAAAAGTAAAAATAATGGACATAGGTAAAAACATTTTTACAAAATTTTTGACCTTGATTGCAGATTTCTAGTGCTTCTTCAAAATCATTATTATAATATAAATAAGTGGCTAATCCTAATAGTATACTAGAATATATAGTGTTATTTTCAAAATTATTTTCTATAAAATTTTTCTCTATGTTAATTTTTAGTTTATTATATATTTTTATAGATTTTTCAAAATTAGAATTTTCGTCATGAAATTTCACAGACGAAGAAATTGCTGAAATTTCATTGATTGATAAAAAATAATTTTCTATATCATTTTCATCGTAATGAGGAATAGTCATTTTTATTACATCAAGCCATTCTTTTTCAATGTCCTTTTCTTGGTATAAAGAATCTTGATTATAAAAAATTTTTAATTTTTCATTTTGAATATGACTTATTTTTATAAATTGAGCATTTATTATATTGCTCACATATTTTTGATTTTGCTCTAACTCTTTTAAAATTTTATCAATTCTTTTTATATTTTTTAAAGTATTTTCTTTATTTACTTCCATAGGTCCAAATCTAAGAAGGTCTCTAATTTCTTGTACTTTTTTGTTTATTTTAATTTGTTCTTCTGATTGTATTATAAAAAAATCTAAATATTTTTCTATTTTAGGAATTCCCAATCTTTCAAATAAAAATTGAGTTGTTTGTTTATTTGGAGTAGCTCTTCCATTTTCTATTTTAGACAATGTAGCTCTGTCTATTACTGGATATGCAAGTTCTTCTTGCGATATTCCTTTTTGTATTCTCAAATTTTTTATTACTTGTCCTATGTTATAGACAGCCATCTCTCTCTCTCTCTCTCTCTCTCTCTCTCTCTCTCTCTCTATATATATATATATATATATATATATATA
>WRGD01000056.1 GCA_009787355.1 Defluviitaleaceae bacterium | reverse complement strand
ATAAAAAACTTGTCAGCTTTGCTGGTACTAAGACTTTCTTGGAGCTTTTGGAAGAGGTAGGATTACCTAATCCATTTGTAGCAGAAAATCTGAAAGTTATTTCAGATGCTGTTACAAAGTGGTTAGAAAGGTAATATTGAAACATTTTATAAAAATATGAATTAAAACAAGCACTAGAAAAATTTATTATATTATATGTTTTTTGGGTGTTTTTTTATTAATAAAGAATTTTAAAAGCAAGTTTTAAATGTGCTGTTCTATAGTGAAAAGCCTAGTAAATAACTCATTGTCATTTACTAGGCTTTTCACTTTTTTGAGTCTACTTTACTTTCTGTGTCTCTTTTTGTAAATTTAACTTTAGACAAATTTGTCTATGGTAATAGTAAAATTACTAATGTATAATTTTTATTGTAATAAATAAAAAATTGTCAAAGAAGAAAGGAGGTATTAGCTTATGAAAATGCAAAAACCTACAGTTGTTACTATGAGCATATCAGTATGTATGAGTAAAACTGGTTGCAATTCTATTTCTCAAGCTCAATAAGCTAACAGTCAAAATATATTGTTAACTTTAGATATATTTTGACTGTTTTTAAAATATAATATTAAAGAAAGGACGTATAATGATAAAAGATAATTTCATTAATACGAAATAAAAAATACTATGAAACTAAATAACAATTTAATATATAGATTTGAAGATGGGATTATATTTGATACATCCCAAGGAGTGTTACATGAATTAAATGAGACCGGTAATGAAATATTGAAGTTATTAGATGAAAATAATAGTTATAATCAAATAATTGAAATATTGGTTTCTAAATATAATTTGTCTGAAAAAAGTCAAATTATAGAATTTGTAGATGAGGCATTTGAATCATTTAAAGAAAAAGGCATTTTGCATGAATAAAAAGCTGTTTTCTCCACTATTTATTTGTTGGGATTTAACATATAGATGTAATTTAAAATGTATACACTGTTTTTGTGGAGAATTAAATACCGAAGAATACATTCATAATGAACAGATTGATACCAAAAGAATTATAGAGATAATAGATGAATTAGAAAAATTAAAAATTTATAGTTTAGAATTTGCTGGAGGAGAACCTCTTCTAGCTAAATCTTTTTACGAAATTTTAAATCATGCTTCAACTAAAAATTTCAAAATATCTCTAGCTACAAATGGCACATTGATAAATGATACTACGGTTGATAAGTTTAAAAAGTTTGGAATAAGTAGTGTACAAATAAGCTTGGATGGTCATAACAAAGATTTACATGAATACATAAGAGGGCGAAATACATTCTATCGCACTATTGAAGGTATTAAAAAAGTTGTAGATTCAGGGATACAAGTAATCATTGCAACAGTTGTACACAAAAAAAATTATAAATATCTTAGTGAGATTGCAAATTTTATAATTTCTTTGGGAGTTAATTTATTTAGAGTACAATTTATTCTTCCTCTCGGAATGGCTAGTCATAATGAGGATATGATTATGCCTAGTCATATAGAAAAATATGAAGCATTAGAAAAATTAAACAAAAATATCAATGTAATTGAAAATAAATTAAAAGTTATACTGCCATGCTTTTATAACAAAAAAACAGAACTTGAAAATCAAAATTCTAATGGCTGTGGTGCAGGTATTCTACAAGCAAATATAAATCCTTATGGAGAAATTACTGCTTGTGCATTGCTAACTAATAAAGATTGGGTAGCGGGAAATATTAAAGATTCATCATTTGAAGATATATGGAGAAATTCAGAAGTCTTTAATATATGGAGAAATAACTATAGACTAAATGTAGAATGCAAGGATTGTTCTCTTGTTGATATATGTTCAAAAGGTTGTAGAGCCATGGCATATCTAAATGATGAATTTAAAACAAGTTTGTGCTTAGGAGAATAACGTATGAATTTACCTATTAGCTGTGAGCTAAACATAACGAATTATTGCAATTTGGATTGCTACTTTTGTAGTGCTAATTGCTCATCAAAAAAAGATTTTCATAAAATAAATATGAAAAACCTAGATAAAATTATTATGCAATTAAAACGAGTTAAATGTATGTATGTTTCTATAAGTGGTGGTGAGCCTATGATTCACCCAGAATTTTTTTCTATAGTTAAAAAATTAAGTGAAAACGAATTTATTGTTACTTTAACTACAAACGGAACATTAATAAATAAAGAAACTATAAATCACATTATATCATGTGGTATAAAATGGGTTCAAATTAGCATTCATTCTTTTAATGGAGAAACTTGCAAAAAAATAATGGGTTCTGATGTTCAATCTAAAATTTTTAATGCATTAGATATAGTAAATAGTACAGAAGGTGTAGGAATAAGTGCTTGTATAGTAAAAAATGTGAATAACTATAATGAAATCAATGATATATCGAAATATTTAAAAATTAAAGGAATCCCTGAAATAATTCGAGAAGAAATTCCAATAGGAAAATTATTAGGTAAAAAGAATATCACAATTGATTGTGATAAAGAAGATTTATTTAATTTATATACAGATAATAGAGATAACAATTTTACCAAACCAAGAAAATTTGCAATAACAGTTGAGGGGGACATTGTAACGTGTAGTGAACTAGGAGTGCCTTTAGGAAATATATTTGAACATGATTTATTGGAAATTTGGAATAAGAACAAAGTGATAGGATTATGCAAAGGTTATGGAGAAATTGATTGCCTTGCAAAATATTATTACCATTGTGAGTATATAAAAAATAAAGTAGATACGATAAATAATGAATCACGAAAAAATTATACTGATAATTACACAAGCTTTTGAAAATTATGATGTAATAACATTGAAATCGAAAACAGGTTCAGAGAGTATGCGACCTTTAATTCTCGACAATACATTTTTATATATAAAAAGAGTTGATTATAATAGTATTAAAATTGGAGATATTATTTTATTAAATTTTTATAATGAGCTTTGTTGTCATAGAGTAGTTATTAAGAATTACAATACCATCTATACTAAAGGAGACAATAATCCTATTTTGGATTATAGAATAGTTCCTAATCAGATATTAGGAAAAATTTTCAAAATAAAAAGATTAGATAAATATATTGAATTTAACAGTCAAACTGAAAAAAATAATTATATAATCGCAAAGTTATCCTTGTTAAGTAAAGATTATTTAAATAAACCTAGATGGTATAAAACTATATCTATAAAGGTTATGAAAAAGCTTATAGAAAGGATATATTGTTGATGAAAAAATACAAATCTCCATTATATGGGTGTATAGATCTTACTTATGATTGCAATTTATCTTGCAAGCATTGCGTATTTATAAATAATGATATTAGTGAAAAGAAATTAACTACTAAAGAAGTAAAACATATACTAGATGATTTTGAAGAAAAAAAATTGATAGGTGTTCAATTGTCAGGTGGGGAGCCTTTATTAAGAAAAGACTTCATAGAAATACTGCAATATGCAAGTAAAAAGAAATATGCTGTTTCTATAGCAACTAATGGAACTTTGATTAATGATTCTATAATCGAAGAGTTTAAAAAATGTAATGTTAAAAATGTTCAATTAAGTATTGATGGGTTCGAGAAATCAAACGATTTTTTAAGAGGAGAGGGGACTTTCAAAAAAATAACAAATATTTTGGATAAGTTAGTTAATGAAGATATACCTGTATCAATAGTTACTATGATAACGAAACAGAATATTAACGAAATTGAATATATGTTAAAATACTTAAAAGATATAAAAATTTTGTATTGGAGATTACAATACATTTTAGGGAACAAAATTATGGATTCTTTAAACATTTTTGATTATATAAATGTATATGAAAAAATCAAAAAAATTATAGATGCTGATAAACTTCCAATTAATATTATGATGCCTTGTTATATACATGAAAAAAATCCTAAACAAAGTTGTGATAATTTATTAATAAATATCACAGAAGATGGTAGTATTTCTAATTGTTTTTTCAATAATACACAAAATTATGAATTTGTTTCTTTAAAATCTTTGTCAAAAGAAGTAAATTATCAGTTTGAAAACGATTATTATATATGTAGCAAAGCTTTAGATTAATAAATCAAACTATAAATAAAATGAGGAGAACATGAATGCAATTGAAGCCAAAAATATTAACAAAACATTTAAGTCAGGAAATAAATCAATAAATGTTTTAAAAGATATTAATTTAGAAGTAGAGCATGGAGACTTTTTTGCTCTAATAGGACTTAATGGGGCTGGCAAAACTACATTGATTCGTATATTATCAAATATTCTTTTACCTGATTCTGGTGAATTACTAATCAATGGTATGACTTATAGCAAAAATGAGCGTATTATAAAAAATAAAATAGGCGTATTTATAGGTAGCGAACATTCTTTATATGGCAGGTTAACTGCTATGGAAAATCTGAATTTTTTTGCTTCTTTTTATAATATAAGTTCAAAAAATAATCAAAAATTGCTTAAAGAAAGAATGTTTTACTTACTCAAACTTTTGAATTTGTTTGAAAGAAAAGATTCCTTAGTCGAAACATATTCAAAAGGTATGAAACAAAAATTATTAATTGCAAAAGCACTACTTCACAATCCAGATATTATAATTTTGGACGAGCCTAGTAATGGTGTAGACGTAGTATCTAACCTAGAAATAAAAAAATTTTTAATTAAAGTAAATGCAGAAGAGAATAAGACTATAATATTGACAACTCATAATTTAACTGATGCCGAAGATTTATGTAATAAGTTATGTATACTTCAAGAAGGAAGAGTTGTCGAAAATGGAATTTTTAAAGATGTATATAAAAAATATTTTAATGACACTGTAATTTCTATACTTTTGAAAAACAGTATTTCAGAAAATAAATATAAGGAAATTATAAACTTAAAAAATGTAGATAGAGTTCAATATGTTAAAAACAATAACGGATATTTGTATGAAATAGTAACTAAAAAAGATTCATCTACTATTAACATAGGTGAATTTATTAATATGATTAATATGGATGATATTATATCTATTAGTGAAAAGAAAATCACATTGGAATATGTTATTAGTCATCTAATAGAGAAAGTGTGATTGAAATGTTTCAAAATCTCAAAATTTCTTTTTTACAAGATTATAGATATAGAAGTAACTTTATTTTTGGCATGTTAACACCTATTTTCACTATAATTCCTATATTTTTTACAGTGAGGCTTTTCAATTTACAAAGAGAAATAGAATGGTATTTAAAAGGAATAGTAATATGGTTTTTTATAAGTCAAATAATTTGGGGAAATGGAGTAATATTAAAAAGAGAAAAAGATAGAGGTACGTTAGAACAACTTTTACTTGTACCGAAAAATATTATATATTTTGTTATAAACTCAAGTATATACTTTATTTTAAAAGCATATGTATCTATGGTTTTTATAATTTTTATAAGTAATATTACATTTGGTACACAACTAAGTGTTTTGATGATAACTTATATTTTATTGTTAGGATTTCCATTCTATTATTCATTATCAATGTTAGTATCTTTTTTGTGTATTAATGTTCATAATTTATTTCCAATATTACAAGTTATCTTAGCCTCTTTAATGATATTTTCAGGATTGACTTATGACATATCTTTTTTTAGTCAGTTTATATATAGTGTAAATAGACTTAATAGTCTTTACCACATGATAAGTTTAGCTAGAATTTCAAACCAAATTAATGTAGCAATTATATTAACTTATGAAGCACTATACTTATTAATAACTGGTGTTATATCTTTGATATTAGTTATTTTATTAACTAACAGATATATAAGAAAGTTTAAAATAAATGGGAGATTTTAATGTATAAAGAAATTTTCAGTATAATAAATAAAGAGTTTTTATATTTTATCCGACAAAATAAAGTTATTTTTTTTGAAATTATTTTACCTATAACATCTTTCTTACCTCTTATTCTTACTGTATGGTTTTTAGAAGGCAATACAAGTTATGAAAATTTTGCTTACTTTGTAGGAACTGAACATATAAATAACTATTATGTAATAGCTTTTTTTGGATTTATTTTTTTTAATATATCTGAAAATTTAGCAACTTTATTGGAAAGAGAGTTATATTTAAACACGTTGGAACAGATATTACTTACTCCGATTAAATATATTTCTATAATAATTGGATGGTTTATATATCTATGTATAAAATCTATTATATACATAACTGTGTTCTATATTTTAGCTATATTAATAATAGATACTAGTGTGGTCAATATTCCTCTCTTATTAATAGGGTTTACTTTAATGATGTTACATTCTTTTATTTTAGGAACAGTTATGGTTATAATTACATTATATTTAAGAAAAGCAGATGCAATTATTTTTACTCTTGTAGGTATATTACCTATCATTAGTTGTATTGTTTTTCCTATACAAATATTGCCTTTATCTATACAGTTAATTTCAAAGCTGTTACCTACAACATATTTATTTGATTTAATAAAATATAGTCTATCAGGAAGTCGGATGATTTTTGATGTATGGGTAACAGTTTTAATTTTATTTATATCATCCTTAATTATGTTTTTTCTTAGCATTATTTTTTACAAAAAATCATTTGAAAGGTTGAAAATATGTGGGATAATGAAATATTGATTGATAAACTATTTTTAAGTAGAAAGAGTGAAAGAAATTTTTCAAATAAAATAATTGACAAATCTTTAATAGATATTTTGATAAATGTAGGTAATTCCGCTCCTAAAGCTGGAGGAGTAAACTGTATATCTATAGTACCAATTTTAGATAAAAAAGATATATTGTTTTGTTATAAGGCAACTTTTTATCAAGAGAGTGTTAAAAATGCACCTTTAATATTTTTAGTTACCACAAACAAGGAGAAATTAAACACAATCTATAAAGAACCTCACCTATCAAATTTTTTGTTACAGAATGCTTCTTTAGCAGCTATGAATATAATTACAGCTTGTCAGCTATATGGTATATCGACTTGTTACATAGGAGGATTAAGATATAATTATATTGAACAATTTTTAAACTTGTCTAAGGAAGAAAAAGTTATAATAATGCTATTGGTTGGATATAAATCATGTTAAAAGAAATGAATAATTTACTATTTTTCATTCTATTCCTATTCTACAATAATTAAAACTCCAGCAAAAGAAACTATAAGTTTAGACATAAATTTAGCTATTAATATTATTTGGTTCAACTCTCCTTTACATTTTCTCGTTTCACACTTTTAGAACATGACCAATATTAGATATATTAAAGACCTTGATATATCAGATACCGTAGTAGAAATTATATCTTGGCAACAGGTTGAACAAGCACAAATTGATGAAATGTGGA
>WRGD01000055.1 GCA_009787355.1 Defluviitaleaceae bacterium | reverse complement strand
TGGACGCTCTTGCCTTTCGCTAGTAGTTGGCTACGACAAGTCCCTACAGTGGACTTGCACCACCTAGATTTGTACCATGCACGGCACACACAAAAAACTACCTAAGTAATTTAATTTTACTTAGGTAGTTTTTTTATTTCTCCGTTTTTACTTCATTCTCTATTTTTTCACTTATTTCAGGCTCTACCTTAGAATTATTAATATTTAAAGATTCTTCTACTATACCAAGCTCTTGGTCAGCTTCTTTTTTAGATAAACTTATTTTTTTATTTTCTTTGTCTATCTCAAGTATTTTCACATCTATAACATCACCAACTTTTAAAACTTCTTCTGGTTTCTCTATACGACGCATAGATAAATGACTAATATGAATAAGACCGTCTATATTTTCTTCTAATTCTATAAAAGCACCAAACTTTGCAGTTCTTACAACCTTACCTTTTACTATAGAATTTTTTTCATACTTTGTTTCTACATCGTCCCAAGGATTTGGTAAAAGTTCTTTTATAGAAAGACTTATTTTTTGCTTTTCTTTATCTAATTTTAGTATTCTTACTTTTACAATGTCTCCAACTTTATAAGCTGGTAAACTTTTTTTGCTTTTGTTCCAACTTATTTCAGAAATATGCACAAGACCATCTACAACACCTAAATTTATAAAAATACCGAAATCTACAACACGTGATATTTTCCCATCTAAATCCATTCCAGCTTCAAGTGATTCTATCATTTGTGCTTTTTTCTCTGCTTCCTCTTTTAACACTATTTCTTTACGACCTGCAACTACACGGTTACGCTCTTTGTTGTATTCTATAATATTAAATAGCATTTCTTTGCCTTTAAACTGGCTTAAATCTTCTACAAAACGGCTACTCATTTGACTAGATGGTACAAAAACTCTAGTATCATTTATTAAAGCAATAATACCACCTTTTACAACATCTACTACTTTACCTTTTATGGGAGTATTATTTTTATATGCCTCTTCCAAAATTGCCTTGTTTTTTTGTTCTTCTATACGTTTTCTAGAAAGCATAACATTTCCATCGCCATCGTTTACTTTTAATACTGCTACTTCTATTTCATCTCCAATATTATACATAGATTTTAAATCTATATTCGGGTTTTCAGATAATTCTTCTTTTGTTATTACACCATCAGATTTGTAGTTAAGATTTACAGATATTTCATTATGAGTAATACGTAGTATAGTACCTTTTACAACATCTCCTGTATGTAGTTCAACAAAAGAATCTTCAAGCATTTCTTCAAAGGTTTGGTTTTTTTTATCAATATCATTTTTATCAATCTCGCTCATTGTGGATATAGCCTCCTTTATTACAGCTAGAGGTGTGGAAGCTCCAGCAGTTATTCCTATTTTATCACTAGTTTGAAAAATATTCAACTTTATTTCATTAATACTTTCAACAAAGTATGTATCTTTACAATTTTCTTTGCATATTTTATATAATTTGTTGGAATTTGCACTTAATCTATCTCCCAAAACTATCATCTTATCTACTTTTTTAGAAAGCTCATTTGCTTCTGCTTGTCTTTCTAGTGTTGCATTGCAAATTGTGTTATGAATAGATATATTATCAGATTTTAATTTTAAAACATTTACAATTTCTTCAAAAACATGGTTTTGGAAAGTAGTTTGAACAACGACAGAATAAGAAAAATCTGGGTCTAGAGTTAAAGAAAGAGCTTCATCTAAAGTTTTTATAATAATACTTTCATTTCCACAAAAACCATCTATACCTATTATTTCTGGATGTTCTTTATCTCCAACTATTATTATTTTATTCCCCTTTATCTTTTCCTTTCCACCTATTTTGTGTATTTTTTTCACAAAAGGACAAGTATAGTCTACGTAATTTATACTATTTTTATCCATAAAGTTGTAAATTTTCGGAGGAACTCCATGTGTGCGTATAACAACAGTTTCGTCTGTTACATTTTCAAAGCTGTCTATTATATCTACACCTTTGTTTTTCAAATCTTCTGTAACATGTTTGTTGTGGATTATTGGTCCATATGTTGCCATTTTTACATCGTTTATTTTGTTATATACTTTGTCTACAGCCATTTTTACACCAATACAAAAACCAGCAGTTTTTGCAAGTAATATTTCCATTAAAAACCTCCAAACTATGTATCCATTTCACTAATAAAATAAATGAAAAACGTTTCAAAAAGTATCATTGATTTTTTATATTTATTAATTTTTCTATTTTTTCTACAACTTCTATAGTTGTAAGATTTGTGCTATCTATTAAAATAGCATCTTTGGCTTTCATAAGAGGGGTTATATTTCTTTTACTATCCCTCTCATCTCTTTCTATTATTTCTTTTTTTAAGTCTTGAAAATCTATTTTTTGTCCTTTTTCTAATAATTCCGTTTCTCTTCTTTTTATTCTAATATCAATATCTGCTATTAGAAAAATTTTAAGGCTCGCATTTGGTAGCACAACTGTTCCTATATCTCTACCATCCATAACTATATTCTTATTTTTTGCTAAATTTTTTTGTAAAAAAACTAACTTTTCTCGTATAGATTTGTACACAGATATTTTTGAAGTTATTTTTGAAACTTCGTTTTCTCTTATTTTTTCTGTAACATCTTCATTATTTAGAAAAATATACTGTACATTATCTTTATGCTGTATACTTATTTCTATATGTTGTAGTTCTTCTTTTATTTTATTTTCATTTTGAAAATCTATATTTTTTCTTATAAAATATAAAGAAACTGCTCTATACATAGCTCCTGTATCTAAATATATAAAGCCTAATTTTTTTGCAAGCATTTTAGCAACTGTACTTTTACCACTACCAGTCGGTCCATCTATAGCTATTTGTATATTATTCATTTTAAGCTCCAATGTAAACAAGAACTTTTAACATTTCAGACTCCCATTTATACAAACCAAAAAAAGTATTACACATACTAAATATTTTTACAATCTCACCATTTTCAAGATACGGTATATCTTTTATTTGATATGGATACAAAGCATTCCCATTTTTCAAAAAATTATAAAAATTATCCTTTACAATTAAGTTTTTATAATTTTCAAAAATATCATTTGGCATTATTAAAGCTTCTTTGGTCAAATTTTCTAGTTTTGATATTTCTATAGAATTTTCTATTGTAAAAATAGAAGATTTAATTCTTATTAAATCTCCCATTGTTGCTCCACATTTAAGTTTTTCTCCGATGTCATTACACAAAGTTCTTATATATGTGCCACTTGTACAATGTACTTCTATTTCAATTTCATTTGATTTCAAAAATTTCAAAATTTTTATATTGTGTATTATTACTTTTCTTGGCTGTCTTTCTATTTCTATATTTTTTCTAGCTAGTTCATATAATTTTTTACCACCAATTTTTATAGCAGAATACATAGGGGGAATCTGCTCTATTTCTCCTACAAAAGAATTTATTACATCTTCTATTTCTTTTTTCGTTAAATTAACACTCAATTCATTTAATATCTTGCCTGTAATATCTTGTGTATCTGTAGAAATTCCCAAAATCAAAACTGCTCTGTATATTTTATCACTACCCATAATAAAACTAGAAAGTTTTGTTGCTTTTCCTAAACATAAAGGTAGAACACCAGTTGCATTCGGGTCTAATGTACCTGTATGCCCTACTTTTTTTGTATTAAAATGTTTTCTAACTATATTTACAATATCATGCGAAGTATAACCTTTTGGTTTGTTTATATTTAATACACCGTTTATCATACTATTTGTTTTAACTTTTCTATTATTTTTTCCATAGCTTCATTTGGAGACATATTTAATATACAAGCACTTGCAAGTTTGTGTCCACCACCACCAAAAAATTTTGCTATATTATTAACATCAAAATTATGGCTTCTCAAACTTATTTTTGTCGCTCCATTGTCTAATTCGTAAGCAAAACAATATACCTCTATATCGTGTATTCTCTTGAAAATGTTTACTATTCCATCCAAATCATTTTTTGTTATATTAAGATTTTCAAGTTTTTCTTTCGTTGCTATTGTATACACAATACTTGCTTCAATATCTATTTTAAAATCAGCCACAACACTCATAAATCCTTGGAACTGATGCAAGCTTTGTTTGTACATTAGAACTTCGTATATATTTTCAGAATCGAAATCATATTTTAATAATTCACTTGCTATTTGCATAGTTTTAGATGTTGTAGAATTTCTAAAACCACTAGTATCTGTAACAATTCCAGCATATAAGCAAGTAGCTATATTGCTATCTAATTCACACAAATTTGTTATAATATTATATAAAACTTCACAAGTAGATGATGATTTTTCATCTATAAAATTGAAATCTGCAAAACCAGTATTGATATGATGGTCTATAAGAATACTTTTTGTATTTTTAAATAAATCTAAAAAATTTCCTACTCTATTAACGTCTCCACAGTCCATTAGAATAAACAAATCTGGATTTATACTTTTATTTGCAAATTCAAAACCGGGTAATACATTATATTTATTCCCAAAGTCATTTAAAAGAACAGATACATTTTTCCCGATTTTTTGTAAGCAATATGCCATAGCAAAACAAGAACCAAGAGAATCAGCATCTGGACTTATATGTCCTGCTATAGCAATATTTTCAGATTTTTTTATTATTTCAAGTATATCATATATATTATTTTTCATTTTATTTTATTTCGTCTAATATTTCTTGTATACGCATTGCATGGTCTAGGGACTCATCTAATAAAAATATTAAATTTGGAGTTTGTCTTAAATTTACTTTTACTGCCAATTGTTTTTTTATAAAGCCACTTGAATTTTTTAATACTTCTATACTCTCTTTTTTTTCTTCTTCTGTACCCATTATACTTACATATATTTTGCAGTATTTCAAGTCTTGTGTTGTATCTGCTCTTATAACCGTAATAAAAGAATTAAGTCTTGGGTCTTTCAAGTCTCTTATTAAGACTGCTGTTTGTTCTTTTATTTCATCATTTATTCTTGTTATACGCCTACTCATCTAGTAACTTCCTCCATTACATAAGCCTCTACTATATCTCCTTCTAACAAATCATTATACTTGTTAAAAGAGATACCACATTCATAACCAGTAGCAACTTCTTTTACATCATCTTTGAAACGTTTTAAAGCTAAAAGTTCTCCATCGTGAACTATTTTCCCATTTCTAAGAAGTCTAACCTTGGAATTTCTAGAAATTTTACCATCTGTTACATAACTACCTGCTATCGCTGTTCCACTTGCCTTAAATAGTTGTCTTATTTCTGCGTGTCCTATTATTTTCTCTTCAAAAATAGGGTCTAGCATACCTTTCATAGCGTTTGAAATATCTTCTATAGCATTGTATATTACGCTATATAATCTTACATCTACTTTTTGTTCATCTGCTATTTGCTTTGCAGTAGCATCATAATTAACATTAAAAGCTATTATAATAGCAGATGAAGTGCTTGCAAGCATTATATCACTTTCTGTAACTTGCCCTGCACCACTGTGTACTATTCTTATTTTCACTTCTTCATTTGACAAACGTTCAAGACTATTTCTTACTGCTTCCACAGAACCTTGTACATCAGCTTTTATTATTAAGTTTAACTCTTTTATTTTTCCATCTTTTATTTGGTTAAACAAATCATCTAATGAAATTTTTGCCCTTTGTTTTATCATTTCTTCACGTGTTTGTTCTACCATACTAGATGCTACTTGTGCTGCTTGTTTTTCACTATTTGCAACATATAGTATATCACCCGCTTTTGGAACACTTCCAAGTCCTACTATTTCTACAGGTGTACTTGGACCAACTTTTTTTACTCTATTTCCCTTGTGGTCTATCATTGCCCTTACTCTACCATGTGTTGCACCAATAACAATGGGCTCTGATATTGTAAGGCTACCTTCTTGCACCAAAACAGTAGCAACTGGTCCTTTTCCTTTATCCAAATTTGCTTCTATTACAGTACCCATAGCTCTTTTATTTGGATTTGCTTTTAATTCTTTTAACTCGGAAACAAGAAGAGTTGCCTCTAGTAAGTCATCTATACCTATTCTTTTCTTTGCAGAAACAGGAACACAAACTACACTACCTCCCCAATCCTCAGGAACAATACCATGTTCGCTAAGTTCTTGTTTTACCCTATCCATGTTGGCACCATCTTTATCTATTTTATTTATCGCAACAATTATTTCTACTTCTGCTGCTTTTGCATGGTTTATAGCTTCTACTGTTTGTGGCATTACACCATCATCGGCTGCAACTACAAGTATTGCAATATCTGTAACTTGTGCACCACGCATACGCATAGCTGTAAATGCTTCATGTCCTGGTGTATCTAAGAAAGTAATTGTTTTTTCGTTTATATCTACTTGGTATGCACCTATACGTTGTGTAATACCTCCAGCCTCTCCATCTGCTACATGACTTTTTCTTATTGCATCTAACAAGGAAGTTTTACCGTGGTCTACATGACCCATTACAACAACTACTGGAGGTCTTGGTTTTAAATCTTCTTCTTTGTCTTCTATTTTTCCAAATGCTTCTTCCAATATATTTATTTGTTCTAAAGGCTCCACAAGAATATCAAATTCTTCTGCTATTTTAGCAGCTGTATAAAAATCTATTTCCTGATTTATACTTGCCATAATACCAATTTTCATAAGAGGAGATATTATTTCTTGTATACCTTTTCCTAGTTTATTTGCAAGCTCTCCTACGGTAATACTTCCTGCTATTTTTATTGTTTTAATATCGTTTTCTGCAGCTTTAGCAGCCGCTTGAGCCGCTAATAATTCCTCTTCTTCTTTTCTCTTTTTTATTTTCCTTTTATCTTTTTTTCTTTGCGTTGCTGTTATTTGTGCTTCATCATTTCCACCTTTTTTCTTAGTATTTTTAGAAAAAAGGTTTTGCTTTGGTTTATTTGTAAATCTTCTATTTGCTACTGCTGGTTTCGCTCCTTCAATAACAGGAGTATTTTTACTAGATGAAGATTTAGTAGCTGTTTTTTTATCCTTATCTAAATCTTTATCTTTATCATAGATATCTTTTCCGTAACCACCAGATGTTCTGTTTCCTTGATATCCCGTTCTTTCTCCTGACGCTCTGTTTCCTTGATATCCTGTTCTTTCTCCTGACGCTCTGTTTCCTTGATATCCTGTTCTTTCTC
>WRGD01000054.1 GCA_009787355.1 Defluviitaleaceae bacterium | reverse complement strand
GATGCTAGAAGAACTAACAGAGTTAGAGATGCTCTTCAATACGAATTCGGTATTTGGACTGTTAACGAAGAAGCTCTAAGAGACTAATTTGTACATAAAAAAACTCCTCCTTTTATAAATAGTTTAAAAGGAGGAGTTTTTTTAGTTCCAATTAAAAAACAATCTTTTTATCATATGCCCGAATGAAGCTTTTTCTACATCTTGTGAAACTACTAAATCGGCTCTTGCTATTTCTATACCATTATTTTTATATATTATTTCTCCAGCTTTTGTATCTTTTTTTATTGGAGCATTTAAAAAATCTAGTGTTTCTATTTCGTGTGTTATTACTACATCTTCACCTTTTGGTATTAAAGCATTTACCTGATTTTTTACAACTAACTCTATTTGGTCTACATTTCCTTTGTGTACTCCTACATATCCTTTTAATGTACCTTGCTCTTCGCCTTTTACAATTGCAAAATTAGCAAAGCCATGGTCTAGCAGTTTTGCCGCTTCATTAAATCTTGTTTTGGAAGAAGGAGCACCTAGGATAACAGATATTAAATTCAAATCTTCTTTTTTTGCAGTAGCAGAAATACAAAATAATGCAGAAGATGTAGAACCTGTTTTAAGTCCTGTTATTCCACTATAGCTTTTTATTAGCTTGTTTGTATTTGTAAGCCCAAATTCTTGACTACCTCTTCTTGTTTTATGTGTAATAGTGTCCATCCATATCAAAGCTGTTTCACTTATCTCTGGGAAATTCAAAATAAGTTCGGCAGTCATAAGTGCTATATCATAAGCTGTTGTAGTATGACCAGCTGTATCAAGACCACAAGCATTTTCGAAATTTGTGTTCTCCATTCCAAGTAGCTTTGCTCTTTCATTCATAAGTATAACAAAACTTTCCTCACTACCTGCTATATGTTCTGCCATAGCTACTGCTGCATCATTTGCAGAGGCTATAATAATACTCTTGGTCAACTCTTTTACTTTTTGTGTTTGACCCTCTTCTAAAAAAATTTGAGAACCACCCATATTTGCAGCATGGCTACTTATTATAACATCATCTTCCCAAGATATTTTACCATTTGCTACAGATTCGTATATAAGAAGCATTGTCATAATTTTTGTTACACTTGCTGGTGGTAATATCTCGTGTGGATTATGTTCGTATAATACTTGCTTTGTTGTAGGTTCTACCAAAATTGCACTTTTTGCTTCCAAAGATAATTCAGTAGCTATTATATGTGTATTAAAAGATAGTATCGCAACAATAACAAAAATATAAATTTTGGGTATAAAAAACATATGTGCATAATCCAAAGTGGGATTTTTCCAATGGTTATATATGTTGTCGTCAAAATTTTTTATATTTGTTTTCATGTTTTCGGTGTTCTTTTTTTCTCTAAAAATAGGGAGTTTACGTTTCACAAAAACCTCCAATGCGATTATTTAATATTTTATTAATATGGCATTGTAACAACAAACGAAAACATTTTATGTAAATAAATGTTTTCGTTTGTTTGCAATATACCGGTAGAGCAAAAAGTAAATTCCTGTTTACTCATTAGTATAGTTTTAGCTAAATTTAGTATTTTATACTTTACGCATCACTTTTTCAAATATTTCAAGCCCTATATTTATTTCTTCATACCCTATGTTAAGAGCTGGCAAAAATCTTATTACATCTTTTCCTGCTGTTAATAGCACTAATCCATTTTCTAAAAATTTCTCGTTTAACTCGGTTGTAGGTAAATCTACCTTTACACCTATCATTAGACCTTTTCCACGTATGTTTATTACATTTTTTAGATTCATTTTTTCTATTTTGCTTTTTATATATTCACCTTTTTCATTTACATTTGGTAATATATTTTCTATCTCTCCTAAAGTGGCAAGAGCTACGCTACAACAAAGAGGATTACCACCAAAAGTAGTACCATGGTCGCCATAACTTAGTATATTTTTTAGTTTATTATTTACCAAAAATCCACCTATAGGAATACCACCACCCACTCCTTTTGCAAAAGAAATAGCATCTGGTAGTATATCAAAATATTCATAACAAAACCATTTACCACATCGCCCTGAACCTGTTTGTACTTCATCTACAAATAGTAATATATCATTTTTATTGCAGAAATTCGCTATTTCTCTTACATAATCGTAATCTAAAGGATTAACGCCACCTTCTCCCTGTATAGGCTCTATTAAAAAGGCACAAATATCTGTTCTATCTTTTAAACTATTAAGCTCCTGTAAATCATTTGCTTTTATATGAATAAATCCTGGAGTAAAAGGGTCAAAATGTTTATGAAACTTTTCTTGACCAGTAGCAGACAATGATCCCATTGTTCTACCATGGAAAGAATCTATAAGAGTTACAATAGTATGCCTACCTTTTCCATATTTATCACTACTATATTTTCTTGCAAGTTTTATTAGTCCTTCGTTTGCTTCTGCTCCAGAATTTGCGAAAAAAGCTGCTTCCATATTAGTAATATTACATAATTTTTCAGCAAGTTTTTGACCAGGCAATGTGTAAAATAAATTTGAGGTATGACTAAGTTGTGAACCTTGTATATTTAAAGCCTCTACCCAACTAGGGTGGCTGTGTCCAATAGAAACAACCCCTATTCCACTTGCAAAATCTATGTATTCTTTACCATTGTTATCCCAGAGTTTACTACCAACTCCTTTTACAAAAGTAACACCATATTTTTTATAAGTTTGTAATATATATTCGTTCATTTTTTTCTCCTATACTACTTTGCCCCCAAAAAGGGGGCATTATTTTAAAGCTCTAATTTTTTATTACACAATTTATTTAAAACATTATCACTATGTGTAACGACTATCATAATAAATTGTTTTTCTTCTTGTAGCATTTTTAAATTTTCTATTATTTGGTCTTCTGTTTTAGAATCTAATTCTGATGTAGGCTCATCTAATATAAGTACATCAAAATCGCAAGCAAGTGCACGTGCAAGTCCTATTCTCTGTCTTTCTCCTCCAGATAGTCCAAAAGAATTTTCATCCATAGAAAAATGGTCTATACAGCTTATTTTTGCTGCATCCCTTACTCTTTTTTCTGGAAAATTTTTACCAAAAGAAATATTCTCTTGAAGTGTAGAGTCGAAAATAAAAACTTGCTGGCTAAGAACTGCTACTCTATCTATATAGCTTTGCCTATTTATTTGTGTTTTATTTTTGCCATTTATTAGTATTTCTCCACTTGTTGGTTCCAGTTGCTTTTTTAATAATCTAAGTAAACTAGTTTTTCCAGCCCCAGATCTTCCTATTATCGCAACAGAATCACCTTTTTTAAAAGTAGCATTTATATTATTTAAAACATTACCTTCACTTTCTGGATAAGTAAGAGATAAATCTCTAAACTTTATTTCATCTATATTAGATATTTTTTCTAAATCATCATCTTCTCTTTTTTCAGTTACTAAAAGTTTTTCTAGCCTATCTTCAACTGCTTTTGCTGTTTGAATTGCTATATTATAATCTGCAAGATTTTTTATTGGCTCACTAAGTCTTGGTAAAAATAAATAATATGCAACTATTCCTCCAATTGAAACATGACCTAAATTTGCAAAAAACAAACCTACCAATATAGCAACAATTGTCATTACTCCTATAAGGGTATAGGTAGAAGATTTTAAAAGACCTGCAAAAAATTGATTTTTTATTAATTTTTCTTCATATTCCTCTACATTTTTTTCAAATCTTTTATCAAAAAAATGCTCTACAGAATATAGCTGTATTGTATTAATGCCCATAAGAGTCTCATTTGCTACATTTGTTAATTTAGAAAAAGCTTCTCTTTCTAACTTTGTACTTTTTCTTAACTCTTTGTTAATATACATATTTACAAAGAAAAATATAAATGAAAACAAAACTGTTGCAATTGCCATATAGAAATTTATAGTGAAAAGTATAATACATATGATTACTATATGACCTAAATTTAACAAAACTGTTGGAATTGAAGATATTTCATTTTTTGCGTAAAGAGCAGAATCATTTATAATTTTGTTGTTTATATCTCCTATAGAATTATCTTTAAAAAATCTATAACTCTTGTGTAAAACATTGGAAAATAAATAACCACGTACAATACCAGCTCCTAAATTCTCCATTTTTTTCCATTGATATACTTCTGCCCAATCTAAAAAAAAGTAAATAATATAAGCAGCTATAATAGAACCTATTATAAATAAGGCATTTCTTCCTTCATTGTATGTTAAATCGTTTATAAGCCTGCTCATCAAAAATGGAGAAACAAGCCCAATAAATATATTAATAATACTAATCATAAGCACAATGTATCGTAGTTTGTAAACTGGTATCAGTGCCTTTTTTATTGCATCTGAAAGCATATATTTCTTTCTACCTTTCTCTTTTCTAATTTTAAAAAATTATATAACCATAACATGGGTATCATTTTCTATTGTGTTTTGTCTTAATTCGTTTAATTTGTCCGAAAATTTATTTTCAAATCTTCTTATCAATGTTAAATGAGGTCTTGTTGTTGGGTGTTTTGCAACAAATATTGTACAGCAATCTTCGTATGGCAAAATGGATAATGGATAAGTATCTATTTTTACTGCTATGTCTATTATTTCCTGTTTGTCGTATGTTGCAAGAGGTCTTATTATTGATATACCATTTGCTGCCTCATCTATTACTGCCATACTGTATATTGTTTGACTTGCAACTTGTCCTATACTATCTCCCATTACAATTGCCTGTGCATTTATGTTTTTTGCTATTTGCTCTGATATTCTTAACATTTCTCTTTTTAAAAATATCGTAAGTTGATTATTTGGTACATTTTCGTACAAAAATAATTGCAACTTTGTAAAATTAACAATATGCAAATTCATTTTAGATGTAAAACCTTTTATAATTTTTGCTAAATCTATTACTTTTTGTTTTGCGTGTTCGGATGTATATGGGCTTGCATGAAAATAAATAGCATCTATTTCTACACCACGTCTTGCTGTTAAAAAACCTGCAACCGGACTATCTATACCACCAGAAAGCATAAGCAGAGCCTTCCCACCCCCAGTTATAGGCAAACCACCAATACCCTTTATAATTTTGGAAAAAATATAAGTTTTAGAACGCAATTCTATATTCAAAATTACTTCTGGGTTTATAACATCTACTGTAGCATTTTCTATATTATCTAAAATATATCCTCCTACTTCTTTAGATATTTCTATAGAATTTAGAGGATAATTCTTATTTGCACGTTTTGACTTTACTTTAAAAGTATAGTTTTGAGTATAATTTTCCTTTAAATATTTTGTGGCTTCCTCTTTAATATTATCAATATTATTAGTATCTATTATATAACACGGGCAAATATATGTTATACCGATAATGTTTTTAAGGATTGGTATAATAAAATTATAATCCATTTTATTTGGCGATTCTATTAATATTCTACCTTGCTCTTTTTTTGTTTTGTATTCTTTTGGTATTTTTGAATTTATAATATCTATTAGCCTATTTTCAAAAATATATCTGTTCTTGCCACGTAAGGCTATTTCTCCGTATTTTAATAAAATACCTTGCATTGTATTTTCCTTTTACTAGCTTAAATTTCTACTTTTAAGTTATACATTTGAATTTTTGATTATGAGATTATACATTATTTAAAAAAAAATAACAAATATTAAAGTAATAAAAATATCGACAAGTGAATTTCTTTTTGATAATTGGTATAAAATAAAATTAAAATGGTGGTAAAATGCACAATTTTTTTGAAACATCACTCAAAACTATCCAAAAAATTAGAGAAAATGAACTTTCTCAGGTAGCAAACGATATGACATATAAGCTAGTATTATCTTTTTTTCCATTACTTATGTTTTTGCTTACATTGCTTGGATTTTTTAATATAGATTTTCATATAGTTACAAACAATTTTGCAGGTATTATACCAGTAGAGATAGTCGGTATTATAGAAGTATTTTGGTCCGAGATAATAGAAGTAAAAAGACCAAAATTACTATCTATTAGTCTTGCTATTACAATTTTTAGTAGTACAAGTGGATTTAGAAATCTTGTATCTGGTTTAAAAAAAGCTTATGGAGAAAATGAAACACGTAATATTTTGAAAATATATTTACATAGTTTTTTTATTGTAGGTATATTTGCAATATCTGTAGTTTTATCTAGTGTTAGTGTAATATTTGGTAGTAAAATACTCCACATTGTTTCAAGATACTTACCTATAAACGATATTACAATTACTATATATAATATTATTGCAATTTGCATTAGTATTTTTATAATGTTTTTTTCGGTTATACTAATAAACAAAATATCGTTAGAAAAAAATATTACTATAAAAGAAAATATGCCAGGAGCATTGTTTACCGTTATATTTTGGCTTTTATCTAGCTTTGCTTTTAATATTTATATAAGAAATTTTTCTGATATGGCAAAGGTATATGGCTCTGTGGCTGGTATTATGATATTTTTTGTTTGGATAAATATAATATGTAATGTTATTTTAATAGGAGCTACGATAAATGGTATAAAAATAGAAGAAAAAAATAAAAATAATATAGAGTTAGTTAAAATGAAATAAAGCCCAAACATTTTAATTTTATTTTACTACTTGTGTATATATTAATTTATTTGGGTAAAAATAACTTGTGTATTAGCTTTACAAAAAATAATAGCAGCAGGTGAAATTACCTTATAGTAAAGCAATACGGCATCTTAACATAATGAAACTCACATTTTTATTTTATTATTGGGTGCAGATTTATGAGCAGATTTTAGGAGGGTTAAAGCCCTCCTAAATTTTTTAGAGAATAGCCCACTCTCCCTTTTTGAAAATTTGGACTTCTTCTCCGTCCTGAGTTTTTCCTATTATATCTAAACACTCAGAACCAACCATAAAGTCATGGTGGCTTAAACTTTGATTTAAGCCTTTTGCCATCTTTTCTTCTTCGGATAGGCTATCCATTCCCGATACT
>WRGD01000053.1 GCA_009787355.1 Defluviitaleaceae bacterium | reverse complement strand
CCTCGTTATTTATTAATATCATTTATTTTAATATCCTTTTTCTCTTTCTATCGAATATTTTTATTTATTTTGTTAGTTATTGGACATGTCTATTATACCTTACAGAAATTTATATAAAAAACGTAGTGAAACAATTGAGAGAGTATTTGCAGATGCTAAAGAAATACACGGTATGCGTTATGCAAAACATAGGGGCTTAGCCAAAGTTACTATGGAGCTAAACCTCTTATTTTCATGTATGAATTTGAAAAAATTCGCTAATAAACTTTGGGATAATCCTTTGTTTTTTTATCTTACTCTCATTACTTTCATAAAATCCAATACATATTTCCTCTATTTAACATCAAAAAACAGACTTTTGATTTAAATAACTCGTCAAAAGTCTGTTTGTCTTCAATCTGAGACAACTTTAGAAGTTGTCTAATATCTAGTCAAAAGTAAATGAATATTTTAATAGTGAAAAAGTAGTTAAAGCGTGAAAAAGACATGACATATAACTACACTTGATTTTCACAAAAAATAAATTAACATTATAAATAGTTGACATTTACAAAAACTAACAGTATAATTTACATATGTCAAGACATATGTAAATTAATTTTAAATAGGGGAGTATATTTTTATGGAAAATATCCAAAGAAATTCTTATGTTTTTAATATTACACTTTCGGGATTACTTATTGCAATAGGTACAATGATACCTATGTGGATGCCTATTAGAGTTGTTATACCTCCTGCATCATTTACACTTGCTAGCCATGCTGTGATATTTATAGCTATGTTTATGTCTACCAAAATTGCTATAAGTGTTACTATTGGCACTACAATAGGTTTTTTTATTGCTGGATTTCCTATTGTTATTGTATTGCGTGCTGCTAGTCATCTTATATTTGCTATTTTGGGAGCTTTTTATCTTAGCAAAATAAACAAGAATACATTTGGTGGTGTAAGGCTTCGTATATTTTCTTTTATTATTGCTCTAATACATGCAGTAGCAGAGCTTATAGTTGTAGTTATTTTTCAATTTGGTAATAATTTGCCTGTAGATTCTGCATTTTTAAATTTTGCTTTTCTAATGATATTTTTAGGAACAATAATACATAGTATGGTAGACTTAGAAATTGCTAATTGGATTAGAATACTACTAAAAAAAATTGGAGTATTAATTTAATACAAATTTTTAAAGATAGCTTTTTACTCCTTATAATTATTTTCAAAACATAAAGAACCAATATATAGCATTCTAAAAATATTGACAATAACTAACGAAATGTTGTATTGTATCTTTAAAATAATTAATTATAAGGAGGTTTATAATATGATTACATTTTTAGTTTGTGTAGCCATTTTAGTTTTAGGATATTTTACTTATGGCACCATTGTAGATAGAATAGTAGGACCAGATGACAAAATCCCAACTCCTGCAGTTAGATTAGCAGATGGAGTTGATTATCAAGTATTACCTTGGTGGAAAGTTTTGCTTACCCAGTTTCTAAATATTGCTGGTCTTGGTCCTATTTTCGGGGCAATTTTGGGAGCCATGTTTGGACCTGTTGCATTTTTATGGATAACTTTCGGTACACTTTTTATAGGTGGTGTTCATGATATTTTATCTGGTTACGTTTCTTTAAAACACGATGGTATGAGTATAGCTGAACTTGTAGGCTATTATCTTGGAAAAAATGCACGTAATATTATGCGTTTATTTTCTTTTGTATTACTTATGCTTGTTGGAGTTGTATTTACCCTAGCTCCTGCAGATTGGTTACAATCTCGGGTACCACTTGCAGACTTTTATGGTCATAGTTCTTTTTGGTGGATGCTTATACTTATGGGTTATTTTATCCTAGCCACTATATTACCTATAAATGCACTTATATCTAAAATATTTCCTATTTTATCGGGGTCTATGATATTTATGGCTGTTTTACTTTTAATAGGTCTTTTTATAGGTGTAGCAAATGGTACAACACAAATGGTGGAATTTACATGGAACTTTCCTCATGCGGATGGACTTAATATTTTTCCATTCTTATTTGTTACAATAGCCTGTGGTGCCGTTTCTGGTTTCCATGCTACAAAATCACCTATGATGGCACGTTGTATGAGCAAAGAAACCGAATCCAAAAGAGTATTTTACGGTGCAATGGTTATTGAAGGTGTAGTTGCTCTTGTATGGGCTGCGGCTGCTATGGCTGTTGTAGGTGATAGATTCTTAATTGGTCAAGGTGTTGGTACAATGGGGGGGGCTGGTGGAGTTGTAAATTATCTTAGTGATTATTTACTTGGTAATTGGGGTATCGTACTTGTTGTAATAGCAATTTTTATAGTTCCTGTAACAAGTGCAGATACAACATTTCGTAGTTTAAGACTATTAATTGCTGATGCTTTTAAAATAGAACAATCTAGCTTAAAAATGCGTTGTATAATATCTTTCCCTATTTTTGCACTTGCTTTTATAATATCTTTCTTAGATTTTCAGGTACTTTGGAGATATTTTGCATGGTCTAATCAAACACTGGCAGCCATGGCACTTTGGACTGGAGCTGCATGGCTTGCTACAAATAAAAAATTTCATTGGATAGCATCTGTACCAGCAGCATTTATGAGTTTTATATCTATTTCTTATATTTTCCAAGCACCAGAAGGCTTTACACTACCAGCAACAATTAGTAATATAGTTGGTATAGCTGTTGCAATCGTTTTGTTTGCATTCTTTATTTTTATGCCACATAAACAAAAAATATCTACAGAACCCTTTAGTAACTAAATAAATAAAAATAACCGCTAATTTCTACTATTAAGCGGTTATTTTTTATTAAAAACTACATATTTTCAATTTCTTTCATTAAAGCATCTACTAATTCGTGTTCTGGTAGTTTTGCTATTATTTTACCTTTTTTTATGATAACTCCTTGACCTTTTCCTGCTGCTATTCCTATATCAGCCTCTTTTGCCTCTCCTGGTCCATTTACAACACAACCCATAACTGCTACAGATATATTTTTCTTTAATTTCAAACATAATTCTTCTACTTTATTTGCTATAGATATTAAATCTACTTCTGTACGCCCACAAGTTGGACAAGAAACAAACTCTACCCCAAAACGTCGTAGACCTAAAGATTTTAATATTTCTTTTGCTGTATATATCTCTTCCAATGGGTCGCCTGTAAGGCTAACTCTAATTGTATCACCAATACCTCCAAACAACATAACTCCTAAACCTACAGATGATTTTATAGAACCACCTTTTACAGTTCCAGATTCTGTTATACCCAAATGAAGTGGATAGTCTACTTTTTTTGCTATTAAATTATAAGCCTCTACAGTACGTAAAACTGAAGAAGATTTTAGAGATATTACAATATTTTCAAAATCTAGTTCTTCTAATATTTTCACATGATTTAAGGCACTCTCTACCATCCCTTCCGCAGTAATTCCATACTTTTCTACCAATTTTTTTTCTAATGAACCACTGTTTACACCAATACGTATTGGTATATTTTTTTTCTTTGCCATTTTTACAACTTTTTTTGTTCGTTCTACATTCCCAATATTGCCGGGGTTTATACGTAATGCAGAAACACCGTTTTCCATTGCTATAAGTGCTAATCTATAGTTAAAATGAATATCTGCTACAAGTGGTATATTTATATTTTTTACTATATCCTTTATAGCCTCAGCTGCTGTTATGTCTGGAACTGCTACTCTTACAATTTCACATCCAACTTCTTCTAATGCATTTATTTGTACTACTGTAGATTTATAATCTCTTGTATCTGTATTTGTCATAGATTGTATAACTATAGGATTATCACCGCCTATTTTCACACCACCAACATTTATTACTCTCGATTTTCTTCTTTCTATCATTAAAACAGAACCTCTTTCTTTATATATGAAAATATGTATGTTAGGCAAATGCCTAACTTTTTCAATTTTAAAACAAACAAGTATTTGGAAACAAAAAGCTAATTTTTATTTTCAAATAAGTATAAATAATCTCCATAACCCTCTTTTTCCATATTTTCATATGGTACAAATTTAAGTGCGGCAGAATTTATACAATATCTAAGACCACCTAAATGCTTTGGACCGTCTTCAAAAACATGTCCCAAATGGCTATCAGCTGTATTACTTCTTACTTCTACCCTTTTCATACCAAAAGCAAAATCGTCTTTATAAAGCAAATCTTCTTTTTGTATTGGTTTTGTAAAAGCTGGCCAACCACAACCACTATTATATTTATCCATACTTGTAAAAAGAGGAGTTCCATCTACTATATCGACGTATAGACCTTTTTCAAAAAAATCATCAAACTCATTGTTAAAAGGGGGTTCTGTACCATTTTCTTGAGTAACATAATAGCTCATTCCAGATAACCTACTCTTTAAATCTTCTTTCATATTACCTCCTAGTAGAATAAAACCTTGGGGCTTTGGAGGTATAGCCCCCGAGGTTTTATTATTAAACACTATATAAAATTTTTGCGTATGATGGAAAAGGCCAATTATATACGATACCTTCTAAATTATCTACTATAGTTCTTAGATTTTCCATTTCTTTTACTACAAAATCTCTACAATTTTGTGCAGATAGTAAAATAGTTTCTTTGTGTATATTATCTATATTACTTTTCAAATTTGTAAGTGATACTTTTAATTTTTCTGTATTGTTCGATATTTCTTTTAATATGTCTTCTTCTAAAACAATATTTAATCCAAGACTTTTTTTATTTATAGCAAGAGTTACTAAATCTTTCTCATATTTAAAAATAGATGGTATAATTTCACGCTCTACCATACCTATCATTGTTCTAGCTTCTATATTTATATGCTTTACATAATCTTCTAGCATTATTTCACATCTCGGTAATAACTCATTTTTTTGTAGAATTTTATGCTTTTCAAAAAGATTTATACTTTTTTCTGTAACAAGTGCAGGTAATGCATCTACTGTTGTTGAAAGATTTTTTAATCCTCTTTTTTCAGCTTCTATAAGCCAATCACTAGAATAATTATTTCCATTAAATATTATACGCTTATGCTTTTTTACTGTTTCAGATATTAAATTTGTTACAGCAACTTCAAAATCTTCTTCCTTTTCTAAATAGTCAGCAAACTGCATAAGAGATTCTGCAACTATTGTATTTAATATAAAATTCGGCTCGGATATAGATGTAGAGGACCCCGGCATTCTAAATTCGAATTTATTTCCGGTAAAAGCAAAAGGAGATGTTCTATTTCTATCTGTTGTATCTTTTGGTAAATGTGCCATAGAATTAATTCCAAGACCTAAATCCTCTTTTTTTATAGAAACATATGGAATTTTTTGTTCAAATGAAGAAAGTATACCTTCTATTTCAGACCCAAGATAAACAGAAATAATAGCAGGAGGTGCTTCATTACTACCTAATCTGTTATCATTTCCTGCACTTGCAACACTTGCACGCAATATTTCACCGTATTCGTCGAGTGCTTTTACAACGGACAACATAAAAACTAAAAATTTTTTATTTTCATATGGTTTAGAGCCAGGGTCAAGCAAATTTTTTCCAGTATCTGTTGACATAGACCAATTATTATGTTTTCCACTACCATTTACACCTTCAAAAGGTTTTTCATGCAATAAACATTCCATATCATGTTTTTTCGCAAGAGATTTTAATATTTCCATAACAAGTTGATTTTGGTCGGCAGATATATTTCCATTTGTAAAAACACAAGCAAGTTCGTGCTGAGATGGTGCAACTTCATTGTGATGAGTTTTTGCATATATTCCCAAGCTCCAAAGTTCCTGACTAAGCTCTTTTAAAAATTTAGAAACTCTAGGCTTTAAAGTACCATAATAATGGTCGTCTAACTCTTGTCCACGAGGTGGCTTTGCTCCAAACAATGTTCTACCACAAAACATTAAATCTGGTCTTTTTTTGTAAGTGCAAGAATCTATAAGAAAAAACTCCTGTTCTACACCAACAGTAGTGTTTACAGCTTTTACATCTGTATCCCCAAACAATTTCAAAATACGAAGAGCCTGTCTATTTATAAGTTCCATGGAACGAAGTAATGGAGTTTTTTTATCCAAAGCCTCACCACTGTATGAATGAAAAGCACTAGGTATACAAAGAACACCATCTTTTATAAAAGCATAAGAAGTAGGGTCCCAAGCTGTATAACCACGTGCTTCGAAAGTTTCACGCAATCCACCAGATGGAAAGCTAGAAGCGTCTGGCTCGCTACGTATAAGAGAATCACCACTAAAAGACATTATTACACCATCTCCAGAGGGGGTTACAAAACTATCATGTTTTTCTGCTGTAATACCTGTCATAGGTTGGAACCAATGTGTATAATGAGTTGCACCTTTTTCTATTGCCCATGTTTTCATAGCATTTGCAACAACTTTTGCAACCTCTGGAGATAAAGAAACACCATTTTTTATTGTGTTTTTGAGTGCCTTGTATGTATCCCTAGGCAAAGCTGTTTTCATTGCTTCATCATTAAACACCATATTACCAAAAATTTCTGATATATTCATTTAAAAAAACCTCTTTGTTTGTCTAACTTTTTATTTTCTTTAAAACAAAATTATATTACTAAATTTTGATATAGTCAAATGATTAACTTTTTTCGACACTACAAACTCATGAAATAAAAACAAAAAATATATAAATTTGTTATTTACGTATCCAAGTATACCTTGAATTTATATAATTTAGATTGTACAATATGGTTTGTAACTAATTAAATTTTTTTAAAAAAAAAAAGGAGAAAAATCATGGACAGAAATATAAAACTGTTTTTTAATAGACCTCCTTGGAAACTATTAACAAAAAATATAAAAAAGAGTAAAATGGTCAAGGGATGAAAAATGACTAGATATGAAAAAGCGATGAAACTAAAAAATGAAGATTTTAAGCAATTAA
>WRGD01000052.1 GCA_009787355.1 Defluviitaleaceae bacterium | reverse complement strand
AAGCCATTACTGGGCTTGTGGTATTGATTTATTTTTTTCAGTATAAAACTAAGTGCTTTCCAGCAATTATAGATTTTTTATTGTTTTATGTAATGGTATACCGCAAAATGAAATACTTAATGTTACAGAAAGAAATGTGCCTATATCTACATTCATACAAGGTTTTCCGTTTGCAAGTAGTGCATTTTCAGATAAAGAAGGTTATCCTTTTGGGAGAAATAGCAAAGGAGGACTTGTTGTACTAGACCCATGGAAACGTGGTGGAGATAGAACAAACACAAACTTTGTTGTAACTGGAGTACCGGGAGTTGGGAAATCTACAGTAGTAAAGCACATGATGATAAATGAATATGCAATGGGAACAATAATTATATGTATCGACCCAGAGCGAGAGTTTCGAGATTTATGTAATAATCTAAATGGTAATTGGGTAAATGCAGGTGGTGGAAAATTTATTGTTAATCCATTACAATTCAAAGTTGTACCAATAGACGATGAAAATGATACAAAAGATTTAAAAATGTATGAAACTGATTTAAAAGATGATAAGTCTAACATGGATATGGCATTGCATTTTAAAACGGTTGAAGTATTTTTTAAGTTATATAATCCAGAAATAACAACAAAACAAATGGCATTATTAAAGCAGTTATTGGAGCAGCTTTATAATGCCTTTAATATTTTTTGGGATACAGATGGAAAAAAATTAAAAGCTACAGATTATCCTACTTTTACGGATTTGTATAATCATACACTTAAAGTTATGGAAGATGACAATATATCAGAACATTTTAAAAATGATATTTTAGATATAAGTATTATGCTTAGAGAACTTGCACATGGTAGTGATAATTTTATATGGAATGGTCATAGCACCGTAGAATTAAATTCAAGTTTTATATGTCTTGATACATTAGATTTACAATCTACAAGTGATAATGTGAAAAAAGCACAATATTATAACCTACTAACATGGGCATGGGAGCGTATGAGCAGAAATAGAAGTGAGAGAGTAATGTTATTTGCAGATGAAGCATATTTAATGGTAGACCCCCAAGTCCCGCAATCACTAATATATCTTCGAAACGTATCAAAGCGTGCTAGAAAATATGAAGCAGGGCTATGTGTAATATTTCACTCTGTTGTAGACGTATTGGACCCGAGTGTAAAAATGCATGGACAAGCATTACTTGATGTACCAGCATACAAAATATTAATGGGTACAGATGGTATAAATTTGCAAGAAACAACTAAGATTTACAATTTATCACTTTCAGAACAAGAAAAGTTAGAAGAAAAACAACGTGGATTAAGTATATTCTTTGTTGGCAGTAAACGATTTATTATAAATCATGATATTTCTAGTGATGATTTAGCACTTATGGGTAAAGGTGGTGGTAGATAGTGATTAAACTTGTAGCTATAGGTGCAGTTTTGAAAAAAATAGCTGTAGCAAACTCAATAAGAAATCACTTAAGAAAACAAGATGAAGACGGGAATAATAAAATAGCTATATTTATTTTGTGTATTATAGGTTTTTTTATGGTTATGGCTAGTACAATTAATCTTACACCTATGCAAACAAGTGAACAAATGTCTGCACATTTGTTGTATTTGCAAAGTTTAGATTTAGAAGTAAATACAAGAATCAACTACCATATAGGAAATTCAGATTATCACGAGCACATAGGAAATGAAAATAGATTAAGAACAGATATAATAACATTTTTTGCTTTTTATATAGTTTATTTTCATGGAGATTTTGCAAACGATAGAATGAATGATAATGAAGAAGACTATTATAATCCATCGTTTGGGGAATCATTTTTGCTTGATTATAATTTAAGACATTTACACGAACTAATGCACACATTAGAATTTTATGAACGTGTAGAAATACTAGAATTAGAAGATGATGTTGCAGAAGAATTAGATACATATGATGAGATAGAAGAAATAGAAGAGATTACATTAATACATTTAACAATAGATTTGAATGTTTTAACTGTAGAACAAATAGCAGAAGTACTGGAACTTGAAGATTATCAAATAGAAATAGTAAACTTATTAATTTATGAAGAAACACTATTTGAACTATTTCCAGAATTACAAGAACTTTTGTATGGTGATACAAATATGTTATTACCTATAGAAACATCATTAATACTTGGAAATGTGCCTATTGCATGGCCAACAATGGCAGGAAGAATAACAAGTCCATTTGGATATAGAACAAATCCTATAACGGGGCGTGGGCAATTTCATAATGGATTAGATATAGCCATTCCTACCGTGTTATATTGTAAAGGGTACATATTTTATTGTATTATCAGATAAAAATATAAAAAATATTTACTTAGAAATGCAACGCAATCAACGCAATTGAATTTTGAAATAGCCTTTAGACCTTGTGTTTATTGTGTTTCGAGTACATTTTACTTACAACGCAATTAAAAAAACGAAAACAGCAAAAAACACACTCAAACCCTTGTATTTATTGGGTTTTCAATTGCGTTGTGTTATACAACGCAATTAAACGCAATTAAAAAAACATTGTGTAAGCCAGTAAATACAAGGGTTTTTAATTGCGTTGTGCTATACAACACAATTAAAACACAATTAAAAAAACATTGTGTAAGCCAGTAAATACAAGGGTTTTTAATTGTGCTGTGAGTACAGCGCAATTAAACGCAATTAAAAAAACATTGTGTAAGCCAGTAAATACAAGGGTTTTTAATTGTGCTGTGAGTACAACACAATTAAAACGCAATTAAAAAACATTGTGAACGCAATAATAACAACAACGGAGGGAAAAATTTGAATTACAGCTCAGAAAAGTTTAAAAAAATGCCAAGAAAAAAAGAACAAGCAATAACAAAAAAGACAAACGGCAGATGGCAAGACCTAATACCATTTGCAGAAGAGGAAGAAACGGCTACATTCCCAATAAACACATTACCTAAAAATATAATGAAATATGTACAAGATGTATCTCTATCTTTAAATGTGCCTGTTTGTATGCCTGCGATGGTTCTACTAGGTGCAATGGCTATTGCAACACAAGGAAAGTTTGAAACTGTAGTAAAAGATGACTGGATAGAGAAAACAACAAGTCTATTTATTCTAAATGTAGCTAGTGCTTCAAGTAAGAAATCGCCTGTATTTAATAGGATTATGCAACCAATTACAGATTTTGAAAATGAAATAAATAAATTTCTAAAACCACATATTGCTAAAGATAAAGTAAATAAAAAACAATTAGAGGAAATGGTAGAAACGTTGCAAAAACAAAAAAATAATGCAAAAAGAAAATCCAAAGGTAAAGAAGAAGAATTCAAAAAGATTTTTGATGAGTTTATGCACTGGGATTTAGAAGATTCTATAAAAGAATTGTCTAATTATAAAGAATTAAACTACAAAAGGATAATAGCTAAGGATATAACTCCTGAAAAGATTGTAAGCGTTATGTCTAAAAATAATGGTACAATAGCAATAGCAGATACTGAGGGAGGTATATTCAACAAAATAATAAGTGGTGGCTATTCTAACAACAAAGACATAGATGTTGATATTTATACAAAAGGATATAGTGGAGACCAATTAAAAACAGATAGAATAGGTAGAGAAGATGAAACAATAGACCGACCATCTTTAAGTATGTTGTTTATGGTACAGAACAAAGTATTAGATAGTATTGTAAATAATGATAGCTTAGAAGATAAAGGCTTTATAGCAAGATTATTATTTAGCGTACCCACTTTTAACGACGAAGGTGATAAATTTAATACACCTCCAATAAATAAAGATATAGAACTTATTTATAGAAATAACATTAAAAAGCTATTATCCTTATCAGATAATGAATTAACAGGAGAATATGTAACAAGAACAGTAAAATTAACAAAAGAGGCTAAAAGAATATTTGCAAAGTATTATGAAGATATAAGCATAAGGCAAAAACAAGGTGATTTAAAAGAAATACCTAGTTGGGCTGGCAAGCTGTGTGGTAATGTAATAAGAATAGCAACGATATTACATTTATACGAACTAATAGAGCAAGGAAGTATTTATAAAGATGTAGAGAAAATGACTATTAAAGATATTGACGCAAATAAAATAACTTGTGCCATTCAGATAGGGAATTATCTTATAGCACAAGCCAAAAATGTATATGGTATAACCTCGGACGGATATGCCATTAGAGGTGTTAAAAACATCTTAATAATCATAAAAAATATGATAACATCTACAAATCCAAATGTCAAGAAACATATAAATAAAAATCCTTTTGGTGAATATTATTTTACTAAAAGAATATTAAAAGAAAAAACAAGATATATAAAAAATATAGATTTCGAGGAAGTTTTAAGTGTTATGGAAGAATGGAACTACATACGACTTGAAGAAAAACAAACGTCTAGGACAAGTATTAATATAATTATAAATCCACGAATATATAACAATTAAATATATTGGAGGTGAAAAATGAATAAAATAACGGCAATATACACGAGATTAAGTAAAGATGATGATTTAAAAGGTGATAGTAACAGCATAGTAAATCAAAAAGAACTATTAGAAAAATATGCATATAATAATGGTTTGAAAAATACATTGCATTATAGTGATGATGGATATAGTGGTACACGATGGGATAGACCTAGTTTAAATATATTGTTAGAAGAAATAGCAAACAATAATGTATCTGTTGTTTTAATAAAAGATATGTCTAGGATAGGAAGAGACCATTTAAGAGTTGGTTTATTTTTAGAGAAATTAAAAGAAAATAACATAAGGATTATTGCTATATCAGATAATTTTGACTCTTTCAAAGATGATAGTACATTTATTCCGTTTAAAAACATAATTAATGAATGGTATTCAAAAGATATTAGTAATAAAATAAATTCTATTTTCAAAATGAGATTTGAACAAGCTAAACCTTGTAGCGGTTCAATGCCTTATGGATATATAGCTAATAATGGAGATATTACAGACTGGACAATTGACGAAGAAGCAGCAAAGAACATAAGAAGAATGTACAGGATGATAATAGAAGGATACACTATGTATAGTATTTCACTAACATTTTTTAATGAAAAAATACCATGTCCAAGTGAACATTTTAAAAGAACAGGATTGGCTACAAGAATAAGAAATTATTATAGTCCATATGCTTGGAATCCGGCAACTATACAAAAGTTTTTAAGAAATGAAACATATACAGGTAAATTGATGCTTGGAAAAACAAAATGGCAAAAACATCAAGGAAAGAAAAAACTTATACAAAAACCGAAAGAAGATTGGTATATTTATGAAAATGCTATCCCTGCTATTGTCGATAAAGATACATGGGAATTAGTACAAAAAATAATGAACACACGTAAACGTAAAGTTAAAAGTAAATATAAACCCAATGTTTTGACTGGTTTACTTTATTGTGCGGATTGTGGTTCTAAAATGAATATACAGAGCAGAAAGTTGAAAAATGGAACTAAATATAATTATATATGTTCAAGATATAGAAAAAATCATATTGAAACGTGTACTCCCCATAGTGTAAAAGAAGAGAACGTAAGAAAAATGATATTAGAAAGCATAAATAAAATAACTATTGATATAAATGATGAAATGAAAATGAAAAGAACAATCGAGGAACATATTATAAAAAATAATAATATTGTGCTTAGGGAAAATAGAAATAAAATAAAAAAGTTCAATAGAAGAATTATAGAGTTAGAAACATTAATAAATCAATCATTAGAAAAACACATTTTAGAGAATATTCCTCAAGATTTATTTACTAGTATAGTTAATAAGTATAATACAGAACGTGAAACAATAAAAACAGAATGTTCAATTTTAGAAAAAGAAATAAAAAAAATTGAAGATGAAAAAACAAATATAGAAAAATATTTGTCCTTAATAAATAAATATAAGAAAGTCCAAGTTTTAACCGATGGATTAATAAATGAAAGTATAAATAAAATAATTGTACATGAAAGAGAAGAAAAGGGTAAGAGAAATTCCCCACAAAAGATAGAAATACATTTTAATTTTATAGGACAACTGGAAGAGTTAGCTATTAGCTAACTCTTTTTTATGTGTGCCGTGCATGGTACGATGGAAAATCAGTATAGCAAAATAAATGGTTAAAACAAAGCACCGTAAAGCCTAAAAAACACGACAGGAATAGACTGGTGCCAGTCGTGATTACAGATTACAGGCAAAGCCAGTAACGATAAGCGTTTGAGTGAGGTGCTAAAAATTAGTGCAGGTGCTATTTCAGTGTTTTGAAGTGTTAAGTAATTGAGTTTAATTTACAATTATATTTTTTATAAATCAAGCAGAAAAATTTATTTAGAAATGTAATTCTTTCTTTATTCTTTAAATAAAAGTTCTTTAGATTTATTTAAGAATAAATTAAATCTAAAGAAACAATAAAAGTGTACCTACAAAAATTGAGTTTATGATATAATGAATTTATTAATTTTAAGAAAAAAGAGGGGTACAAGTTGTTAGAATATAAATCAATACTAAAATTAACAAAGGCTACTGTATTTAGGTGTAATAATAATGAATAAAAAGAAAAAGTATATATCAAAATTGGCAAAAGAAAAAGTAAAACATTTGTCAGAAGAAGAAAAGCAAAAAAAGATACAAAATATAATTGCTATTCATGACAAAGTTATTGAAAGTATTTTTTCTGATAATAAAAATAATATATTACTGACGTATATAGTAAATATACTTAGAAAGCAACACGGATTACCTAAAATACCGCAAATAATAATTAGTATAGTACAAAAAGCAATTCCTTATAATAATG
>WRGD01000051.1 GCA_009787355.1 Defluviitaleaceae bacterium | reverse complement strand
CTCTCCATCTTAAATTATTATGCCTTACAATATCACCAGCATTAAAAGATGCTGCATTTGTCCAAGTTGGAACATCTGTGTTAGATGGTGCATTATTATTATTTGCAGGCGGGTTTACAGGCATAGCTGGAGCCGCACCCATCATTTGCCATATAGCATTATTTGTACCAGGTGTTACACCTTGGCTTGCTACTCTTGCATGCCATTGCAAATTGTTATGTATTGCTCTATCCCCTGCTGCAAAAGATATATTAGCTTCCCATATCCTAGGTCCATTAGCTGGAGTAGTTGTACCACCACTAGCAGGAGGATTTGTTGGTGTAGTAGTTACTGGTGGATTTGTTGGAGTAGTTGGTGGTGTAACAACTGCTGTACCATCTCCAGTAAAATAAACATCTATAATACGGTACCAACTAACCGCAGCATCACTAACATGCCATGCAGCAAGTATTGCACCCGGTCCTCTTCTATCTGTAGGCAAATTAATTGTATGTGTATGTACTGTATTATTTGCTGCTGGTCTATTTCCATTATAGTTAAAAGAAGCTACACGAGTAAAATCGGAATAACTTAATGGTCTTGTATGGTCAAAATCAGGATTACTTACATAGTAATGTATATGACTCGTTCTGTGGGCTTGAGTAAATACCCATTGTAAGTTTGTAGTACCACCTGGCATTCTCGTTCTATGCCATCTATTTGCACCATACTGACGCATAGCACCAAATGCTCCAGCTGCACCACCTATTGCATGGTTAAGTGTGGTATTTCCGTTTTCTACTCTAAAACGTCCACCTTCTCCAACACTTTGTGGTTCATATCTTACTGCTCCCATTCCTGTGTTTCTATTACCACCTCTATTAGAACCAAGATGAGCTCTATCATTTATTATCCATCCATGTGCAAAAACATTTATAGATGAAGAAAAGATAAGAGTAGAAGCAATAGCTAAGGTACCTATTTTCTTCTTTAAATCTTTCTTACTAATCTTTTGCATTTGTATCTCCTTTATTATATTTTATTATGTACGTATGCAAACCATACAATCATTTGTAAATTTGCATACTTGTATATCGCTGTTAGTTTAGTGCAACTTTACTGGAAATAATATCTTAGATTTAGCTATTAAGATATGAAAAGTCATGAACGATATAAAAATAGACAAATAGCAAAAGCAATTTGTTTTAAATTATTTTACATAATAAAAAAATATTATTTAAGGAGATATTTATGAAGAAGTTTTCAAAGAAAGATTTAATAAAATTGGTAGGTGGTACTGCTATTGCATCTGCCCTTATATTCTCATCTACATCTAATGTATTTGCACATGGTTGGATAGTAAATGATAGAGCCCATCTTGGTTCTAGTAGAGGCGGTAATAGAAATACAAACATGGGTAACGCAACATGGGAACCACAATCTGTAGGAGAAGCTAGAGGACGTGTTGTTGAAAATGGAACAGTTAGTTTAAATGATGCTATATCTGCTAACTCTGGTAACATAGGTGGTTTTCCAAGAATGAGAGATTACGGTGCTAACAGATGGCATAGAACAAATATGTCTGGTGGACCTACAGACTTGCAGTGGTGGTTTACAGCTCCTCACCGTACAAGTTCTATACGTTATTATGTAAGTCGTCCTGGTACAGATTTTAATAGACCTTTAAACTTTGCAGATTTTGAACATGTACAAACGTTCAATTATGGTGGACAAGCTCCAACTAGTGCAAATAGATTACATACACATAGAGTAAATTTACCAACAGGAAGAAGTGGTCCAGCTGTTATTTTGGCAGCTTGGCACGTATCTGACAACAATGTTACATGGTATCGTGTTGTAGATATAAACTTTACAGGGAATGGTAGTGGTAATGTAACAGCTCCAACAACTCCAACAAACCCACCAACAACACAACCAACGAATCCTCCTGTTACTACAACACCTCCGGTAACACAGCCTACTACACCTCCAGTAGCACCTCCTGTTACTACAAATCCGCCAGTACAACCTGGTTCTTACCCAGTATGGACAGCAAGTGCAACATTTGTAGCTAATAATAGAGTAATACATAATGGTCAAATATGGAGAGCACAATGGTGGACAAGAGGAGAAGAACCTGGTACAACAGGACAATGGGGAGTTTGGGTATTGGTAGGACCAGCTAACACAGCGCCTGCTCCACAGCCACAACAACCAGTAACACCTCCTGTAAATCCTGCACCAACTACACCAGTAAACCCTCCAGTAACACAACCTACTACACCTCCTACAAATACAACTGACCCAGCTTCTACAAATGTTCCAAATTGGAGTGCATCAGTATCTTTTAATGCTGGAGATATAGTAAGACACAATAATTTCAGATGGAGAGCAGAACAAGCTACTCAAGGTGTTACACCAGGTACAAACAATTCTATATGGCGTATGATGGGACGTTAATTTTTAAAAAGTGAAATAAATAATAAAAAAGAGTGGGAATAAAACCCACTCTTTTTATGTGTTTTATATTTTATTTTTCAAATAACTAAATTCCATTTCTTACTATAGGTACAACCTCTTTTGCAAGTAATTCTATAGATTTCATTACATCTTTATGATACATTGTTCCAACTGGCGTGTGCATAAAAAATCTATCTATGTTTAAGTTTTTCTTTAACTTTATTATTTTTTCTGCAACAGTTTTAGGAGAACCTACAAATAAAGCACCATCTGGACTAGTTGCCATATTGTAAGTTTCTCTTGTATATGGAAGCCACCCTCTTTCACGTCCTAATTTGCTCATAACATGGTGAGTAGAAAAATAAAACTTTTCTAATGCTTCTTCGTCTGTGTCTGCAACAAAACCATGGGAATGTGTTGCTACTTTCATTTTATTCAAATCTTGCTTTGCTTCCATTGCAGCTCTTCTGTAAAGCTCTACAACAGGTTTGAAATGTTCTGGATTTCCACCTATTATTGCTAAAACTAAAGGTAACCCAAGAAGAGCAGGACGTACAGCAGACTGTGCATTTCCTCCACTACCTATCCATATCGGTAATGGTTTTTGTATCGGTCTTGGGTATATTCCTAAATTGTTTATAGCTGCTCTATGCTTTCCACTCCATGTTACTTTTTCAGATTTTTGTATTTGTAGTAAAAGTTCCAATTTTTCTTCAAAAAGCTCGCTGTAATGTTCAAGACTATAACCAAACAGTGGAAAAGATTCTGTAAAAGAACCACGCCCAACCATTATCTCGGCTCTACCATTTGAAAGTGCATCTAAGCTCGCAAAATCTTGAAAAACACGTACAGGGTCTATACTAGAAAGCACAGTAACGGCACTTGTAAGCCTTATATTTTTTGTTCTTGTTGCAGCTCCAGCAAGTATTATAGCGGGCGATGAGGCAGCAAAATCTTCTCTATGATGCTCTCCTATTCCATACACATCTAGCCCTAGTTCATCAGCAAGAACTATTTCTTCTATTACTTCTTGTATCCTTTGTGCATGGCTTATTATTTCTCCGTTTTCGTATGGTGTTGTTTCTACAAATGTACTTATTCCTATTTCCATCTTTTTTACCTTCCTTAAAATAAAATTAAAATGTGTAAAACACCGTTGTTTTATGTATTAATTATATGATATAGTATATCATATTTAGAAAAGTTTACAAGAGAATTATAAAAGGGATAATCAATTGACATTAATGAATTAAACAAATTTTATATGGAGGAAAAAATGCTAGACCAAAAAGAACTACGAAACAACTTGGAACAAATTAAAGAAAAGTTGAAAAAGAGAGGTGAAGACTACAATTTAGAATATTTTAAAAAATTAGATAGTGAATATTTAGAAGAATTAAAAAAACTAGAAGAAAAAAAAATGAACCACAATTCCTTAACAAAAGAAGTGCCTATTTTAAAATCTAAGGGTGAAGATGCAAATGATTTATTAAGAAAAATGAAAGAACTTTCAGATAACATAACAACTATAGAAACAAATGTAAAAGAATTAGAAAGTAAAATAAAAGATTTTTTATTAACCATACCTAACACACCAAGCGAAAAAGTACCATTTGGAGAAGATGAAGCACATAATATAGAAATAAGAAAATTTAAAGAACCAACAACATTTAATTTTGAACCCATGGCACATGATGTTTTAGCAACAAAGCTAAATATTTTAGATTTTGAACGTGGTGCAAAAGTTACGGGTTCTAGGTTTACTTTTTATAGAGGACTCGGTGCAAAACTTGAGCGTTCCCTTATATCTTTTATGTTAGATATTCATACAAACAACGGATATACAGAATTGATGCCACCAGTTATTATAAATAGTAATTCCATGATTGGAACAGGTCAATTACCAAAGTTTGAAGAAGATATGTTTAAAATATCAGAAACAGATTATTATATGTCTCCTACCGCAGAAGTGCCTATTACAAATTTTCATAAAAATGAAATACTAGATGGTAGTACATTACCAATAAAATATTGTGCTTATAGCCCATGTTTTAGAGCAGAGGCAGGAAGTGCAGGAAGAGATACAAAAGGTATAATAAGACAGCATCAATTTAATAAAATAGAGCTTGTAAAATTTACATCTGTGGAAGATTCATATACAGAATTGGAAAGTTTACTTTTAGATGCAGAAAATATATTAAAACTTTTGGAATTACCTTATAGAGTTGTTATTTTATGTGGTGGAGATATAGGATTTACATCTGCATTAACATACGACATAGAGGTATGGATGCCTAGCTATGGAAGATATGTAGAAATTTCTAGTTGCTCCAATTTTGAATCTTTTCAAGCAAGGCGTGCAAACATTAGATATAAGAATAATCCTAAAGATAAAGCTAAGTATGTACACACTATAAATGGTAGTGGTCTTGCCGTAGGTAGACTTTTTGCAAGTATATTAGAAAATTATCAACAAGAAGATGGAAGTATAAAGATACCAAAAGCTATAGAAAAATATATGGGAATAAGTATCATAAAATAGAACTTAAATAAATATAGTATCAATACACTGAGTAATTTTAACAAAATTCAATAGCTGATTTCTTAAAAAATTTTTCAAGTATTCAAGTAACCATTTTTTTATGTAAGGCATAATATATGGTATATCTTGAAAGTTAAAAATTTAAAAAATAATTTTTGAGGTAAAAAGTTTATTATACTTTGCATAAGCAAAGTACATTATTAGGGGGATATTCATGTTTAATTTTGGCGAAAACAGTTTACTTTGGATTGTTTTGTTGTTAGTTTTACTCTTTGGTGGTAACTTTGGATTTGGAGGTGGCGACGAAACATTAATTATCCTTGCCGTACTTGCGTTTTTATTTTTTAACAATGGTGGTTTTGGATTTTTGGAACATAAATAAATCACAGAAATAAATTTTTACTTTGCTATGTACAAATTTATTATGCCACCAAATAAGGTTGGCATGTAATGCTCTACTTTTGTTTTTTATTACATTTTTTTCGAGTGTTCTTCTCGAAAAAACTATATACTATGTATAGCAACTTAAAAAGTGAGTTGCTATACATTAAAATATAATAACGGTATATTATGGAAGAATTAAAACTATTAGAAACAATTATCCATTTTCAAAATATGTTTAATGCTAACAAAAGTACAATCAAGCCCCCAGACGTAAACAAATATGCTATAAATCATATAAAGCAAGCTACTTATTTTTTGGATGAAAAATATCAAAAACCATTTTTTTTATTGACAAAGTACATAGAAGCTAAAATGATAATTGAAAGTAACGAAGAAAATAAAATGAAAAGTTTAATTTTGGCATTGTCTGATGAAATGGAGGATGAGAAAATAGCTTTAATGGAAATGTTTTTTAGTTTGATTATGTCTCAACAAAAATAGCTATACATAATTTTTTTAATCTATACCTGCCAAAAAAAGTTTAGTAGCTTTAGATACTTTTACTAAGTAAAGCTACTTTGCCAAAGGAGAAAAATAATATGGATTTAGATGTAATGTTTAATGATTCTATATTTGATAGTATAGAAATTGAAAGATTAGAAGCTATAAAAAAAATATCGGAAGAAGTTAAGGGAAAAAATGCTACAGAAGTAATGATGATAATTTTAAAATATAATAAAGTTTTACAAAATGGAAGAAAAATAACAAAAAATGAAAGAGATGCTATGATAGAAGTTATTTTTAATAGTCTTTCCGAGGAAGAACAAAATCAGTTTAGGAGTGTGATACAAGTAATAGAAAATTTTACAAGTTAATAGGAGGTGAAAAAAAAGTGGCTAAAAGCCACTTTTTTATTTTTATAGAATAATATTATTTTTCTAACCATTTTGTAACAGAAGAAGCAATTATCTTTAAATTTTCAGCTATAAAAGGATTAGGCAACCCTACTTCCTCCAAAAGCTCCAAGAAAGTTTTAGTACCAGCAAAGCTAACAAGTTTTTTGTATTTCTCCCATGCTTTGCTATGGTCTTCTTGTTTCTCCGACCAAAAATAAAGTGCTACTACTTGTGCTAGGCAATAGTCTATATAGTAGAATGGTATTCTATATATATGCATTTGCCCTTGCCATGCTCTACCTTCGCTGTAGAAAGGCATGTTATCAAAATCTATCCACGGTTTATACTTTGCTTCTAACTCCAACCAATACTTGTTTCTTTCT
>WRGD01000050.1 GCA_009787355.1 Defluviitaleaceae bacterium | reverse complement strand
TTATCGTAATCGTCGTAAACGTTTTAATTTAAGAATGTCTCTCATTTGTGGCATTATTAATTTTGAAGCTCGTTTTTAGTTTCCGAGGAGGTCTAATGGCTTGTACGTAATACTATGTTTTGGATATGGAGAAAAATATAAAACAATAGGTATGAGTTGTAATGTAAGTATAGAAAAAGCAATATATAAAGCACAAAAGGAATGTATACAATGTTTCTCCTTTAGTGTTACAAAGTATTACTACAAAGAAGTAAAAATAAAAGAAGATAAAAGTGCTATAGAAGATGTATATCATAAATATTTTGAAAATATAAGTATAGAAGATTTTAAACAAATATTTGACTATTTAAAAAAGTCTGAAACAATTTTATTAGACGAAATATCTCAAAATATTAAAACAATAAATGATTGTATACAAGATTTATATAACTCTTTAAGTATGGAAACATTTGTAGTAACAATACCAAACAATAGAAATATACCACATATGAAAATTTGTAAGGTATTTTCTCCGAAATGGTTTCCACATATGTATCCAAAACATTTTAAAGAAGAAGATTATACAAATGTAGAAGACATATTAAATGTAAAACTAGATAGAAATATAGAAATTTTACCTTTTCCATAAAAAGGAGTAATTTATGAGTATAAATCCAAAATATGAACTTTCACAAAAATACCACGAAAATACTAGAAAAAATACAGCTAATACAGAGTTTAGCACAAAACCAGCTTTTAAAATATATCCAGACTCTAAAGTGATAAATCTAATAAAGAATGAAGATGTGAAACTTGACAAAGAGAAAGACAGTTTTTTACACACTTTATTAACTAGAAAAAGTACAAGGTCATTTTCTACAAAAGGTGTATCTTTAGAAATTCTATCATCTTTACTTTCTATCTCATTTGGTTTAAAAAATAGCAAAAAAATATTTAGAACATATCCAAGTGCAGGTGGTAGGTATCCAGTAGAAGTTTATGTGGCTGTAAATAATGGTGTAGATATAGAAAATGGTACATATCATTACAATATACTACACAATAAACTAGAATTAATAAATAAAAAAAATCCATTAGAAAAAATAAAATATTATTACAAGTCTCAGAATATTGAAAATAATTTTCCTATTTTAATAATTTTCTCTTGTATTTTTGAAAGGACGATGGAAAAATATGGAGAACGAGGCTATAAATATGCCTTACTAGATATGGGTCATATGGGACAGAATTTGTATTTAACAGCTACTTATTTAAATATGGGAGTTGTTGCCTTTGGTCAAAGTGATTTTGAAGATAATGTACTCGATGAATTTTTAAACTTAAAAAATGGGAATGAAGATGTAATGTATAGTTTTGCTGTTGGATATAAAAATGAGGTACTTTAATTTTTCATCTATGATACTTCTCATTATTTACTATCTTACAAGCTCTAAAAATTTGTTCTAATAAAATCATCCTCATAATTTGGTGTGAAAAAGTTAGCTTGGAGAAACTGATATTTTTACCAATGTTTAAAACATCTTTACTAAGTCCAAGTGTTCCCCCGATTATGAACGTATGTTTTGGATTTTTTTCTAGTAAATTTGCAAATTCATAACTATCTAACATTTTACCATATGGAAAAAGAGGGAAAAATACAGTATCTTTTATTTTTAAAGACTTTTCAATAATTTTTTCTCCCTCTTTATTTTTTATAATATCTTCTTCTTTTTGGCTTATATTTTCATATATTTTTTCAGATTGTATTTCTATAATATTTAATTCTGTAAATCTTTTTAACCTTTTTGAATATTCAGCATTTGCCTCATTTAAATAATTTTCTTTTAGCTTGCCTATACAAATTATATTTGTTTTCATAATTTTTATAAATCCTTGTTATATTTAAATTTTTAATTATGATAATTATTACATACTTTTATTTTTTTTGCAAAAATGATATTATAGAAATAATATGAATGTACAAACTTTAAATATTTAATTACGGAAGGCTTAAAAATGCTAAATAAAATAATAGTAAAAGGTGCCAAAGAAAATAATTTAAAAAATGTCAATTTAGAAATCCCAAGAGATAAGTTAATAGTTTTTACTGGTGTTAGTGGGAGCGGAAAAACATCACTTGCCTTTGACACAATATTTGCAGAAGGTCAACGGAGATACATGGAATCTCTAAGTTCATATGCAAGACAATTTTTAGGACAAATGGAAAAACCAGATGTAGAATTTATAGAAGGGCTTTCTCCATCTATATCTATAGACCAAAAAACCACAAATCAAAATCCACGCTCTACTGTAGGTACAGTTACTGAAATATACGATTATCTAAGGCTACTATTTGCACGTGTTGGTACTCCACATTGTCCAAATTGTAAGAAAGAAATAAGAAAGCAAACAATAGACGAAATAGTAGATAGTATAATGAATTTTGATACAGGTACTAAAATACAAATTTTAGCACCTGTAGTAAGAGCTAGACGTGGAGAACATAGTAAATTAATATCCGAAGCAAAAAAAAATGGATATATAAGAATACGTATAGATGGAGAAATTTACGATTTAAACGATGAGATAAAAATAGCAGTAAACAAAAAACATAATATAGAAATAGTTATAGATAGGCTTGTTATAAAAGATGGTATACAAAAACGACTTGCAGAATCAATAGAAAACGCTTTTTCTGTATCTCAAAATCTTATAATGATAGATAATTTCACAAAAATCTTTAATTTTAGTCAAAGTTTTTCTTGTCCAGATTGTAATATTAACATAGAAGAAATAGAACCACGTCTTTTTTCTTTCAATAATCCTGTTGGTGCTTGTCCTGTTTGTACTGGACTTGGAGTAAATAGAAAATTCGATAAAGATTTAATAATACCAAACCCAAAATTAAGCCTTATGGAAGGTGCAATTGTTGCACCGGGTTGGAATTCTATTTCAAATGAAAAGAGTATGTCTAGTAATATAATAAAAACTTTGGCAAAAGAATATAATTTTGACCCATATTCTCCTTTTGAATATTTGCCAGAAAATATTCAAAATATAATTTTAAATGGAGTATCTAAAAGTATAAAATTAGAATATATGTCTGAAGATGGAGAAAAAAGAACGTACCACTACGATTTTGAAGGCATTTTAGAAAATCTAAACAGACGGTACAAAGAAACAACATCTGAAATAATGAGACAAGAGTACGAGAGTTGTATGACAAATACTAGTTGTATATCTTGCAAGGGGTATAGATTAAAACCAGAAGTTTTGGCTGTTACAATAAATGAATTTAATATTTCAGAAGTTACAGAAATGACAATAAAAAGAATATATGAATTTATGTCATCGATTTACAATGAAAATAGTAAAAATTTAATATCAGAACCGATAATAAGAGAAATAAAATCTCGTATATCATTTTTGATAGATGTTGGACTTGATTATCTTACACTTGCAAGGTCTACTGGTTCTCTTAGCGGTGGAGAATCGCAGCGTATACGACTTGCAACGCAAATAGGTTCTGGACTTGTTGGTGTTGTATATATTTTGGACGAACCCAGTATAGGACTTCATCAAAGAGACAACGATAAACTTTTAAATACTCTTAGAAATTTAAAAAATATAGGAAACACATTAATAATAGTAGAGCATGACCAAGATACAATACTTGCAAGTGATTATATTGTAGATGTAGGACCTTTAGCTGGAGAACACGGAGGCAATATAGTTTTTTCTGGAACTGTAGAGGATTTTTTAAAGTCAAACGATTCTATAACAGCAAGTTATTTAAATGGAACAAGAAAAATAGAAACTCCAGTAGAAAGAAAAAACACAAAAGATAAATTTATAGAAATATTAGGAGCAAAAGAAAATAACCTAAAAAACGTTTCTGTAAAAATACCTTTGGGAGTTTTTACTTGTGTAACAGGAGTGTCTGGCTCTGGAAAATCATCTTTGGTAAATCAAGTTTTATATAAAAGACTTGCGAGAGACTTGAATAGAACAAAAGTAAAACCAGGAATCCATAGAGATTTAAAAGGAATGGAACATCTAGATAAAATAATAAATATAGACCAAAGCCCAATAGGTAGAACACCAAGGTCAAATCCAGCAACATATACAGGCATTTTCGATATTATAAGAGATGTTTTCTCAAATACAGCTGAGTCTAAAATAAGAGGTTACCAAAAAGGACGTTTTAGTTTTAATGTCCCCGGTGGGCGTTGCGAGGCTTGTAAGGGAGATGGTATTTTAAAAATAGAAATGCATTTTTTACCAGATATTTATGTACCTTGTGAAGTTTGCCGTGGTAAAAGATACAATAGAGAAACATTGGATGTAAAATACAAAGGAAAAGATATTAATGATATTTTAAATATGACAATAGATGAAGCAATTAATTTTTTTGAAAATTTTGTAAGATTACAAGACAAACTAAGAATAATACAAGATGTAGGTTTAGGCTATATAAAATTAGGTCAGAGTGCAACAACTTTATCCGGTGGAGAAGCCCAACGTGTAAAATTAGCGGCAGAATTAAGTAGAAGAGGTAGTGGAAAAACAATATATGTACTAGATGAACCAACAACAGGATTAAGCACTTACGACGTACACAAATTAATATCCATATTAAAGCGTCTTACAGAAGGTGGTAACTCTGTTGTAGTAATAGAACATAATTTGGATGTTATAAAAACGGCAGATTATATTATAGATATGGGCCCAGAAGGTGGAGATATGGGTGGTAAGGTAATAGCAAAGGGTACACCCGAGGAAATTGTAAAATCTGAAATATCTTATACAGGTAAATATTTAAAAGAAATATTGTATAAATCTTAAAAAATATTTTAAAGGAAAAAGTGTTTATAATGAATGATATTGCTTGTACTGTTATGGCTTTCACAGTATTTCCATCTGCTGTACTATATGAATTATTTGTTATGAAAAAAGCAAAAGACAAAAAACAAAAAAGATTAGCAATATGGACTTTAATAGGTTATCTTATTGCTATGACTTTTCTTCATACAATGTTTATATGGTTATAACCTATAAAACACTCATTAGATAAAATATTAATGAGTGTTTTATTATTTATACTACAATATTATACAAATAAGCCCTCCACTGCCCTCGTTTATTATTCTCTGCAATGTATCTTGAAATTTCATTTGTGCATCTTCTGGCATATGATATAATTTCTTCTTTAATCCATCTCGTACAACTTCCTGCATACTTCTACCTAGTATATTTATTTGCCGTACTTTTTCTGGTTCTTCTTCCATCCGATTTTTTATATAATTTATATAATCTAATGCTTCTTCTTCATAATCTGCCATTGGGCTTAATTCTGTTTCTATGTCAGCTTTTATTAAATTCACACTTGGTGCTGTGGTTTTTATTTTTACTGCATATTTTGCACCATGTCTTACTAATACAGGTTTTTCTATTCGCATTTCTTCGATTGCTGGGGTTACTATTCCGTAACCTTTTTGTTTTACCTCTTCTAATGCATATTTTACTTTATCAAATTCTCTTTTTTCTTCTGCTAGTATTTTTATTGTAGATATTAATTTATAGTCGCTATATCCATTGCCGTAGTTTCGGATATTACTTTGTAGAACAAACTTTCTATTAGGTTAACTTCTATTTTAGCTGCACTGATATATAGTAAAGAAACTTAAAAACACGATAAAAAGGCCTCATCAAAAGAATTAAAAAATTTAAGTCTAGATTTTAAAACTTTTTTGATATTAGCCCAAAGTATTTCTATTAAATTAAAGTCTGGAGAATATGCATCATTATTATTTTCTATATATTCTTTCAATTTTATTAATTCTATTTTCTTTGATTTTTTTGTTAATCCTTTTTTTGCTTTTACATTTCCTGTTTCTTCTTTTAATTTTTTACATTGATAATATGTACTTGCGTGTATTTTAAATACCTCTTGTACTTCTTTTAATGTATGCCCTGCTTCTTTATATCTTATCGCTGCTTCTCTGTATTTTTTATCATATGCCATATTTTTTTATCGTGCTTTTTTCTTGTTTTGTTAAGTTTTTATACTATACTATGTACGCTTTTTTTTATGTACTTATTATCTTCAAAAATACTTACACTGTTTTTTAATTCTCTTAATCTGTTTGTTCCTTCCGATAAAATACTTTTTACAGAAGAAATCATACTTTGTTTTAAGCAATGTGCCTGTGGCAGAGTTTCTATCCATTTTGGTAAATGTATTTTTAATTCTTTTATAGGAAATTCATATAGAATTTTTTCCATTATGCTATTAATATCATCTCTTTTCACTGGTTACGATGCTGGAAAAAAACAAAATGAATAAAAATACACATGGCAGTAGATACAATGGGATTACCACATGCTATAGCCGTAACAACCGCAAATATTACTGATAGAATTGGTGCTATATCTATGGTCAATTTACATCGTGAAAACCTTAAGGGTTGTACTAAAATTATTGTTGATGGTGCTTATACAGGTGATAAATTTTCTGATAGTATTAAAGAAATTATTTCTGCTACAACAGAAGTTATTAAACGT
>WRGD01000049.1 GCA_009787355.1 Defluviitaleaceae bacterium | reverse complement strand
TCTCTCTCTCTATATATATATATATATATATATATATATAAAAGCGGAGTTTTATTTTTTACTTTACAAACAAAAATTATCAGGTATTATCTCTAGCCAAAAATCTTTCCCATAGTTTTGACATATATAGTTTTTTAGCTGTTCTTGTTCTATTTTTAATTCAAATAGGCCTAAAGCAATGTAAACTCTTCTAAATAAATGTTTAAATTTATTTGTATCTCCTAGTTGTAAAAAGCAAAAAGCCTTTGTTTCTACAAGTGCTATATAATTTATAGAGTACTTGTTATTATTTTCCAAAAATGTAGACCAATATCACATAAATCTATAGATTTTTTGTAATCTTTTATAAAGAAAAAACAACTAGATAAAGTATTAATTATTTGCGTATATCTAGAAGAGCCTCCGTTTTTTTCGTTTTCAAAATTGTTTTCTATGTTTGTTTTTAATTCTTCATACCAGTAAATAGCCTCTTTATATTTTTGAGTAAAAAAAATGTAAATTTGCAATACGTTGAATTAGGGCTCTTTCATAATTGCTAAAAAAATATGCTCTTATTTTTTCTATATTAAAATGTGGCAATGTTACGTGATTAGAGCATTTTTGTAGCTATTTATTATATTTTCAAAATTAAATTCATTTGTACCGTATGTTTTGTTTACTATATTATCTATAGTTGCCATATAAATTATTTGTTTATTTAATATATTCTGCATAAAATTTTTGTTTTGTTGTAGTTCATTTATTAAACTATCTATTTTATTTACAATTTCAACATTATTTTTATTTTTGCTTATATAATGCGTATTGTTTGTATAACTTTTCAACTCTTTTAATTTTTTATGTGTTTGTATATCTTCACTATCGTTGTAAAACAAATCTAAAAAATCTTTTGGTTTATAACCCAGTCTTTCAAACAAAAATTTTATTATATCTTTGTCTCCCTCTACTTGTCCATTTTCTATTTTGGAAAGTGTAGCTCTGTTTATTACGGGATAAGCAAGTTCGTGTTGAGTTAACCTTTTTTGTATTCTTAGATTTTTTATTGCGGTGCCTAGGTTGTAAATGTTCATGCTCTATTAAGTATCTTCATGTTCATATTTTCCTTTCATATGTCGATACTATTGTATACTTAAAGATTTAAATTTTCAACTTTATCTAATTTATATCAAAAATATACAAAAAATCTGTAAAAGTTACTTGACGTAAGGGGGGGGGGAATTTGGTATAATGACATATTTGTAGTATTAAATGCAAAAAATCAGATATTTTTATTATTAAGTGATTGTATTTTGCTACAATGTGCAACAAACACAATGTACTTTTATATTATATCTTATTATTATAAATATGAATACACTAAAAGGATTCGGGTGCTACAAAATGATACCATTAATAATATTATGTCTAATATTAAGCATAATACTTTTTTTCACAAATAAAAAATATATGTTAGCAAAAAAGGAATTGCAAAGTGAAAGACTGATAAATAATAAAAACAATAATGATACGAGATTATTTAAGGAAGAAATAGAAAAAGCTTTTAAAGAAATATATACAGGCAATTTTTATTATCGTATAAATATCGAAAAATACGATGATTTTGGGATATTTATAAATACAGTTCAGGATTTTAATGTTTTTTTAACTAAAATTCAACATATTTTCGATAATTCTATGGTTCCGATTATGTGTTATGATAATCGTGGGGTCTTGAAATATTTCAATAAAAAAATAGAGCAAATGGGATACAGTAAGGATATTTTAGATAAATCTGTAGTTGATGCATGGGGATTTGAGACTGGAGATGTATATACAACAGCTTTTAATAAAGTTAATAATACAAACAAGATTGTAGATTTTAAAACAAGAACACAAAATGGGAAAAGATTGATTGTAGAAGAGCATATAATGATGCCTATTTTTGATAATGATAGAATTTTGTTTTATTTTAATATGTCTATAGATGTTAGTGAAAGAATGAAATTTGAACAACGTGTAGCCAAAATAATAAACTATCAAGCAAACGAAACAAATCAAATTTTGAAAGAGCTTTACAATCTTGAAAATAGTATTATAAAATTTGAAAGTTATCCAAATGATTATGATGAAGATACAAAGGAAAGTTACGAAGATTTTAAAAAAATAAACGATATTTTAATAAAATCTACAAAAAATATAGGTTTTATAATACATGATATATCCAAAATACTGAAATTTATGGCAAATAAAAATTTTGATATTTCTATACTTCAAAATTATGATGGTGATTTTTCTGTTATAAAAGATTCTATAGAGTTTACTATAAATTCTATATCTAAAATTGTAAGAAATATTTTTGATTTTGTAGCTACACTAGAAGATAATTCGGATGAATTACAAAGAAGCAGTATAGATTTCTCTAGTAGATTTTCCGAGCAAAATATTATCATAAACAATATAAATAGCAAAATATTTTCTCTTACAGAAAAAATTGAAGAATCTTCTAAAAATATAGAAGATTTAATGGTTTGTAGTGAAGAAGTAAATGAAATTTCTAAAAATAGCCACACTGTAATGAAAGACTTAGATAAAAGTATTATAGTTTTAAATGAAGAATATCAACAAATACAAAAAATAGTAAAAGTTATAGAGGATATTTCTTTTCAAACCAATTTATTATCTTTAAATGCTGCTGTAGAAGCTGCACGTGCTGGGAAACATGGTCTTGGTTTTTCTGTAGTTGCAGAAGAGGTGCGTACTCTTGCAAATAAAAGTTCTAAAGAGGCAAAATCTGCAAAAGAAATATTAAATAAGTCTAAAGAGAGTTTGGAGAGTACAGTATCTTTATCAAAAAACACAATAAAATCTTTTGGAGATATAGATGAAATAATAAAAAACCAATATGATATAATAAACAAAATTATTTTGGATATTTCCCATACAAATAATAGTTTAATTGATGTTTCTAAAGATATTAATGGTGTATATGAAATTAGTAAAATAAATGAAAATTCAATATTACAAGTTGTTACGTTGTCAGAGCATTTGGCAAGTAATTCTATCATGCTAAAAGATTTAGTAGCAGATTTTAAGATAAAAGATGTTTAAATAGATTTAAAAATGCAATATACAAAAACCTGTATATTGCACTGCATTTCCTTACATACATAATTATTTACACTTTTTTAAATAATACTATATAAACAAATATAGAGATACAATATTAAAAAGGGTAAAAATATGAACAATATTTTATTAATAGCATTGCCATTACTAGCTTGTGTAGTATTGCTAAAAATAATATTTGCTATTTTGAACAGTAAGTACAACAAACAAACAAACGAATTAAAACAATTACGTTTTGTAGCAGATAAAAATACAAAAGAAAAAATAAAATTTGAAACAGAGATAAATAAATTTTTTGAAATCATATATACAGGAGATTTTTATTATAGAATGCCAGAACAAGGATTTGAGGATTATTTTGATATTGTACAAAAAATCAACTTTTTTTTAGAAACAATACAGTCTATTTTTGATAATTCTATGGTTCCGATTATGTTATACGACAGTAATAGAAATCTAAAATATTTTAATAAAAATGTAGAATCTATGGGCTATAGTAAAGATATTTTGGGCAAATCTGTAGTAGAAGCATGGGGTAAGAAAACAGGAAATGAATATATAGAGGCTTTTAACATTGCAGATAAAAGACATGAAATATATTTTTTTGAAACGTACACAAAAAACTTAAAAAACTTAATTATAGAAAAACATATGTTTATGCCTTTGTATAGCCATAATGATGCTATTACTTTTTATTTTAATATGTCTATGGATATTTCAGAACAGCTAAAATTTGAAAAACGAGTTAGTAAAATTATAAAATATCAAAAAAATGAAACAAATAGTATCTTAAACAGCTTATACAATTTTGAAAACAGTATTATTAGTTTTTATAATCAGCCAAATGATTATGATGAAGATACAAAGGAAAGTTACGAAGATTTTAAAAAAATAAATGATATTTTGATAAAATCTACAGAAAATATAGGTTTTACAATAAAAAATATATCAGAAATACTAGACGAAATGGCAAATAAAAATTTCGATATTTCTATAGTTGAAAATTATGACGGTGATTTTTTAGTTATAAAAGATGCAGTAAATTCTGTTGTAACATCTATATCTGGTATTATAAAAAATATAAGTGGTATTGTTTCTATATTAGAATCCAACTCTGAAGAATTGCAAAATAATAGTATAAATCTTGGTAGCCAATTTAAAGAGCAAGACAACAAAGTAAATATAATAAATGACAAAATAAAGATAATAATAGACAAAATGAAACAAAACGAAGATTATTTGAAAAATCTAAAGGATTTTTCAAAAGAAATAAAAGAAGCCTCTACTCTTGGAAATTTACAAATGGAAAAGTTAGACACAAGTATTATAGATTTAGATAGTAATTATACTCAAATATCAAAAATAGTTAGTATTATAGAAGATATCTCTTTTCAAACAAATTTATTATCTTTAAATGCTGCTGTAGAAGCTGCACGTGCTGGGGAGCATGGTCGAGGTTTTTCGGTAGTTGCAGAAGAGGTACGTACACTAGCTACAAAAGCTAGTACAGAAGCAAAGCAAGCAGCTGATATTTTACAATATTCCAAAGATAGTTTGTCTAATACTGTACATTTGTCGAAAGAAACTACAAAATCGTTTAAAAATATAGATGAAACAATAAAACAGCAATCTAATGTAATAGATAATATAATTTCAGACCTTTCTGTACAAAATGAAAACATATTTTCCGTATCTAAAGATGTAGATAATATATATGAAATAAGTAAAGAAAATGAAAATACTATAATGCAGTTTGTTTCTTTATCAGAATATCTTGCACAAAATTCTGTGATGTTAAAAGATATGGTTGCAGATTTTAAAATAAAGAATGTTTTTTAAAAAAGTATTAAAAAATACAAAAATAGTGAGTATTAACATTGATAAAGCAATATGTTAGTACTCACTATTATAATTTAATTGTAAGTTACAGGATTTATTAATTTTATTTCCATTTCATGTGTAATTTGATTACGCACAAGAGCATAAATATTATGCATAACAGGGTGTACCTTAAATAAAATAAAATCTTCTGAAAAAATATTCAAAAATACTTCTGGAACAAATATATTTTCATTAGGGAGATTACTAAAAACTCTTTCTAAATTAGTACCGTCATTTTTTATTCTATATAAATGAGATGTGCTATCCCCTCTATTTTCAGGATTACGTCGTCTTGTAACAAAATATATCCATTCATTAAATGCATTTATTGTACTTAAAATAAACTCCTCACTAGTGTGAATAATACTTGCATAACCGTCTTCATTAATACGGAGTAAATAAGTTCCACCATCTGAAACAGGTAAAGTAAATATAATAAATTCTTTGCTTGTTGTTCTATATGTTAGATAAATAGTTATATTCAAAGATTCTTGTAATTCCAATCTGTTTTTTGGAATAATATCAGATACTTTACTATTTATTCTATCAAATCTTCTTAACCATAAAAAATCTTGCGAAAAATATACATAATTTTCATTATTGCTTAAAGATGGTATTATAGCATCGAATAAATGTGTATCTATAAAATCGTCTTTTTCTAAATCAAATATCATTAACATTGCACTACCGTGATTTACTTGTACAAAGTATATTTGATTGTTTGATATAATAAATTCACTTATTTTTATACTATCATCATGATGGTGATGTGAATGTGTAGAATCATCAGCTATAAATCGATTAACGGATAAAACAACAGTTAGATTATTCCCATACATATCAACTTTATATATTATAGAATTTATTCTATCTAAAAAGTAAATAAAACCATTATAATATTGTAACCAACCTAAATCAAACAAATCTCCTGTTCTATCTTCTCTGAAATGTTCATTTTCTACAATTGTTATGAGTTCATCAAAATCTTTATTTGTTCTATGAATTCCTTTGGTATCTGCAAAAAATAAATAATCATGAATAAAAACAGAAAATCCAGTAAAGATAATATTATTATTTTGATTAATACCAAAAGTACTAGGTGTAATTTCTAATATGGTAACTGGATTATTATAATCATTTACAACTATATCAATATCGGAAATTTCAGTAGTTAATAAAAATATTTCATTATATTGTTGTGTAAATTCAGTTTCTTTGTAGCCAAAATGGTCTATAGCAGTATTTTGTATATAATTGTAATTTTCTTTGTTTTCATCAACAATTATAATACTAAAATTTTCGCTATCGTTACTACAAGATGTAAATATTATTATAAAAACAAAGGACATTAAATGAAGATTTTTAAAAATATTAGTCATTTGAATAACATTTAGATTTTTCAATTCAGCTCTATTCTAATAAGTTCGTTTGTTACTGTATCTCTAACCAAAACCTTAGTTTTATGTCCATAAGATATTTCTCTAAAAAATATTAAATCTTCTGAGAATATGTTCATTACAATAAATGGATCGCCTATAGCTATATACGGAAA
>WRGD01000048.1 GCA_009787355.1 Defluviitaleaceae bacterium | reverse complement strand
TTTTTTTTTTTTTTTTTTTTTTTTTTATTTAAAGACACTGTATCGTTAAACAAACAGTGGCTTGATTAATTTTCTATTGATACCAAACAAAATTTGTTGATTTGTTGTGTTGAAATAGATATAATACTTTTATACATATATTTTTTATATCTACTAATAATAATTTGGTAAAATATTATTAGACGAGGTATAAAATGAAAAAATTAATTTTAGGGTCAGCCATAATTGGTTTTGTTTCTATCTTGAGCAGTTGCTCTAATAGTGGACAAACTCCAAACGATACAAACCTACAATCTGCTAACCAAACATATCAAAATAATAAAAGCAGTAGTAATTATGATAATTATACAAACCCAGAAAATGAAATGATAAACACTAGAAGACAATTCATGGATTGGGATTTTGTATTTACAAATATAATCACAACTGACAATTTAACTTTTCAAGATGGAACACATATAGAACCACAAGAAGGGTATATTTTGGTTTTGGTAAATGCAGATGTTACAAATATAAGTACCCAAAGTATGACTTTGTATGATTTAAACGCTACAGATGGAATAAGACTAGACATTGCTTATAACCATAACCCTGTAACAACTAGTTACAAAAATTTTAGCTTTTGGGAAAGCTTAAAATCTCAAGAAGATAATCTATTTGGCAAATATATAGAACCATATGAAACAGTACATGGCAAATTAGTATTTGAACTAAACGAAGATTATTACAAGGGAGATGGTAGTCTATGTGTTTGGTTTAGTGATATTTCCGACCCTAATATAAATAGTATGTTCAACTTTAGACGTGCTGAAAATGGAAGAGGACATTCTTAAAATAAAAATTCAAAAAGGGGATTATTATGAAAAATTTAAAATATTTAGTGGCTATATTTTCTGCTTTTATTTTATTTGGTTTTGCATACAGAACATATGCAAAAACTACATATACAGAAAATATAGTTATGAATAACCATGCTATGAACAATGTAACAAACACAAATGTTGTTAGTATACCATCATGTTGTGTTCCTAATAGCGGAAATGGAGGAGCAGGAAATTCAAATTCTGGAAATGGAGGTTCTGGACCATCCGGTAATACTTTATTACCAAGAAAAGAAGAAGACTAATTACTTTTTTAATCAAAAAAACGTGGAAATCCACGTTTTTTTTGATTTATTATAAAAATTATTTAGAAAGCTATATAAAATATTTTATTTATGTAGAATATAAAGTACCTACCTATCTTTACAATTTTTACTTACTTAATAGATAGGTACTTTTACTAATTTTATTTTTCATTGTCTCCGGGATAAAATAGATAAGGAATAACACAAAATATAATTAAAGCTATGTTTGTATATGATACTAATTGATATTCTGGAGTTGAAACCGCAGGCTGAATATTACGAATAAATTGATAAATACCAGCACCAAAACTAAAAGTAAGAACTGCTATTAAAAATAAGAAAAAAGTAAAAACTGCTTTTTTATCTTTTTTTCGTAACATTTCTACAAATTCTAAACCTACAAATCTTGCACTACCTGTTGCCATAGAAGTATTAACATCCAAATGGTATAATTTCCTAAAAAAACCTAGTGTTGCACCAGCAGGAAAACCTAATAAAAATAATGATACAATAGACGGTATATTATACTGTAAAAAAAGCGGATATATAATTATAGGGATTGAAAAAACTGACCAATCATAATAAAATTGTACACGTTTATTTTTAAACATATTAGCTGTTGCGAGTGCAAAACCTGCTCCTCCTGCAAATCCTAAAAATAAAGATATTCTACTAAAAAATCGTATCCATTCGCCATGTCCCATTATAGCTTGGGTAAAGTCTATTCCTAACCATACTATATTTCCAGATTGTGCTGTAATCATTACACCCAAATCTGTTGTCCTAAGTGATAAAGCATTTAAATAACCCATTATAAATATTGTAGCTAAAGTAAGAAATGCAACTTTGTGAGTTGCCGTTTTATTTGTTTCAGGAGCTGTTATCACGTTGTTCCCCCTTTTTTATATTTGTAATTTAAATCAAAATCTTAATTTTTTTAATTTTAAAAAGGTAGGTATATAACAACCTACCTTATACGTTTACTTTTTATTTAAATTCAATTACGGTAGTAATAAGCAAAACTTAGTTATGAAAAGATACTTTTCCAGTTGCTATATCGTATTCGGCACCAACTACTAATGCTCCTACTTCTTTTATAACCGGATTGTTTTTCAAAGTTTCAACTTGAGCTTTAACATTTGCTGTAACAGCTTCTTCTTTGCTTGCACAAGATTCTATGTTTACTCTTATGTTATCTAAAACTGTTTGTAAATTTTCAGAAAGACCTGTTACTTTGTCGTGAGAAGTAAATACAGCACCACATTTGCTATGACCAACAACAACAACAAGTGGAGCACCTAGATGCTTAGTTGCAAATTCTATGGAGCCTAGAGCTTCTAAATCTGCATAGTTTCCTGCATTACGAACTATGAAAACATCTCCAATTTTTTGGTCGAAGTATAATTCTGGTGCTACTCTTGAGTCGGCACAAGTTAAAATTGCTGCAAATGGTTTTTGACCTTCTGAAGTTACTTTTATATCCTGTAAATTTGTATTTCTAGGTATTGTATTACCTGAAACGAATCTTTCGTTACCTTCTTTAAGAAAAGTAAGAGCTACTTGTGGGTCTTTTATTTGCTCGTCTGGAGCGTGTAATTTTGCACTCATTATAGAGTCCTCCTAAAGTAAAATTGATAGAGTTTAATTTATGAGAGATTTCAATTAGGCTTCGATTATGTATTGTATGACCATATGAATACTCTCAAATATTACGACATCATTATATCAAATTATAAATAAATTTGTAAAGTATTTTGTTAAAATTTTATTTTGTATTAAATTTAGTTATAATTTTATTGTTTACTAAAATGTGAAAATACTCTATAATGGGGTACAGTAATGAAATTTACAATTTCATAAAATGAGAGGGAGGGATATATGAACAAAAGAAAACTTATACCACTAATGCTATCTAGCCTTATATTTTCTACAAATTTAAATGTATTTGCCAATGAAAATATAGAAATCGAATCACAGCAAGATTTTATTCACCCATCAGAAATAGTATTAATCGATGCTCCGAATTTTTGGACTCGTATTAATCTATGGGAAGAAGATTTAAACCAGTTTAGAGATGCAATTTTACAAGTACACCCAAGATTTTGGGACAATTCAAATGTTCTATTACCACCAGACCTTACAGGTTTTGATTCTTTTGAATGGGCAATATGGAACGAATTATCTATAAACTTAGAAAAAAGAGAAAATATTATAAATAGAATTGATGAACTTATTTCAAATACTATACATCTTACTGATTTTGAAATAGCAACAGAAATTTTACGTATATCAAATATTATTCGAGACGGGCATTTGGGAGTAGATTTTCCTGGAGTAACTCCCACACATATCTTTCCCTATAATTTTGAACATTTAGGTGGTGATGATGGAGGGTTTTATTTGCTTTCTACAACACAAAATTTTGAAAATTATTTAAACAAAAAAATAGCCTATATAAACGATATACCTATAGAAGATATTTTAACTACTTACAATGGTATAAGTTTTGCCGAAAATAGATTCGACAATAGAGCTACACTTGGTGAAAGATTAAGTAATCCTACTTATTTAGTTGCTCTTGGGCTTTTAAATAATGGTGAGATTACATTTACATTACAAGATGAAAACCTAAATAATTACAATTTAACTTTTACTCTAGATGATTTATTTTTGCAAGATGAAAATCTAAGTTCACCTGTAATTAGTGTAGATACAGAAAATTTGCCAAGATTCTTAAATAGAATAGAATTTAATAGTTTTTATATACTTGAGGATTACGGTATTTTGTATATAGTTCTTGAAAATATGGATTCTATGGAGGTTTTAAATTATAGAGAAGAAGATGCTATTTCAGATTTTGTACTTGTATTAGATGAAGAAATCTTAGGAATGAGTACAAATGAACTTTTAGATATTTTAGAAGCTGAAAATGATGAAGATAATGAAGAAAATGAAGAAAATGAAGAACCTAGCTTATTGACTAATGAATTTATGGACAAAATAAGAGAAGCATTGGTACCTAATAGTAAAATAATAGACGCAGTAGAACAAGGAATTGTAACAAAAGTAATTATAGACGGTAGAAGAAATCCTGGGGGAAATGTACAGGGCTTCAGAAATCTATTTACTTTTTTAAGTGAAAATATAGAAGATGGAAATTTGTTTTATTTTATGGACAATCATTCTTTTTCGGCTGCTTCTAATGCTGCTATAGTTTTAGAATATCTTGGTGCAACACTTGTTGGTGAGCCTACAGGTAACAATCTCATATTTTTCGGAACTGGCGATAGTAATGACCTTGAAATAGTTCATTCTCTAAATAACTCTAATATTTCTCTAGGTATACCTAATGAACTTGCACATTTGGGAGACCCTGTATCATATTTAGTTACTATCTTAGCAAGAGATGAATATGAGTTATTATCTAGACTTAGAGACAATACTTCAAACTATTCTGTTTTTCCACATATAGAAATAGATTTTACAATACAAGATTGGCTTAACAATAATGACCCTCTTTTATCACATATAAAAGAAAGTATTACAAACTAAATTTTTATTTTAATGGAGTATGCTTTAAGAATATTAATAACATACTCCATTAATTTAAATATTGTTTTTAAAATATTCTTTTGGTGTTAAAGTATCTATAGCATCTTTTGCCTGCTCTTCAAACTCTTTAATACTGTGTGAATATATATTTAAAAGAGTAGATGCCTTTGAATGACCCATTCTTGATTGAACAGTTCTTATATTTACTCCATGCATTATTTGTAATGTTGCAAATGTATGTCTAAGGCTGTGTGGCGTAAAATGTTTTAAGTCATGCTTTTTTATAAAATTATTAATCCATAAATTTATTGTATTTGGGCTTATCGGTTTTCCATTTTTTTGTATAAATATTTTTCCGTTTTTTGTAGAATCTCCTTGCCAATCTATTCCTAGCTTTAGTTTTTGTTCGTTATACCATATTTTGTAATTATTTAACAAACTAAATATAAAAGGTGGTACAGAAATTACCCTTTTACTTGATTCACTTTTTAGCTCTGTTTCAACAATTCCCTTATCTTTTTGATATTGGCTCTGTTTTAATATATGTATGGTACTATTTTCTTTGTCTATATTATTCCAAGACAGACCACAAATTTCACCTCTTCTAGCTCCTGTGTACAATGTTAGTGCTATACAAGTTTTTACTCGTATATCTTCTTCTTTAAGTAATAGTTCTACTAATTTTTTGGCTTCTTTATCATCTAAATATGTCGATTCTTTTGATTTTGCTTTTGGTATAGATGTATGTTCCAATGCTACATTATATGTTATTAACCTCTCTCTTTTTGCTGACGATAGTATCCCGCAAATAAGCCTATGGTGTTGTACTATAGTTATATCCGATAATTTCTTTTTTTCTTCTATATTAAAAATTTTTTCTAATGGTAAATTAAAAAATTTTGATATTTTTGTTGCAGTTTCTATAGAAACATTTTTTCCTAAAGCACAATCACTTAATGTAGATGAAGGAATTTTCACATTTCTACTTAGTTCTGCCTGTGTTATTTTTTTATCTTGTAATATGTTTTTCAATTTTGTTGTAAAAATAGTAAATTCTCTACCACTCTTTTCTGTTTCATATAAATGTTTATAAAATTCTCTTAGATGGTAAGTATTTATATTTTCAAGCTTCAAATGACCTATATGCTTATTTATTCTTTTTAATAATACTTCGTACCGTACTTTTGTTGTATATGCAAAATAATTATTTTCTAACCAAATTTTTGAATATTCCTCGAATATTATTTTACTATTTGTATTTATTCCATATTTAAGATTATTTTCAAATTGTATCGCCTCATATAAAGCTTGTTTTTCTGTTTGTTTAGAGTTTTGATTTTCATTTGGTTTATATGTCTTTGTTTTTGTTATTTGCTTACCATTTTTGTCATATCCCAAATATGCTACTAACCTGTAGCTTATACCTTTTTTTCCTTTTATTTTTACTATACTCGCCATATTATTATTTTTTATTCCTTTTTTGTTTATTTATATATATTCGATTTGCTTTACTCAAATTTTTTATCATTAAAGTTTTTTATGTATAGAAAAAGCGATAGTATTCTTTTATCAGATTTCTATCGCTTTTCTATTTTTGTTTTAGTTGAATATACTACTGTATTATTTCAAACTTTTCTATTTGTAAAGTCAATTCTTTAATTAATTCCTCAAAATGTGAAATATTAGAAACAGCTTCACCAGAAAACATATCGAAAAATTCTTCAGGCATACCATACAATAATATTTCAAGGTCTTCTATTAGACCTCCTCGGAAACTAAAAACGAGCTTCAAAATTAATAATGCCACAAATGAGAGACATTCTTAAATTAAAACGTTTACGACGATTACGATA
>WRGD01000047.1 GCA_009787355.1 Defluviitaleaceae bacterium | reverse complement strand
CACTAATCACTAATCACTAATCACTAATCACTAATCACTAATCACTAATCACTAATCACTAATCACTAATCACTAATCACTAATCACTAATCACTAAATTTCTTTAAATGCGATGAAATTTTAGTCAGATTACAACATTTTTTTTATTAATTTATGATTATAATTTTAATTATGAAAAATAATAAACTAAAAGTAATTTTTTGTGAAATTAAAATCTAAAAAAGCTTAATTAAAAAAATGAAAGGAAACAAACTTGAAAATATTAAAAATCATAAAAATAGCAATAACTTTAACAATTATTTTAGTTTTAACAAATATTATATTTGTTGTACTAAACGTAAGATATGGAGAAATAATTTTAAACAATCATAATCAAAGGTTACAACTTAACACGGCTATATATCAAATGAATAACGCAATATATTCTATGTTTAGAAATAGCCACAAATACATTGTAACAGGTCGGCAAAATTATTTGGACTATTACAACAATATACTTAACCAGTCTTACATTCGAAAAGGTATACAAATATTTACAGAACAAGGTGCACCACAATCAGAAATAGATATTTTACAAAATATTTATTCTCAACAAAATACTTTTATATCTATAAACCAAAATGCAATAGACCACATTTCACTTAATAGAGATATGGCAATACATATGGTTCATACATTGGAATATAGTAATATATTTGAAACTATTTCTGAAAACGTTACAGAGCTTCAAGAATCTGTACAAAACAGGTTTGATAACAACTATGCTATATTTTTATTTAGATATTATTTATTTAGAAATTTATCTATAATATCTATAACCACCCTTAGTATTTTTATAATATCAGCACTAATTATTATTTGGAAAAAAATAAAACCTATAAATGAACTAGTAAGAATTTTGGACCAAGTATCAAATGGAAAGTTGAATGTCAAAAGTAAATATATCACATCTAATGATGAGATTGGTATTTTGACAAATAGTATCTACAATGTAATAGATATAATAAAAAATATAATTCATGATTTAAATAATCTTTCAAGCGAATTTACGATAAATGGAGATTATGAATACAAAATAGACGGAACTAAATACAAAAACAATTATAAAAGTGTAATAGAAAAAATAAATAAAGTAACAGATATACAAGCAAAAGATTTAAAAATAATACTCCATGTTTTAGACAATATAGTACATGGAAATTTTGAAACAAGTATTCCTAATTTTCCGGGAAAAAAAAATGTATTATCAATTTCTCTCAAAAATATTTTAATGAAATTAGGAGATATACATAAGACTATACAATATATAACAAAAAATATATCTGATGGAGAATTGGAGACAAAAATAGATATAAATTTGTTTGAGGGGAATTGGTCTAAACTTGTAGAATCTTTAAACGAATTAGTACTGTCTATAAAAGAACCTATACAATCTGTTGAAAATTCATTGTACCATATGCAAAAGGGGAATTTTAGCGAGGCAAGAATAGAAGAAAATTTTAAAGGAATATTTAACAGACTAAAAAATTCTATAAATACTACAGAAGATATTACACTTAGCTATATAGATGAAATAGCTACATTACTTGAAAAAGTAAGCTATGGAGACTACACGGTAACAATACAGAGAGAATATACAGGGGTTTATTCTCCTATAAAACAGGCGTTTCATATAATATTAGAATCTTTAAATAAAACAATGAAACAGACCCTAGAGGGAGCAAAACAAGTTCTTGGAGCTGCAAATGTTGTATCGTTTTCTAGTGCAAATTTAGCTACTGGTTCTGCAGAGCAATCAAAAGCTATAAATTCTCTTGCAAAAAGTATAAACAACATAAATGAAAAAACAAAAGAAAGTTCAGAAAATTCAAATCTTGCAAAAGAAAAAGCTGAAAGTTCTTCTATTTTTATAAAAGAGGGATTTGAATCTGTTAGCAATATGGTTAGTACAATAGAAAAAATAAAGGAATCTAGCAAAAATATATCTAAAATAATAAAAGTTATACAGGATATTGCTTTTCAAACAAATATATTGTCATTAAATGCAGCTGTTGAATCAGCTAGAGCAGGAGAACACGGACGTGGATTTTCTGTTGTTGCAGAAGAAGTTCGAACACTTAGTAGTAAAACATCCAATTCTGCAAAAACAACAGAAGAAATAATACAAGAAGATGTAAAATTTGTAATAAAAGGCACAGAATCTGCAAAAGAAGTAGAAAGCAAATTTAGTCATATAAATGAGCAAATAATACAGATAGTAAATCTAATAAATACTGTTTCGGAAATGTCTATTTCGCAATATGAGACTATAACCAATATAAATATGAGTATAGAAGAAATATCTAATGTTGTATATAAAAACTCATCTATGGCAGAGGAAATAGCTAGTACATCAGAGGAACTTAATTCCCAGGCCGAAACACTTATAGAGTTGTTATCACATTTCAAACTTAAAGATAATTAATTATTGCAGTAGTTAAAATATAAATATATCTTAAAAAAATAAAAACCGTAGAACTTCAATATGAAGTTCTACGGGATTTGTTTTTATTATAAGCATAGAAAATTTTCTGCTCTATCATTTTTGAAATACCTATACTTTGCTTTGAATAAATATAATTTTTTCCAGATGGCTCTCCAAAAATAGTAACATTATTATACGATTTTAATATCTCAATAAATAATTCTGCTGAACTGTGTGTAGTATAATCACATACAATACTCATATGTTTAAATCTTATTTTTGGGTCTATTATGTTTTCTATCTCTGTGATAGTACTTGTTTTTATATTTTTAAGGCTTATCATATATGTGCCTTTTTTCAAAAATTCACCTGCAAAATTTAACATATCATGAATTTACCACCAGAATTTCCTCTTAAATCGGCAATTATAGTATCATATTTTCCAACTATATTTTTTAACATTTCACTATCAAATTCTAAAATTTTTAAGTTTATACTATTTCCCAACTTATGCACCGAGTTTCGTATGATTTCTTGAGAATATATTATAGTATATAAATTTTTACTACCTGTATTATAGTTAATTTTGCTAATTTGTTTATCTATCGTTGTCTTCGATAATAATATTCTACTACCAATAGGAACTTCTAATACCGATGAATATATAACTTCTAGTTCATCTTCATCACAATAGTAACACGATAGCCCTTGACTTTTTAATATATTAATTTTTTCGTCTGTAATATCAGTTATTATTATATCTGGATATATAAATTTATCCATATTGTATTACCTCATCAAAAATAGATATGAAATCTATTTCAGTTTCGTGTGATGTACATATAATAGTTTTGTCGTTACATTTTGATATAAAATCTATTAAAATACTTCTATTAATTGTATCAAGATTTGAAGTTGGTTCATCTAATAGCAATATATCGAAATCTTTTATCAATAATCTTAACAACTCAATTCTTTTACGCTCACCTAGTGAAAGGTTTTCATCTATATATGAAATCTCTTCATCTAACCTATCTACTAATTGTGGTAATCTCATTTTTTCAAGCAATTCTTTTATTTTGTCATCTTTTAGATATGAGCCCAGAAGAATATTTTCTCGTATTGTACCTTTTAAAAAGGACGGTTTATCACTCATCATACCAATACACTTTTTTATATTTACATCTTTATAATCTATGCTATCAATCAAGATACTACCTTCGTATGAAGAAATATTTTGATTTAAAATTTTTAGTAAAGTAGTTTTTCCAGAGCCACTTTCTCCTTGTATTAAATATTTCTTGTTTTTAGCAAAAATTCTGCTTATACCGTTAACTATATTTTGATTATTTATTTTATAATAAAGTTTGTTAATTTTTATTACTTCTTTAAAATCTTGATAATCATCCTTTTCATCTATACTTTGATTAGTATAATCTTCTGTTAATCTTTTTGCTAAATCCCTATTCCCTACTATATTCTGATAAGCATAAGATATACCTATAAGCGGCATTGTTAATTGTTCAACTAGTCCCATTATAATATAAAATGTAGCAATACCTAGACTACCATTTAAAAGCATATATGCACATATAATAAAAATTATAAAATGCGTTGCATAAGAATTTAAAGCATTAATACACCTTAATAAATTATTTCCATTAAATCTACTATACTCACTTTTGTCATTTTCAAGTATTGCTAAATGAGCTTTCTTTTTCATCATTCCAATTAAAGTGAAGTTGAAAATCAATGGCATATTAGAAAAAATATCATCTAATTTTTCTAATAAGTGTTGTGTTTTGGAGACGTAATTAGTATTTAGCTTATTTAAATACTTGCTCAAAAGCTTTGGCAAGAAAATTTGATTAAGTAACATTATAATTACTATAATTGGTATAAAAATATTAATTCCTGCCATAGCTATAACTATTAATACCGATGATATTATCATATTTGCCATAGAAATATAGCTACCAAAATAATTATCTTTTAGCAAATCGGTTTGTTTAGAAATGTCATTAGTTATTGTAGATTTTTCTAGAGAAGTGAAATCTTTTGCTTGCTCTGTAGAAGCTTCAAAAATATTGATTTTCATTTTTGAACCTATATCTAAAGTTGTCTTCTTCTTAGTTCTTTCATAAAAATAGAAAAAAATCAATTCCGTAATTATAGAACCTACAAAAAAAATTGAAGGAACTATCAAATTTCCACCACTAAAAGCAGTATCAACAATATTACCTCTAAAAAACTGTACTAGAATTGCAAAAATTGCACCTAAAAGAGACATTAGCAGAGATATATAAAACATTTTAGATTTTAGTAAATAGCTCATGAAGATTTCCTCCCTTTTTTAGTGCAATTACTTTTGGGGCGTTCAAAACTATACATTGTACAATTTTTAAGTAAAAATAAATTTAATTTGTTATTTTATGTATTACAACGTAATGGTTTATACTGATATTTTTAGTCATTTTTATTTTGCTATTGTTCCTAGAAAGGCTGCTTCGCAGTCTGTTATGTCTTTTTGTTTTACAAAATGGTATTTCATTTTTCAAATATAATTCCTTACTAAAAATTATTAATTTTCAACATAGTATTTGTCATTATAAGATACTATTTTTTCAAAATCAAAATTAGCACATATCATTAAAACACTTGGTAGAAAAGTTAATATTAATGAATCTAAATTAAAAAAAATTAAAATATATAGTGTAATTTGAGAGAGAATAAGTTGAGCTATAAATATAAATAACCTATATTTGATAATAAATTTATCTTTTTTAAATTCTACTACATACTTCTTTTTAATTAAATTTAAGTTTTTCAAAAAATTATATTGATAAGATAACACAAATATAATACTATTTATTATTAGTAAATTAAAAAAGAAACCATATCTAAATACATTTTCTGCTCTAAATAATAAAAATACAATAACAGACAAAATACCGAAATATCCTATCATTATAATTATTTTAATAAATATTTTTATTTTCGATATGTCAATTTTTAGCATACACTCCTATTATGCCTCTATATACATATATTTCAATCTTTAATATAATAATTTACTAAAAATTTAAAATACAATAGTAGCTATTCCAAAAGTAAACATCCAAATTAAACTAATAACTAAATCTTTTTTTGTAATTGATTTATTATTTTTAGATTTATTATAAAAATCAATTAAAGCAAAACTTGTTCCTGATAGTAAAAATACTAATAATATTAATTGAATATCTATTATTCCCATAAATCTCCTTCTTGTATTATAGATTAGATTTCAAAAGAGTTAGCATATTTTTATATGCTAACTCTTTTGAAATAAAATAATTTATAAAAATTGCTATCTAAATGAATTCATAACACCAGCTACAAAACCAGTAACAGCTCCTACTGCAGCACCAACTTTAGCCCCTGGCAAAACTGCAACTTTACCACCTGTCAAAGCTCCTCTTACTGCTCCACCAGCAGCACCAGAAACTCCACCAACGAAAGCATTCCAGAATATATTACCTCCATCTAGCTCAATCAATTCATTTTGAGTAAGTTCTTGAAAATTACCCATTTGTAAAATATTTTCCATTTTGATTTCACCTCCTCTATAAATAGATTTTTTGTTTAAATAATTACACAAATAAACTAAAATTAACTACATTTAAATTCATGAAATAGTATTTAAGTTCAAATGTGAATTATTTATATGTACATATAAATAATCGTATGAGACGGTATAGCCATCTCATACGGAAAGAGTTACCTTTTTCGTATTTTTAATATTCATATGTACAAGTATAATATATCCTAAAATAAGAAATTTGTCAAATACTAAATTAAAATAAATTTAATAAATATTTTAGAAAAATGAGGGGTATTTTGTATTAAGTTTTTATTGCAATTTT
>WRGD01000046.1 GCA_009787355.1 Defluviitaleaceae bacterium | reverse complement strand
CTTTGCGAAATTCAGCAACCATTTTACTGTCATAACAGTTTCTTTTTCTTCTGTAGTAAGCAAGTTCTACAAAGTTTTCACAACCTAATTTTTTAGCTATAGTAACTCTTAAATTTACTAGCTCATTAAAAATTCTATCAAATTCTTCTTTATTTTCGATATACCAATTAGCCATAGCAGTTAAGGCATTTTTACGTATATCCCTGTCTTTGTTTTCAAGATAGGCATTCATTTGAGAAATATTTAACGATTTACCGTCAAATTCAATCTTGGCACTTGCTGTTAATTTTCTATATTCGGAAACAAGTTTATTTTCTTCTTGCAATTCTTCTATTACTTCGGGAGATACTGTTTTAAAAATTAATTCTTGATTTATAAATAATAATTTACCCCATTTTTCTTCTAGTTCTTTTCTAAAAGGGCTTTTTAAAGTAGCTTTTATCATTTCTTGAAACATAGATTCAAATTTAGGTTGCATTTCATATCCATGTGTAAGTTCTTTTTCATAATACTCATCTGTTATATCTAAAGAATTTCTTATATACGACAATGCAAACATAGTTTTGATATAATTAGAATATTCATATACTTTATTATAATTTTCAACAGCTTCATTAACATTAGTTGAGTTTTTAAATTTATCAATCAAAGAACTTAATTTTTCACTTACTTCTTTATATTCTAGGTGAATATAAGGTATTTCTGTAAATTTCATATGTTTTATTTTTCCTTTCTGAATAATTAAATAGCATTTGTTGGTACATCTCCTATTCCATTTCCATATCCCAAAGGCTTAATTATCATAAATATAAATATCATTTTTTATTTCCTCCGTAATTTTTTATTTTTAAATAATTAAATAGCATTTGTTGGCACATCTCCTATTCCAGGCCCCCATTCAAAAGGCTTAATTGCCATAAATATAAATATCATTTTTTATTTCCTCCATATTTTATAAAATTTTTATTATTTAACAACACAGATAAACATTTATTACAATTTCGCTGTTTTTGTAAAATTATATAAACTACTGCACTTACATTTTAACTTTATCAAAAAAATTTAATTTTGTCAATTTTTGCGTTTGAAATTATTTGTGATTTTGCAAGCTGTATATCCCTTATAATATCTGGAGTTTATAGTATTTTCCCATGGCAATTCAATAAATATACTTATATTTTCATTTTATATAATTTTTAGTATTTTATTTATTTTTGTAAATTTTTCTGTTCTTGTTTTCATTTCTTTGATGGTATTTTATCTATATTTAAAGCGATACATGACCTAAAAATTTTAGACAAAGAACATAATTGATAAATTGAGTATGGTAATCTAATTTAAGATAATTAGATTACCGTAGTTTATATTTTCAAATTATACTTTATACTGCGGTTTCCTTATTTTTAATTTCTTTAATTCTATACAAAGACGATTTTGTTACTTGCCATTTTCGCCCTAGTTCTAAATAATAACTCATATTACCAATTACTTGATTGAAATACATCATTAAAACAGATAGTAGCCCTATTGTTGTATTTCCATTTATAACAGAAATTCCTCCTACAAAAAATACAATTATCTGTACTGTACCTACTATAAAACCTTGAGTAGAATCAAAGATACTACGTATAAATACATAATCTTTATATTTCTTTAAATAAGATAAAAAGCTCTCTTGTAAATAATTTATAGATGATTCTTTTTTTAAATAATTTGCACAATCACTAAAAAATCCTGCTGATTTTTCACGTGTTTGTAAACTTCTGTTAAAAATAGATTTGCGAAATAATACGTATAGAGTAATATATATGGGACAAACTATAATCATAGTTATACCAACATACAAATTAATAGAAAATATTAATATACTAATTGTAACTAATTCTACAATTTTTATAATAGCTGTGCTATAATTATCTACAAAAAAATTTACAATTTGTCTTGTATCATCTTCGATTCTTTTGGAGAAATATATTACATCTTTTTCTTTAGAATAAATATTATCATAGTTGAATATTTGCATTTTGTAGAAGAATATTAGTTTTTCTTTTAATGGTGATATTATCATAGAGGCTGTAAACTGTAATAATATAGCTAAAGCTGTAATAAACCCAAAAATGATTATTATATAATACATATCTTGCACACTTTCAGCTTCTATCAAGGTATCTATAAATATTCCATGTACGTATGTTGCTCCTATACCAAGTAAAGAGGCAACTATACTTAATAAAAATATAAAAGTTAAAACTAATTTTTTTGTAGAGAAAATATTAAAAACTTGTTTCATTACTTTTACCTAACTTGTATATATTATAACTTATAACTGCCATAAAAATTTCAACAGACGTATTTTGTACTGTTAAAATTTTATGGCAGCTAGATTTTTTAGAAATTGATTAATTAAAAATTTCTATAAAACATTTTTCTTTAAAACAACATCGTAAACTTGTTGTTTTAGTGTATTATATTTTAATACAAATGTAGCTACAGGAAGATTAATTAGTGGTACTAACCAATTTCCAGTTCGAGTATGGATACATGAGTAGCATAAGTTTATTATTTTTAATCCAATTGCAATACTTACAGTAATTATAATAATATCAAATAAACTATTCATAACAAACCTCCATTTATAGTATTGTACTTGATTAATTGCAATATTAATTAAAAATCCTATAGGGCATTATTTTGAAAACTTCTTGTTTTATTAATATATCTTTGTAAAAATATACCCACAGGCAAAATAATTAATGGTAGTATCCAATTTCCAGTTCTCATAAAATATAAAGGGATAAATGCACCCAAAATACCAATTAAATATCTAGAAATGTGAATAAATACAGTTTTAGTTTTTAAACCTTTATAAATAATTATAGACAAAGGGATAATAATAACAGCAATAATCGTAATATTATTGTTGAATAAATTATTGTTAAATCTGTTAGATAGTAGATTTACTATTAGAGTTCCTAAAACAGCTCCACATAAGAATAATATAAAATTTATATATTTCATAATTAATCCCCACTAAAATAAATGTTATTTAACAAAACAAACTAACACTAGAGTTCCATGCACCTGTAACAACTGCAGAAATCATTTCTCCACACATTTGTGAGGATATAACAGGAGTAGAAGATTTAAATGCATCTATTTCTGTATATTCTGCCTCTAATGCTTGTAATCCTAGCACTTCACTTTGATAATCATACATATATTATTTCCTCCTTTCTTCAAAACTAAAAATTTGAAAATATAATTAAGCATTATTTTAATTTCAACTAACATCTAAAGCTAAGAGAAGATTCAACTACGCTTACTACAATAGTTCCTACAGCAGCACCGCACATTTCAGATGAACCTATTATTAAAGGTGTAGAACTTTTAAAAGCTCCTATCTCTGTAAAGTCTTCTTCTAGTGCTTGTAATCCTAGTACTTCACTTTGATAATCGTACATAGTATATTCCTCCTTTCTTTGGCATATTATTTTATACTCCTTTCATTTTATTTTCATACCCACCCACCCGTCCAGTTTATTAGACATTTATTTTTTAGTATATCCTTTCATTAAGGGTAACCAAGCTAGTAAATCCTCGTTTTTAACACTATTTATAGCTAAAAGTACCCCACTATTTCCAGTTTGCAAATCAGAAGAGAGTCTATAAGCCATCCTTCCAGGCATAAATGTTCCATAATCATTTTGAACTTTATATAGTTCTAATTTATCAATATTTTTCTGTATTTCAGTTTTGTCTTTATTAAATAGGTATGAAAATATTAATCCAGAAAGTCCATCAAAAAGACCTTGCTCTATAGTGATTCTAGTGTTGTTAACCTTTGCAATACCTAGTATTTTTTCTTGATAAACAGAACTACTATTTACAAAATCCAAAATATACATAGAGATACCTACACCTATACTCCCATTTGATAAATATGGATATGCTATATTTCTATCTTTGTCATATAATTGTGTTATTCCATTTTCAGAAGTTTTTAGATTTTCTATATCTTTTTCAATAGCTTTTATTGAATTGTCCAAGTACAATCTTTTTTTTGTGGTGTTGTATAAAATTGATAAATAAAGTGATATACCAGAATACCCATCTAACAATCCAAAATTACTACTTGTCCAGTCTGTTCCTATTTGTAATTCTGTATCATTATCTATATTTTCGATAAGTGTACTAGCAATTTTTTCAGCTTCTTGTAGATATTTTGTATTACTATTTTGATTGTATAAAGAAATTAAAGCAATACCAATGCCAGCCAATCCAGAACGAAAAGATAAATCTTTTGTTTTAGGTTTGTAGCTAAGGATAATTTTATCTATCAAAATTTCAGTCTCTTTTTCATACCCACATTCAAAAAGTGTACAGGCAATTCCACTTCTACCTGTTAAATATCCATTGTTGTACTCTGTATTTAATAATGCATCAATACTTTTATTTATCCAATCTTGTATATCTGTATTAATACTGTCTTCACGTAATAATGCTAAAACAGCCCCAAAACCTCCGTTTTGTAGATTAAAAAATCCACAGTCCATTTCAAATTGTCTTATATCTCCATTTATCAAACTTTTGACATTTTTATTACAGTTTGCAAGTAATCCTCTCTTTAAGCTATAGGATATTTCATTTATGTCTTTTTCTTTATTAATTTGATTATCTTCTATAATGCTGTTTGCTGTTTCATATGTATTGCCAAATATATTTTTAAAATTTTTTATCTTTTTGCTGTGCTTCATTTGTAAATTATACAAATATTTGTATGCTATCTCTCCAAAGTTGTTGTATACCCATATAAGATGTATAATATTAAGTTTAATATCTATATCATATACAGCACTTATTGGTAAAAATAAAAATTGTGCTATACGATTTAAAGAGTACCAGTCTCTATCTTTGGCTATTGTATTTTGTGAATTTGAAAATCCTTTTGTAGCCATAGAAGCCATAGATTCATTGTCTGCTTTTTCAGATGTTTCAAAATCTATAATTTTTATAGATAAATCTTCATTTACCATTATATTTTGAGTTTGCAAATCGCACATAGCAATATTTTTGTCGTGTATGGATTGTATTATTATTTCTAAGTTTTCTATTATTTTAGTTACATTTTCATAGTAATTTTTTGTATTTTCTTCTATATTATATGGATAATTAGTAGCTAACCACGAGTATAGAGGTATTCCTTCTACATATTCTATTACCAAAAAAGTACTTTCCCAAACTGTAAAATAATCTATAAAATCTACTATGCCATTTACATCTAGTAAATTTTTTAACGCTTCATATTCGGTTTTTAATCTATATTCAGAATTTCTATTTTGACCATCTAATCCTATGTTTGTTCTAGATTCTTTTATTACACATTCTTTGTTGTCAGATTTTCTAGTTGCTCTATAAATACCTCCAGCATTAGAAAAACGTATAACTTTTTCTATATTGTATAAACTTAGCCTACTTGGAGTGTTTGGCATATTTTTATTTAGTATTTCATCTTGTTTTTGTACTTCTTCTGGTAATGTTATAAAATCTGGTATATGAAACTTTGGAGTTCTGACATCTGGTATTAAATTTCCATCTTTGTCTAATATACAAGGTACTCCATCCTCATTTTCCAAACTTGCAAATGCTCCATATCTAAAATATACATTGCTATCTTTCCATCGTTTATCTGTAAGAATATACGGACCTTTTGGCATATCTTTTAAAGCTTCAGATAATTTATTTAATAATGGAATAAACTCATTTTCAAATGGGTATATGGTTATAAATTTACCTGCTTGTATTCTATTACCGTGTTTTGAGTACATATCAAATAAATTTTTCTTGTCTTTTACGTGTTTAAAAGGTATAGATAAATTTATTAAAATTTTAGACACTATGTCTAATGTTTCCTGTGCTTTTTCATATTCTGTTGAAACGTGTATTTTCCAACCTTGTATTATGCTGTTTCTTTTAATTACACTGTACATAGTCCAAAACACATCTTCTTTATTTACTTGCCAATTTTCGTTTAAACCATCTACTATAAACTCTTCAGATTTTTTGGGTTTAGGTTTTGTATAATATAGAGAACCTTCACCTAAGTATTCCAAATATTTAAATTCTCTTACCATTTGTATTTCTCCTTGTAAATACAGTTTGCTAGATTCTTAGGTTTGTTGAATATTTATTAATTGATATAACTTGTGTTTTACTTGTTGATAAATTGATACTTACGTTTTTTTCAAAAAAAATCAATTATCAAACTAAATTTCAAAAACTAAAACACTTGACATTTGATTTAGTTTGATTTAGTTTGATTTAGTTTGATTTAGTTTGATTTAGTTTGATTTAGTTTGAT
>WRGD01000045.1 GCA_009787355.1 Defluviitaleaceae bacterium | reverse complement strand
AAATATTTTAAAATTCCTAAATATTTATAAAATTTAATATTTATTTTTTCCCAAAAGACTTGTATAATTCTCAATAGAGAAATTAACAAGTCTTTTTATTTAGGAGAAAAATATGAGCATGAAAGCAATAGTAAAAGAGGCTGGAGAATATGGTAGCCTCGTAATAAAAGATGTAAAAATCCCAGAAGTAAAAAGCAATGAAGTGTTGATAAAAATAAAAAAAACATCTATATGTGGTACAGATGTAAGTATATATAAATGGACAGAATGGGCAAAAAACACTATAAAAACACCTATGATAATAGGGCATGAATTTGTAGGAACTATAGAAAAATTAGGCAATGGTGTAATAAATTTTAAAGTAGGAGACCTTGTATCTGGAGAGGGTCATGTTGTTTGTGGCAAGTGTAGACATTGTATTACAGGTAAGCAACATCTTTGTCGTGAAACGCTTGGAATAGGTGTAAACCAAGATGGAGTTTTTGCACAATATATATCGATACCTGCAAAAAACGTATGGTTATGTGGAGAGGGTATTTCCGAAAGTATACTTAGCTGCCTAGACCCTCTAGGGAATGCCGTACACACAGCACTAGCTTTTGATGTAATGGGAGAAGACGTAATTATAACAGGTGCAGGACCAATAGGGCTTATGTCTATACCAATACTAAAAAGAGTAGGTGCAAGAAGTATAGTGATAACAGACATAAATGAATATAGGCTAAATATGGCAAAAGAACTAGGTGCAACTGCTACTATAGATGTATCTAAAGAAAAAATATCAGATATATTTAATAAACTGAACATAAAAGAGGGTTTTGATATAGGACTAGAAATGTCTGGCTCGGAGATAGCCTTTGCAGATATGATAGAAAATATGGCAAATGGAGGTAAAATAGCTATACTAGGAATACTACCACAAAATGTATCTATAAACTGGGATAAAGTTATTTTTAATAGTCTCACTTTAAAAGGTATATATGGTAGAGAAATGTTTGATACATGGTATAAAATGACTGTTATGCTTCAAAATGGAATGGATAAAGAAATAGAAAAAATAATAACACACACATATCATTATACAGATTTCGAAAAAGGATTTAAACAAATGATGAGTGGTGAATCTGGCAAAATAATATTAGAATGGGAATAAAAACATGAAAAAATCAGCATTTAATTATTATAACGACAATATAAAAGATATAAAAGATTCTGGGCTATGGAAAACCGAGAGAATAATAAATACACAGCAAGGTGCTGTAATAGACACAAAAAATAAAAAAGATTTGATAAATATGTGTTCTAATAATTACTTGGGTTTATCTAGCCACCCAGATATAAAAAACGCTGCTATAAATGCAGTATCAAAATGGGGATATGGGTTGTCCTCTGTAAGATTTATATGTGGTACACAAAGTATACACAAAGAATTAGAAGAAAAACTAAGCAATTTTTTGGGTACAGAAGATAGTATACTATATTCATCTTGCTACGATGCAAATGGTGGGCTTTTTGAAACAATATTATCTGCAGAAGATGCAATAATAAGCGATGAACTAAACCATGCAAGTATAATAGATGGAGTAAGGCTTTGCAAAGCAACAAGATATAGATACAAAAATAACGATATGAAAGACTTGGAACAAAAACTGAAAGAAGCACAGGACAAAAGAATAAAAGCCATTGTAACAGATGGTGTTTTCTCGATGGACGGTATAGTTGCAGATTTGAAAACCATATGCGACCTTGCAGAAAAATACGATGCATTAGTAATAGTAGACGATAGCCATGGAGTAGGTGCTATAGGAAAAACAGGACGTGGAACACATGAATACTGTGAAGTCCCAGATAGAGTAGACATTTTTACAGGTACATTTGGAAAAGCTCTAGGTGGTGCAAGTGGTGGTTACACAAGTGGTAGAAAAGAGATAATAGATATACTTAGACAAAAGTCTAGAACTTACCTTTTTTCAAATTCTTTATCCCCGATAATAACAGAAACGACAATAGAAGTTCTAAATAAATTAACACAATCTAATGATTTAGTAAAACAATTAAAAGAGAATACAGAATATTTTAGAAAAGGTATCAAAAAAATAGGTTTAGAAATAGTAGAAGGAGATTCTGCAATAATACCTGTTATGCTATACGATGAAATATTGTCTCAAAAAATGGCAGAAAAGTTATATGAAAAAGGTGTTTATGCTGTAGGTTTCTTTTTCCCAGTTGTACCAAGAGGCAAGGCAAGAGTAAGAACACAAGTATCGGCAGCACATACAAAAGAACAGTTAGATTTTGCTATACAAGCTTTTGAAGAATGTAAAGAAGAACTTGATATGGAGAGAAAAAAGGGGCTAATATAATAAAAAAGAGTGTATATATACTAAGAATAGTATATATACACCTTTTTATTATTTATATTTTAAAATGTACATCACCGTATTTTATCATTTCTGTATCATGTGTAACAACTATTACAGCTTTGTTATTTTTTGATTGGTCTTTTAATATATCGAATATTATTTTTCCATTTTTATTATCAAGATTTCCAGTCGGTTCATCTGCAAAAATGTAATCACCGTCTTTTAATATTGCCCTAGCAAGTGAAATTTTTTGCTGCTCTCCTCCGCTTAACTCATAAATCTTTGATTTTTCTATATTTTGCATATCTATATACGATAAAACATTTGATATTTCTTTTTTCTTGTCTATATTTTTCTTATAAGCTAATGCAATTTTTAAATTGTATTCTACAGTTTCATTTTCTACTAAAGCATAATTTTGAAATAAATACGATATTTTATTTCTTCTAAAAAACATTATTTCACGTTTTTTTGGATTTTTAATATTTTCGATTATTATATCGCCCATTGTAGGTGGCTCTAATAGTCCCAAAATATTAAGTAGTGTTGTTTTACCTGCTCCGCTTTCACCTGTTATAATATATAAATTTCCTTTATTTATCTCTATATTAGGTTCAAATACAATCTTTTTATTTTTATACTGTTTGCTTATATTAATCGCTTGTATCATTTTGTATCACCTTTCAAAACTTTGTTAAAATGCTTTGTTTTTAATGAATTTTCCTTGAAAATAAAAATAAGAGCATCTAAAATTATTAGTAAAGAACCGATAAATAATGACCTAATATCGAATATCAGATAAGTAACTATAAATATAGGCACAAAAAATATAAAATTCCAGATAAAAAATAAATAATGAGTCTTGAGTATGCTATATCCAAAAACTTTTTTAACAACAATTTTGTATTTGTTTTTTTCATAATAATTACTAAAAATACTATAGCTTATACCTATACCTACAATTATAGAAAAAATTAAAACAAAAGTAGATACCATTACTTCTTCATTTAGAAAAGTGAAAGATTGCAACATTTCGTCGTATATTGGTATAACATGAATTAAAGGATTTGGTAATAAAATATTTTCTATTATTTCATACACTTCCATATCATCTATTTCAAAAAATAAATGACCTCGAGAAAGAATAGAAGTGATATAACTACTATGAAAATTATTTGTGAAAATTAATACTATTGGGTCTAATATTTTGTTTTCATATGCTACTCTTATATCTTGGTTAAATGTAAAATAACTTTGATTATCTCTTGCAAAAATAATATTTATATCTAGCTCATCTATAGTTGTATAATTAAAAGGTGTGATGTGGATTCTTTCATCAGAATAAAAATTAAATAAATTATTTATATCGACTTTATGAAAATAAAAATATTCTAAAAAATGTTCCCTTATTTCATTTTCCATATGTTTTATTGAATAAGGTACAATAACGTTTAAAGTATAATCATCAAATATAATATACTCTGTTATCGGATTTCCATATTCAGATATAATAGGATTAAAATTAAAATAATTTGGGCTGGCAGCAATATGTGTAAGCATATTTGTACCATCATCGTCAAAATATATTCTTAGAGGATTATATTCAAGTCCTTGCCATTCCATGTTTTCAAAATGCAAAGTATCCATTACAAAAGCATTATTATTACCAGATAAGTAATCATACAAGTAAATAAGTTTTTCACCTGCCAAACCACTAATCGCTAAATTTCTACCTCCACTAAGTCTAGAATAACTTGCCATACCTGTAGAATATATATTTCTAGCAATTTCCCAATTTTCTAAACTATTTCTTCTATTTAAAAAATCAGCTAATGTATCCATGCCAAAAAATATATTTGTAATAAATACAGCTATAAATACTACTTTTGTAGATAAACTTATTATTTGCAAAAAAATATGGACAATTGATTTACCTGTATTAATTTTAAATTTTAGATTTTTAAAAAATACGAATAAATATGTGAAAATAAATGCAATTAATAATAAAATGCTTATAAAAATAAAGCATCCAGCCCAAAACAATAAAGATATTACAGAAAAAAATGAACTATATGTATTACTAGACAAAAGAAATATTGATAGACAAATATATATCAAAAACAATCCAATTAATATAAATTTATAATCGAATAACTTATATATTATATCACCACATATTTTGAGTTTTTTATATCCATTAGCAATAAGAATGTCGATTTTTTTAGATTGACTTAAAATGTAGTAAGCAATGGAAAGTATAATTGATAATATTAACAACAAATTGAATATAAAAAATATTATAAGCTCATTTAAAGACCTTTCAAGAGCTATACCGAGAAATAAATGCAAAAAACCTAAATTACTAATCATAGCCAATTCTAAATCAAAAATATTTTGATATAAGTAATCCATAATATAATTGACTAATGGTATATGTGAGGTACTAAGCTTAAATATATCCCCAGTAAAAAAATGATTGGCAGAATATAATCCATATATAAATAAATTACGTCCTGGTATAATATCTCTAAAAACTCCAGTCTGGTTTTCACTATTAGTTTGTATATTACTTATAAATTCTTTCTCATATATAGGAAATCTACCTTCTACGAGATTTATGCGACCACCCAAAGTTGTATCTGTACTACTATGAATTATATTATTGTTTCCAATCATTCTCTCTCTTGTGGCTGCAACATTTGTATCGTTTAATATGTCTAAAAATAAATCAAATTCTTCATCATTTGAAACGGCAACCATAATAAAAGCATTATTACGAAAAATACTTTGATGGGCATTTTGAGCAAATAAAAATAAGCCTACAGGAATAAGGATACTTATTTGTAGCATTATTAAAACTAATAAAATTTTTTTCATGATATAAAACCCTTATAAAAATCGAATATAAACGTGCCAAAAAATATGACACGTTTATATTCAAAATATTTTATCTATCTACCCTGTAAATCCCAACCTGCAACATTTCCAAAAGCACCTGTAGACCTAGATACATCAGATCTACTGCCATTAGGAGCCCAACGACCATAAGAGGAGGTACCAGGAGTACCTAAGCCAGTTCTTACTATAGACTGTGCCTGGCTATTATTAGTAACAGCTGCAACTCTAGAAAATACTACAAGACCATCTATTCCACCAGACCAAGCACCCTCTATAAATCTACCTGTATTAACACAAATAGTACTTATCCATTGAGAAGTTCCAGCTGGTAATGTCCTACGAGAATCTATAGTAGGAGTTTCTACTAATGGTTGTAAATTTTCTAAATTTAAATCAGAAACATCGCCATTTACAAGAAGTACATCTCCTGTATTGCCATCTATCCAAAGCGAAAAATTACCCTCTCCCAAAAATTCAAAATCAAGACCTTGAAAAACTTCAGTAGCTAAATAGTAAACTCCAGTAGTTTCATCTGTTCTTAGAGAAAAATTACCAGAACCAAGATTTTTAACTGAAGTATTTCCAAAAACCTCTATATTAGATTCTGAATTTTGTGCTACTGTGTAGCTAAATGTTCCTGCTATAAAAGCAAGAGACAGTACAAACGGTACTGTTTTTTTTAGTTTAAATTTATTAAACATATATATCCTCCTTATAAGATATTAAATTTTTTTAGGTGTTACTATATATTTTAAAAATAACACCAATCTATATAAAAGCTGAATATGTACATAATTTGCCTATAGTCAAATAAACATATCTAGCTATTGCATAGCAATATTGCTTACGAAATTATTGCTTACGAAATTATTGCTTACGAAATTATTGCTTACGAAATTATTGCTTACGAAATTATTGCTTACGAAATTATTGCT
>WRGD01000044.1 GCA_009787355.1 Defluviitaleaceae bacterium | reverse complement strand
TTTTACATTTTGGACATTTTACTTTTATTGTTTTCATTTCTTATAATCCTTTTTTTCTTAGATTATAACATATTTCACTTTGTTAGAACACAACCAATTATTGTTATATTCAATGAAAGGAAGTGGTTCTAAAGAAAAAATAAATTCTAAAAACGTTTCGGTATAAAATTGTAAAAGATAATCCTTAATATCTTGTAAACTTTCAAAACCAGAAGTTGAAAAAAGTTCTTGGTATATTCCTCTTGGATACTCTGGTACATCTAAAAAAATTTCTCCTAGATGTTCGTCTCCAAATCTCCCTCTAACATCCCACCACTCTTCCCAAAAAGACATGGCTGTTACTATACTTTCTCCAAGCTCTACTATATCTAAATCTGGTGTTTCATCAATTGAAACAATTTCATTTGAAGTAATATTGTTAAAATCTATATCAGAACAACCAATCAAAAAACCTATAGAAAAAACAACAAAAAATATATTAATATTAACTTTTTTAAGTAAAAATAAATTATTCATAGATTTTAAATCCTCCTCAAAATTTTCAATTTAACCTTTCTTGTAAATTATAAACCTCTATACATTATTTGTAAAGATTAGATTTTTGAAAGATTGTATCTCAACACTTGTTGATACGCAACTAAAAATCAAAATGGGTGTTTTCAAATATAAAATCATTAAAAAAAAGTATACGATTAATTACACATTTTTAAAAAAATTATATGCTAAACTTCTTACATACAAAACAAAAAAAGTTTTGTTAAACGACATATTGCTTTCAAAATGATATAGAAAACAAAAAAGAAGGTGAAAAATATGTAACATTAAGAACGAAAAAACTTATTTTGTAGAAAGGAGATTGATATTTAATGAAATATCTTAGATATTTTATACAAATTGCCATTGTAACAACCATAAGTTTTATTACTTGGTTATTGGGAGGTATGAATATCTATATTGGAAAATGCCTATTCTATAGGACTTCCTATAACTAAAAAGTTAAAAAACTTTTTAAAACAAATGAATAGCGAAGAAAAATAAAAATAAAAAAACAAAAACATTCTTAATAAATGAAAACGAAAGGATACATTATGAAAAATAATGAATTATATGAGTCTTATGAAGACCATGAAAACATAGATTATGTAAATGAAATAAATGAAGTTCTTGAATATCAGAACATTGAAGATATTAATGATTATGATGATAAAAATGAAGATAATTATATAGCTGAAACAATAGGAAATGATACAAATCTAAGAAATGCTCGTAGTACATTTAGAACGGTAACATTTAATCCTAATGGGGGTTTTGTTAGTCCTACTTCTAGACAAGTACAAAGTGGTTCTACTATTGGTACTTTACCTACTCCATCTAGGTCTGGACATTCTTTTATTGGGTGGTTCACTTCTACTTCTGGTGGTATGCAGGTATTTTCCAATGCTATTGTAAACGGTAATGCTACTATTTTTGCTAGATGGCAAGTACAGACTGTTAGTGCTACTCTTAGTGTTAATATTTCTTCTTGGAATCCTACTAGTTCAGCAAGTAATGGTTCATTTACTATTACAACTAACCAAACATTAAGTAGTATAGTATCTACAAGTAATGTAAATTGGCTTACTGTTTCTGGTACTGGTGCTACTAGAACTATGAGTGTTTCTGCTAATAATAGTAATTCTAGAACGGGTACTATTACTGTTAGAACTTCCAATAGCTCTATCTCTAGAACTATTTCTGTTACTCAAGCTGGTAATACTGTTACTCTTTCTGTTACACCTAATTCTTGGAACCCTTCAAGTTTAGATAACACAGCTTTCTTTACCATATCTACTAACCAAGCTATTAGTACTATTGTTTCTACTAGTAACGTAAATTGGTTATCTGTTTCGGGTACTGGAACAGTTAGAACTATGAGGGCTATCACTAACACTAATACTTTTTCTAGAACAGGTACTATAACTGTTAGAAATTCTAATAGCTCTATTTCTAGAATTATTTCTGTTACTCAGGCTGCTCATCCAACTCTTACTGTAGATAGAACTACTTGGAATGTTTCAAATATAGATTCTCTTAGTTCTTTTAATATTACTACTAACCAACCAATAAGCTCTATTACATCTACTAGCAATGTTTCTTGGATTATTGTTTCTGGCACTGGTACAAATAGAACTATGCGAGTTTTAACTAATACATCTACAAATGCTAGAGGTGGTACTATAACTATTAGAACATCTGATGGGCTTGTTTCTAGAACTATACAAGTTGTTCAATCTAGGTCGAATTTAACACCTACTCTTACTATTGACCGTACTTCTTGGAATCCTACTAGTTCATCCTCTTCAAGTTCTTTTACTATTACAACAAACCAGCCTTTAAACACTATAATATCTAGTAGTAATGTATCTTGGTTAAGTTTATCTAATAATACTGCTGCTACTAGAAATATGAGTGTTACTAACAACACTAGCACATCGCAGAGAGTTGGGGTTATAAGTATTATAGGTTCTGAACCTGGTTTAACTAGAACTATTACTGTAACACAGGCAGGAGTACAGAATAGAACTGTTACATTTAATGCTAATGGTGGTACGCCTACTCCTGCTAATAGAACAGTTGCAAATGGTCAATCTTTAGGGAGTCAATTTCCTACTAACCCAACTAGGACAAGCCATAGATTTATAGGTTGGTTTAATACATCGGCTACAACAGGTGGTACAGAGTTTACTAGAAATAGTATAATTAATAGTAATACTAACTTGTGGGCTAGGTGGCAAGTAAATAGCCCTAATGTAAGGGTTCCACAAAATAATGCAACAGTAGATTTACAGCCTTTAAATGTTACTTGGGATTTAATATCTGGTGCAAGCTATACAATACAAATGCGTAATTTGAATACTAATCAGCTTGTGCTTACTACTAGGAATTTGGGTATTGGTACTAATAGTTTTACTATTGCACAGAATTTGCTTACTAGGGGTCATAGGTTTAGAATTGCTCTTTCGGCTGTTACTAATAATAGTTTGGCGGGGTGGGCTGAACGGGAGGTTTCTGTTAGAACTCAAGATGGTGATGCTAATGACGTTATGAGATTTTACATGAATCAAACAGAAGAGCCTTTTGCCTCAATGGGATTTGGGACAACGACTATTAGAGCATCTGGTTGTGGCATATTAAGTATAGCTATGGTAATTGCAAGACGAGAAAATATAACAAATGTATCACGTAAGCAAGATATTATTAGAGCAATTATTAATAATTCGTTAAGTGGAAATTTGCTATTACACTCAAGCACAATACCGTTTAATGGCACTAATTATCGTGTTAGTAGAAGTTCTGTAAGACCATCAACTTTTAATAACACTATAATTCAATTTCCCGGTCATTTTGTTCTAGCAGTTAATAATAATCTTATTAAAGATCCGGGTTCACGTACAATACGAACAGTATCTGAGGCAGAAGCTAGATGGGGTAGACAAAGTTCTTGGTGGAGTGTAAGTTAGTAATTAATAAAAATATATTCTAAATCAAAACAAACCAGTCGGAAAAGAAAAATCCGATTGGTTTGTTTGTAATGTATTGCCTATCTGATAGCATGGAAATTATCAAAAAGCCATAATCCATCCTCGTACAACAATATGAAATCATGGTAAATAGTATCTACAACTTTTTCAAAATTGTTACCATTCATAATTTCTACGTAAACCCGATAAATTATTTCATAATCATTTATTCTTATTATTTCATGAAATTCTTTTCCTACAGTAATATCATGAGGTCGAGAAGCCCCTAAAACATAAAGTTTCCCGTCAATCTCACGATATAAAAAATATTGGTCGCTAAATATTTCATCAATTACATTATTTGTAAAAATTGAACTTAAATACGTTTGTAAGTCTTCTAAAGAATTAATATGATAGTGATTTACTAACCAGTATATTTTGTTGTCTTCTTCAACAAATATGTCTTCATAAACATCCATTGTTTCACTATCAAACCAAGAAAATACTTCCGATGCAACAGCGTATTTCGTTTTTATTTCTGTATCTGATAATAATACATCATTGTTTAAATTGTTGATTAAATATACAGGTGTATCATCATGTAATATTTTAACGGTTTCGTCATTTATATTATTCCAAAAATTTATATACTGAAAATTACTAACATTAAATAACTTATTATACTCTTCTTCCGTAATTTCTAACCATTCATCATTAAAAAATTTATAGTAAACTGACATCTGATATGGATATTTATCTAATCCTATAGTATCTTGTGAAAGGGCAAATTCTTTATATATCTCTCCATTTTCATCAATATTAAATATATTAGTAGAGCCGCCGGGACCACTAGTAAATGTAAATAAACGCCTACTATTTTCAAGAAAACCTACAGAAAAAAATGTATCTAGTATTCCAATATCATAATATCTAATTATTCCATTGTATAAATAAAATAATTTAGCATATGGAAAGATAACATCTTCTAAATCATCAATATATTGATGCCTTATAGCAATAATACCTTTAGTACCATTACCATCTATATCTACAAAAAATGCTTTTTTATTATCAATGCCCCAATAATCAGGAACATCTACACCACCATTAAAAAATTCTAATAAAGGTTCCATAAAAGGACTTTCAATTATATTTTCTGATGTGAATTCATAAGAAACATTAGTATTTTCAAAAATTTCTATTTCATTAGATACGACTAAATCTGAACAACCAACCAAAAAACTTATAGAAAAAACAACAAAAATCAATCTAAAACTAACCTTTTTATGTAAAAACAATACGTTCATAAATTTAAACTCCTCTTAAAACTTCAAAATAGGAAATGTTATAATTAATATATGCATTATAAATATTTACAGATTATTTGTAAAGTTGTAAATTTAAATCTATTTGTAACTTTATATTATTAACGAGTTAGGCAAGCAAAAGGCTTGCCTAACTACCTCTGGGTATGCCCAAAGACTTTTTACCAATATTATTCATACTTATTTCTGCTTTTTCTCTTGTTCCTAGTGTAGGTAAATCTCTATTAAACAATTCTTCATTTATTACCTCCAATCTTTTAAAACCTCTTAATTTATGTAACTTTTCACTTTTCAACATCAAAATTATAATAAAATCATTTATCAAAGATTTTGAAAGTATATAACCTGATTTAGATAATGCTAATTGTATATTTTCCAAATCCAATTCCATTACTATAAATAATGCTAATAGTGATTCTTTTCTTAAATGCCTTCCTGCTTTTATATGATAAAACATTTCCTTGGAAATTAGAGCTTCTTCGTATAAATCTTTATTTTTCTTGAATTTATCATTTTTATATTTATCTAATATAGAATTAAAATAATATGAAAATTCTTCTCCAGAAAGTTTGTTTATAAAACTAAAACCTGCTCTATTTGCTATTTCTTCTAATTGTGAAGAATTAAGATTAAATAAATCACCAACATTTTTTATAAATTTTTGTTTAGTGTAATTTTTTGATTGTGTAGACATTATCTTTAGTTTCCATCTATAAATTATTTGACAATTAATTTCTAAATCAGAATATATATCTTTTAATTTTACATGATTTTGATTTTTATAATCTTTTATAAATTTATTAAATAATTCTATATAATCTTTTTCTAGTTTTATGTCTTCTTCTTTAAAATATATGTTTTCCATCAACAATAAACCCTTACATTATTAATTTTTTATTGAATAATGTAATTTTATTGGGTTTTGTGTATAAAGATGTGTAATTAATTTTTACTTTTTTATTTTTTCAAAAAAAATATACAATTAATTACACAGTTTTTAAAAAATCATATGATAAACTTCTTTCATACAAAACAAAAAAAGTTTTGTTAAACAGCATATTACTTGCAAGGAAATATACAAAATACAAAACATCATTCTTACTGAATGAAAAAGAAAGGATACATTATGAACAACAATGAACTATTTGAGTATTACGATGATAAAGAAAATTCAGA
>WRGD01000043.1 GCA_009787355.1 Defluviitaleaceae bacterium | reverse complement strand
TATCGTAATCGTCGTAAACGTTTTAATTTAAGAATGTCTCTCATTTGTGGCATTATTAATTTTGAAGCTCGTTTTTAGTTTCCGAGGAGGTCTATTAGATTAGTTATAGATATGTATTCAAGAAAAGGCATAATGCCTTTTCCACGTCCTATAGGACGTAGAATTTTATTTAAACATATTATTGTATAACATAAAAAATATATCTTTGGAGGGATATTTTCATGAAAAAATTTTTTTAGTAACACTAGCATTTATAATACTTATAGTAAGTCATTTTCCACAAAATATTTATGCTTTAGAAAATGATTCTGAAATTTATGAAATAGAATTAAATGTTAATAATTCATCTATTCTTTTTCACATTCCAACAGAATTTTCAGAAGAATTTACTGAAAATCAATTAATGGAAATTGCCAGCCATCATGATTTAGAAGATGGTGATGTAATTACAATTTTAGAAATTGGTAATCCCATAATTGAAGAAGAGACTGTTTCACCAAGACTTATATTTAGGTATGATCAAAGTGTTTCCAGAATACCTGGTACTTCTGAATTTCAAGCTCAAAGTTTTTTTATTACATCTGTAGCAAGAGGAATGACTATTAGACTTACTCGTGCATTTTCGCAAACTTTATCAATGGGATTTAATGCAGGTACTGGGGGAGGTGCTAATATGCCTTTTAATATTACAGGTAGCCTAAATCATAGTGTTACAGCATCCGTAACAACTCAAGTAGATTTGGTTGGTCCTCCAGAAAATGGTCCTCATAATACAAGAGAATTTAGAGTTAGATTTTTTGGAGAAAATGTAAATTGGACACAAACTAGAACTAATTCACTTACTGGTAATTCTGAACAAAGAAGTGGAACTGGAACAAGACCTACTAGATATATGAGATATTCAATAGATAGATTTAACTAGTATTAAAATCAATAAATTATCTAAAATTACCCATGACTAAATAGTCATGAGTTTTGTTTTTAATAATTATATTAAGATATACCAGAAAAATATTTTTTAAAGATATTGTTTTAAATCAAAGCCAAAATTATAAACACAATACCACTTACAAAAGACAAATCAAAATCTATTTTTGATATTTTTTTTCCAATTTTAAGACCAAAAAAAATAAATATAGGGTCTATCAAAAATGATAAAATTGCAACATTTATAGGATTTAATATTAGTCCTGCACCAATTCCTGCTGCTAAATTGTCTAAGGCTAAAACTACACCAAGTGCAATAGCCTCTTTTGGAGATATATATCTAGATTCATCTATATCAGCTTCTTTTGGATTTGCGTATATTGTTAAAATAAAATTTATACTAAAAATAGAGAATTTTATTTTTTTCCTGATTTGATTTTTTTTTATTAAATTTTTAATTGTGCCATCAAAAATTTTAGAAGCACCGAGTCCAAATAATATTATGGAAGAAAAAATATCTGGATTTGTTATAAAATTTCTAAGAAAAAAACCAAAATACAGAGAAATAAAAAGTATAAAACTTCCTACAAAATTTATAACTAAAATAGATTTTTTAGGTATTATTATTTTAGAAGCTCCATAGGAAATGCTTATTACAAAAGCATCTAAGGAAAGCATACTAACTAAAAAAAATACTTGTATAAAATCCATAATACACCTTTTACTAAATACTTCCTATTAAAACAGGTTGTATTTGCCTCTTGTTTAAAGCTGCTTCTATAGTTTCTATTACTTTATCTTCTATAAAAACAACACTCATTTCTTTTGCACTTGGAGCATCTTGTGCAAAAGGTACAAAAAAAACGTTTTCCATATTCATTAAATATCCTAAATTTCTTGCATTATTTCCTAAACCATCGTTTGTAGATATCCCTATTACAACAGGCTTTTTATTTCTTAGTTGACTTTTAATAGCCATAAGGACAGGGGTATCTGTTATTGCATTTGCAAGTTTTGCTATGGTATTGCCTGTTGCGGGTGCTACGACCAAAACATCGAACATATCTTTTGGACCTACTGGCTCTGCTTCTGTTATTTCTTTTATTGGTTCTTTTCCTGTTAACTCTTTCAATATTTTTTTAACTTCAGTAGCTTTAAAAAATCTAGTATTTAATTTATCAACATTGTAAGATATAATAGGTGTAACTTCTACACCAACTTTAACTAAATTTTCTATTAACTTAAATGCCATATGCAAATTGCAAAAAGAACCTGTTAAAGCAACTCCAATTTTTATTCCTTTCATACTCATACAATCCCCCTATTATATTATATTCAATCAAAAAAAATTACAAAAATTACAAAATAGAAATAGATTCTCTTATGTATAAAGCTCCTGTTTTTGGAGCAATTTTTGCTGGTAATCCCGATGCCCATATGATTTTTGCAACATTTTTTGTATTACTACAAACTCCATGTGGTTTTGAACTAACATCAATTATTAAAGATTCTTTATTTATATGATTTAGATTATTTTCGGTTATTATATCTCCTGTTGGAGTGTTTATTATAATATCCATTTTGTTTATATAATTGTTTATTTCTTTGTATCTTACTGTAAAATAGCCTTTGTTTGTAGATTCTCTAAAATCTTCACACAAATGTACAACAACTGTTACATTGGCAAAAAGATTATTAAACATTTTTGCTAAAATACTTCCTATTCTTCCAAAACCAATTATCATTACATTAGCACCTATTAAAGAAAAATCAGTTTCTTTTAAGGAGAGTTGTAAAACTCCCTCTGCTGTAAGATGTGCATTTTTTTTCAAGAAAATTTCATCTTGTAGTAAATCTATTTTTTTACAACTAATGTTTGGTATATTTCCTGCTATTAAAATTGTTCTTTCCGATATGGAATTTAAAAAATTTGCAAAATTTATTTCATCTCCATGTGTTGTAAAAATATTATTATTTTGTAAAAAAGGTATACCGCTTATTATAATATCATTTAATTTAAATTCTTTTTTCTCTTTATTTTCTAAATTTTCAAATCCAAATAAATCAATTTCATGTCCTTCTTTTTCTAAAATATTCTTCAAATAAAAATTTCGTATATCACCACCAACTATACTTATTTTCATATATTCACCTCGTAAATTGCATATATCCTTTTTTTAAAATATAGTTTATAGTATGTACACTATACAAAAAATGTGATAGGCTTAGATTCAGGAGAATTATGGATAAATATAAAACTATTTTTGAAACATACCAAATAGAAATGATAGAAAAAAAATCAAAATTTATATCTACGGCAATATATGTAGATTCTGTTCAGTCTGCAGAAGAAAATTTAAAAAATATAAAAAATAAATATAAAGATGCGACACATAATGTTTTTGCATATAGAGTTATTTCTCAAAATAGAATATACGAAAAACAAAGTGATGATGGAGAACCGAGTGGTACAGCAGGTATGCCGATACTTATGGTAATAAGAGGTATGGAACTTTTCAATATTTTAATTGTTGTAACAAGATATTATGGTGGAACATTACTCGGAACAGGCGGTCTTACAAAAGCATATGGAAGTAGTGCTAAAGAGGTTTTAAAAGAGATAGTCGAAAAAGAAATTTATCATTTGTATATTTTAAAATTTTCATATAGTCAAATGGGACAATTGAAATACGAAATTTTGAAAGATGGACATATTTTATATAATACAATTTATGGGGAATTTGTAGAATTTTTTGTATATATAAAAAAAGAAGATGACGAATTTTTTATAAAAAAAATATCAGAAATAACTCAAAATAGCGTAAATATAGAGTTTCAAAAACAATGTTATGGATATATTTATAATGATAAACATTTTTTTGAACAAATTTAATTTTTATTTACTAAATAGGGTTGCAATTTAACAATAATATATATATAATATATATACAAAATATGGAAAGAGGTTTATATGCAAATTTCGACTACTTTAACAGATAAAGTATTAATAGTAAATTTAGTTGGTGAAATTGACCATCATAGTGCAGCTAAAATAAAAGAAAAAGTAGAAAGAGATTATATGACAACTAATGCAAAAGATATAATACTAGATTTTTCTTCTGTTACTTTTATGGATTCTTCTGGAATAGGTATGATAATGGGAAGATATAAAAATCTTATTCCAAAAGGTCAATTAAAAATATTTGGAGCAAACGAACACATAAATAATATTTTTAGTATTTCTGGGATAGAAAAAATCATAACAATATGTAAAGATAAAGATGAGGCGTTAGGAGGTAGATATGTACGATAAAGTAAGTAGTTTAAATAATATTTTTTTCACAGAAAAAACAGACTTTGAAAAACTAACAAACGAAATGACTCTTATTTTTAAAAATGATTCTAAAAATGAATCACTTGCACGAGTCGCTGTAACAGCATTTATTTCGCAATTAGACCCTACTATAAATTGTATAAATGATATAAAAACTTCGGTATCTGAAGCTGTAACAAATGCTATTATACATGGATATGAAAAAGATAAAAATGGAGATATAACAATTTATTGTCGTTATGTTGACAATAAATTTTACATAGAAGTAAAAGATAATGGAGTAGGTATTTTCGATGTGAATTTGGCAAAAACTCCTCTCTTTACTTCTAAGCCAGAAATGGATAGATCTGGTCTAGGATTTACTCTAATGGAAACTTTTATGGATACAGTAGAAGTAGAATCTGTTCTGGGAAGTGGAACAATTGTTAGAATGACAAAAACTATTTAATATTTTATGTAATTTTTGTGTTCTTGATAAAGGAATAAAACTTTATGGACAAAATTAAAGAACTAATAAAAAAAGCACAAGAGGGAGACCAAAATGCACAATCAAAAATAGTAGAAGAAAATATGGGTCTTGTCTGGAGTGTTGTAAAAAAATTTACAGGAAGAGGGTACGAGCCAGATGATTTATTTCAAATAGGTGCTATTGGTCTTATAAAATGTATACAAAAATTCGATTTAAATTATGATGTTAAATTTTCGACATATGCCGTTCCTATGATAATAGGTGAAATTAAACGCTTTTTGAGAGATGATGGTTTAATAAAAATATCAAGACCTATAAAAGAAATAGCTAGTAAAGCAAAGTATGCAAAAGAAGAATATCTACAAAAACATGGTGTAGCCCCTACAATAAATCAGCTTGCAATAGCAATGGATGTAGATATAGAAGATTTGATAGTTGCAATGGATGCAACAAAAGAAGTAGAAAGTCTTTATGCTACAATATACCAAGGTGATGGTGGACCAATATATTTAATAGATAAACTAATAAAAGTAACGAACGATGAAAATAAAATTGTAGACATACTAGCTTTAAAAGAAATAATAAAAAATTTAAAACCAAAAGAACGTGAAATTATTATGCTTAGGTATTTTTCTGAAAAAACACAAACAGAAATAGCAAAACAAGTTGGAGTAAGTCAAGTACAAGTAAGTAGAATAGAAAAGAAAATATTGGAAAATATACGTAAAGAATTGAGTGGATAATTAAGATATTTAGATGATTATAAATTTTAATTACTAATTAATGTCTCTATACCGTTAATTTATTCTAGTCAAAATAATAAATAAATTAGACAAGCCTAGAATTTAAAATTAAATTCTAGGCTGTTAATTGGGGTTATATGGATCGGATAAGCGAAAAAGAAAAAGAAGAACTAAGAAGTTGTCTAATATCTAGTCAAAAGTAAATGAATAAAAGCAAGAGAAAGAGCTTGAAGAGAATTATGTAAAGTACGCTCAATAATCCCTCGTTTAGGTAAACAGTTTAAGCGTACCATTGTGCCTGTGCTTGCCACATTTGTGCGTACTTGCCTTTATTTTTTAATAACTCTTCATGATTACCTATTTCTACTATTTGCCCTTTATCCATAACTATTATACGGTCTACCAACTTTGCCGAACCTAGGCGATGTGTTACAACTACTATACTACGCTCTTTAG
>WRGD01000042.1 GCA_009787355.1 Defluviitaleaceae bacterium | reverse complement strand
TGTTGTTTCTGATGTTGTTTCTGATGTTGTTTCTGATGTTGTTTCTGATGTTGTTTCTGATGTTGTTTCTGATGTTGTTTCTGATGTTGTTTCTGATTAAACTTGCTTAATTATACAATATTCATTTAATTTTGTCAATTATTTTTTAGTTAGGGGATATATCTTGGAGGACAAAGACAAAGAACTTTTATAGAAATTGTTTTGGTATAAAATACGCCGTGCCGTAGCCGTATATAATTAAACATATGTCAACTAAAATAAACTTTGAAAAAATAACCAAAATAAAAAGTTGACAATTCCAAAAATATAATTTATACTTATAAAGTAACAACTTAAAATTTAATTCTCGTAATAAAGTTTTCGTGCAGCTGGGGAGTTAGCGGTGCCCTGTACCTACAATCCGCTTTAGTAGGAGTGATGTTTGTTTTCGGCTTTATTTTGTAAGGTTTGCCTTAGCAATGGGTGTTGAAGTTCAAGTCTTGTGCAATAAGTCTTTGTGAACCGTGTCAGGTCTTGACGGAAGCAGCACTAAGCAAAGTAGCTTATGTGCCACGAGGTCACTTGAATGGAGCTTTTGACCTAAGTAGCACTTATAAAATTCTGTCAACAACAAACGCACGAAATTTATATAAAAAGCCTTTTAGGCATAGGTCATTATGTCATCATTATACAGAAAATACAGACCAAATAATTTTAGTCAAGTTTTTGGTCAAAATCATATAGTAAAAACTATTACAAATCAAATACAGATGGGCAAAATAAATCATGCCTATCTTTTTTGTGGGACAAGAGGTACAGGAAAAACCTCTGTGGCAAGACTATTTGCACGTGCTGTAAACTGTGAATCATCCGAAAAACCATGTAATATATGCGAATTTTGTAAAGCAATACTCACAAATAATAGCATGAATGTAATAGAAATAGATGCAGCCAGTAATAATGGTGTAGATAACATACGTGAAATATTAGAAGAAGTAAAATATACTCCTGCTTTTGGAATATACAAAATATATATTATTGATGAAGTGCATATGTTAAGTATAGGTGCTTTTAATGCACTTTTAAAAACATTAGAGGAACCACCGAACCATGTTATATTTATATTAGCAACTACAGACCCACACAAAGTGCCTGCAACTATTCATTCTCGTTGTCAAAGGTTCGAATTTAGAAGGATATCTGTAAATCAACTGCAAGACAATTTAAAAAATATTGCAAAACTAGAAAATGTACAAATATCAAACGAAGCATTATCATTAATAGCTACACTCGGTGATGGTTCTGTTCGTGATTCGTTAAGTATACTTGGTCAAGCTTTTTCGTTTTACCAAGGCGATGAAATAACATTAGAAATGGTAAGAGATTTAGTAGGTTCTGTAGATACAACAATACTTTTTTCTACTTCTTTTGCCATAATAGAAAAAAATAGTATAAAACTTATAGAAATTATAGACCATATTAGTAAACTTGGAAAAGATTATTTTCAGTTTACAACAGAAATTATAAACCATTTTAGAAATTTACTACTTTCAAAAATTTTGCATACGCCAGATAGTATACTAGACATAGACGAAAATACATTTGAAAAATTAAAAGAACAAAGCCATAGAATAAGTATAATAGAAATAGAAAAAATTTTGGATGAATTAATAAGTCTAAATCAAAAAATGAGAATAGAAAAAAATCCTAAAATTTTACTAGAAATTGCTTTTATAAAATTATGTACGTATGTAAATTTTAATGTGGATATAGAAGTACAAAAAGAAAACAAAGTAGAATCAAAAAAAATAACATATACAAATGATATAAAAGACATAAAAATAGAAAATAAAAACGAAACGGAGAAATGGGACAACTTTATAGAGATGCAAAGCCCACTTTTAAAAGCATCACTTAAAAAGTGTAGTTTTAAGAAAGAAGACAATACTATATACATACTTGCTAAAGATGAAGTATTAGAACAAACATTAAAACAACGATATGAAGATTTGAAATCAAAACTTACTGATTTTTTCAAAACTGATGTTATACTTAAAATAGAATATGAAAATCAGGTAAATAAAGTTTCTGAACCTCTAACACTAGAACAAATAGAAGATTTAAAACAAAAAATAAATTTCGATATTAAAATAATTTAAGAAATAAAAAGGAGAAGCATAAATGAAAGGTAAGGGTTCAATGTCTGGTATGGGTGGAATGAATATGAACAATCTAATTAAACAAGCACAAAAAATGCAAAAACAAATGGAAACAGTACAAGAAACTTTATCAGAAAAAATACTAGAAGTTTCATCTGGTGGGGGAGCTATAAAAGTAACAATTACAGGAAAAAAAGAAATAAAAGAAATAAAAATAGATCCATCTGTTGTAGAACAAGACGACATAGAAATGCTACAAGATTTAATATTATCTGCTGTAAACGAAGCTATTAGACAAGCAGATGAAATACACAATAATGAAATGTCCAAAATAACAGGTGGTGGCTTTCCCGGTATGCCATTTTAATGAACATCTATGGAAATAGTATATCTAGACTAATAGAAGAATTAAACAGATTACCCGGTGTAGGAGCAAAATCTGCTGCACGTATTGCATTTTACATAATGCAAATGGATGATGAAAGGGTAAAATCTTTAACTGATGCTATAATTCTTGCAAAAACAACTATAAAACATTGTGAAATCTGCCAAGCTATTACTGACATAAGTCCTTGTAATATTTGTAGTAACTCCAAAAGAGATATTTCTACAATAATGGTAGTAGAAGATAGTAGAGATATGGCTGCATATGAAAAAACAAAAGAATACAAAGGTCTATATCATGTTCTTAATGGTGCTATTTCTCCTATGGCTGGTATTTCCCCGGAGAATTTAAAAATAAAAGAACTTTTAGCTAGAATAAATGGAGAAGTGAACGAAATTATACTTGCTACAAACCCAAATGTAGAAGGGGAAGCCACAGCAATGTATATAAATAAATTACTAAAAGACATAGTAAATGTTACGAGAATTGCATATGGTGTGCCTATTGGTGGAGATTTAGAATATGTAGACCATGTAACTCTTGCAAGAGCATTAGAGGGAAGAAGAGAAATATTATAAACCTTGGGGAATTTCCTCAAGGTTTTTTGCATTATAATTTTATTTCAAAATTTTATATAAGGAGAGATTAAAATTTACGAAAAAATACCGTGGTATAGAAGTTTAATATTCAAACTAATAATAATAATAAGTACTGTTGGTGTTATGCCAATTTTTTTCTTTGCAAATAATACATTGTTATCTATAGAAAATTATTTTATGAACCAGAGAGAAAATCAATTAATACGAGTTGCAAATATTACAGCAAACAGGATTTTTAGAGAAAATTATATATTAGACCCATCTAAATATACCAACTTTAGAAATACTGTATTGCAGCGTAGTGAAGATGAAGGACTAAGAATTATAATATTAGATACAATGAGCAATGTTTTAGTAGATTCGGAAGGTATAGAAGAAAATAATACATTATTTTTACCAGAGATTATAAATACTATGGCAACACTTTCTCCAACTTCTGTAATACAATCTGCTGGAACAATACGATATACAGTCGTGCCAATAAATAATGAACTTAGCGAAATGATAGGAATAGTTTTATTAATATCATCTGTACAAGATATAAACGAACTTATAGAAGTCGTTTCTTCACAAACAGAAACACTTAGTCTTATATCTTTAATATTTGCTATACTTAGTGCTTTAATTGTGGCATATATAGTTCTTAGTCCTCTTATGAGACTACTTCGTGCAGTTGAAAGAATGTCTAGTGGATATTTGTCTGAAAGAATAAAAATAATAGGAAAAGATGAATTTGCAAAATTATGCAAAGAATTTAACCTTATGAACGACAAGCTAGAGAGAATAGAAAAAACACGTGAAGAATTTGTATCAAACGTAAGCCACGAATTGAAAACTCCCATTAGTTCTATAAAAGTTTTATCAGATTCCATATTAATACAGGAAAATATACCAAATGAAATATACAAAGAATTTTTAGAAGATATTTCAAAAGAAGTAGATAGAATGAATAATATTATAAACGACCTCTTAACCTTAGTAAAATTAGACCAGAATACTACTTTTCTAAATATATCAAAATTTAATATAAACGATACCATAAAGAATATAATAAAACGTTTAAAACCACTAGCCGACCAAAAAAATATAATAATAGATTTAAAAGAAGAAAAAGAAATTTTTATGCAAGGAGACGAAATGAAATTAGCACTAGCTATTTCAAATTTAATTGAAAATGCAATAAAATATACAAAAGAAACAGGATTTGTATATGTAAAAATTGATGGTGATAATCAAAATATTTATATATCTGTAAAAGATACTGGTATAGGTATAGCAGAAGAAGAATATAGCAAAATATTTAATAGATTTTATAGGGTAGATAAAACAAGAGATAGAGATACAGGTGGTACTGGACTTGGGCTATCTATAACTCATAGCACTATACTGCTACACAATGGAACTATTAGAGTAAATAGCAAAGAAAATGAAGGTACGTCTTTTTTAGTAAGATTACCAATCTAGGCGTATCTCGTATGTTCTTAAATATTAATAGCTACACAAATTAACCCTCACTTTTCTTGAATAAAACAAGAAAAAGGAGGGTTATATAGTTTACTAAAAGCTAAAATTATCTGGGTCAGCACCAACTCTTTTATCTTTATTTATAGAATCTATTTTTAATATTTCTTCTTTTGTAAGTTCAAAATCAAAAATTTCAAAATTTTCTTTAATTCTACTTGGTGTAACAGATTTCGGTATTGTAACAATTCCTAAATCTATGTTCCATCTTAAAATTATTTGTGCAGGAGATTTTTTGTATTTTTCGCCAATAGAAATTAATATTTCATTTTGTAGTAAATTATTTTTAGAAGCACCAAGGGGACTCCAAGATTCTGGTATAATACTATTTTCTTTACAAAAATTCACAATCGGTTTTTGACTAAGCTCTGGATGTAGTTCTATTTGATTCATAACAGGTACTACATTCCAAACTTTTTTTATCTCTTCTAAATGATGTATATGAAAATTACTTACACCTATAGCTTTTACTTTTTTATCTTGATATATTTTTTCGAGTGTTAGCCAAGTGTCTACATATTTTGTAGGTACAGGCCAATGTATTAAATATAAATCTATATAATCTGTATCTAAAAGTTTTAGGCTATTTTCAAAAGCAGTTGCTACATCCCCAGAGCGTTGAACTTCATTCCATACTTTTGTAGTAAGAAAAATTTCTTCACGTGGTATACCACTATCTTTTATAGCCTTGCCAACAGATTCTTCATTTTTGTATATAGATGCTGTGTCTATGTGCCTATAGCCAATTTCAAGTGCAGTTCTTACAGAGTTATAGCATTCTTCACCATCTTTTACCAAAAATACTCCGTAGCCAAGCATAGGTATTTTTATACCGTTGTTTGCTTCTATATGTTTCATTTTTTATCCCCTTTTGTTTGTACGATTTTTTATAATTAGTTACGTAATAATTTTAACATTTATTATAAAAATTTACTAGTGCTAAAAAGCAACACTTTAATATTAAAAATTATGAGTTTTAATTTGTGGATTAGATTTTTATATTTACAGTAATTAGATTTAATTTACTTATATACACATATATTTTTATATTTATGTGGGGTATACACCCAATTATGTATTTAAAAATTCAATAGAATTGGGTATTAATTTATTTCTTAATTTCCAACCACCTATTTT
>WRGD01000041.1 GCA_009787355.1 Defluviitaleaceae bacterium | reverse complement strand
CTATAGTCCATTGGATTTCGTTTGAAATAGCTCTATTAAAAAATGGCTTATAAATTCTTGAAATAGCTAAAGTTTCTTTCGAAATCTTTTCAATATTCACTCCATTTAAATTATCTGGATTGCTGGAATCTATAGAAATTAATTGATAGTCTTCTTTAACTAGCTTATTAGTGTATTCAGAAAACCATTCTAATCCTATTCCGAAAATATCATCTTCTCCATTTAAAAACCTAAGACGACTTAGCTTTTCATTTCTCCATTGAACCATTACATCTTTAGCACCTTTTTCCCAAGATATTTTTGCAATCATTTCAACAAAGTCAGAATTAACTACATCAGAACGTATTAACAATTTTTGATTTTTTTGAAGATTAACTCCTTTTTCAACAGCTAAAAAAGCATACTTTTCAAGGTTGGTCATCGTATTCAAAGCTGTTCCTCCTTTTCGTTTTTTATTATATCTATAATATTACAAGACCTAAATCTTCTTCATTTTTAAGTCCTAATGGTGCTATCGTAACTAACATCAATATCGCTAACATTTTTTATTCCTCCTAAAAATTTTCTTTTTTTGCTATCTAAAATAGATTTTAAACATATGTATTATCAATTGTTAAAATCTAAGTTATTATAGCATATTTTATCGTCGACTTCAAATATTTTACCAAATTAATATGTATTAAATTTGTAATTCTGTAAACGCTATATCATAGGTAGTATCTGACTTCCACAGTATTTTCTATGGAATTTTAAAAATTTTGCTTCAAATTTTCATTTTATTTAATTTATTCCAATAAATATATATAATATAATCACGAGCATCGTTATTGCTAGTAGCTACAATTGAAAAAATCTTGAAAAAACTTTGTATATATGATAATATGTTCAAAGTTTTTTCAATATTTAGTTATATTCAGTAAAAAAGAAAATACATACGACAAAGCAGACTATATACAAGTTGAAAATCCTTACACCGATTGTATTGTACATCAACAAAAAAAACTAATTTACTGATTTGGTAAATATTTTTACACCAAATGACGATATAAATTTTAAGATATTTAGAATAATTTTATATGTGTATGTAGCAAACTATATTATTATATTTAAAAAAAATTCGAGGAGGATACATGAAAAAAGTACAAAAAACGCAAGTTAAAAATATTTTTGCTTTTACTATTTTATTTACTATGATAATTGGTTTTTACGGTGTTATTTTTGCCAGCGGGGTTACAAATCCACCTACAATAGCCGCTACTGTTACAGGCAATACTACATCAACTGTTTCACAAGGTGATAATGTCTCAATTACTATTACAACTACAGATATACCAGATGGAACAGAAGTAAGAAATAATACGCTACCAAATGGTATTACAAGAAGTGTAACAACACCTATAACAATAACAAATAATACAGCTACAGTAGTGTTAAATATAGACAATACAGCTACTGTAGGTGCACATACCATTGAATTTACATTATACGATGGTAGTGGAGTATTACCAAATTTAACAGCTACATTTGTATTAACTGTACAAGCTCAACAAGTTACACCACCGCCAATACCACCAACACCAACGGTTACAGTACCAACTGCACCTACACAAATAGTAGCAGGAGAACAAGGAACTATAGCTATATCTACTGTTGGTATACCAGCTAATGCTTCTATAAGTATAAACGCTGGAAGTGTATTCGGTGTAAGTTTATCAGGAACACCTACTCTAACTTTAGATGCGAATGGAAATGGAACAGCTAGTTTAACTATACAAACAAGTCCAAACACACAAATTGGAACTCACGTTATATCATTAACAGTTGGAAGTGCTACAGCTAATTTTACAATAAATGTTACAAGTGTAGCACAAACAGTAAATATAACACCACAATCTGTAAATGTAATAGCTGGAAATACTACAACACCCCTAACCATAACTACAACTAATATAAACAATGGTACTGTTGTAAGCTTGGGAAATGTAACAGGAACTGTACAACGACCTGTAGGAGTATCTATACAGCAAAACAATCCAACAATACAAAACAATACAGCGACTATAAATATTGTAACAACAGCTAATACACCTACAGGCTCACATAGTATTACTGTTATAGTTGGTGGTGTTAGTACAACGTTTAACCTTATAGTTGCAGGTCAAGCACAACCTACAATATCGATAGGTAACCAAAATCCAAATCCTGTTATAGCAGGTAATCCTGCTACATTTAATGTAACAACTCAAAACATCCCTCAAGGTTCTACTATTAGTTTATCGGGTTTACCTGCTGGTGCCGCAATTATAGGAACACCTTTAATAACACAAAATGGTAATGCTACAGTTGTTATATCTACATTACAAACTGCAGCTTCGGGAACATACAATGTTACTCTAACAGTGGCAGGACAAAGTCAGACATTTACTTTAGTTATATCAGGAGCTACGACAACTCCTCCACCCGCTCCTCCTACTACTAATGCTTCAATTGTAATAGGAAATCAAATACCAAATCCTGCATCTCCTACAGCTACTAATAATGCTACAGCTAATTTTAGTATAGCTACACAAAATATAGCCGTTGGTTCTGCTATTACTATATCAGGATTACCAGCTGGTACTAGTCTTTCAGGCAATCCTGTAATATTACAAAGTGGTATTACACCTATTACTATAAATGTTACAAACCAAGCACCAAATGGAACACATACAGTTACTTTGAATGTTGCTGGTCATACTCAAAATTTTACTTTGACTGTAAATAATCCTAATGTTACTGGTGGTGGCGGTGGAAATGTAACAACTGGTAATATTCTAGTTTCTTTCAATTTGAATGGGGGAAGTATAAATGGTTCTACAGCAAATATTTCACATCAAGTAGCTAGTGGTACAACATTGCAAAATGCTTCAAATACTGCAACGTTACCTACAAGAGCAGGGCTTACTTTTAATGGTTGGTATAGCCAAACACATGGAAGATTTGTAAATGAAATACCAGCAACACTTGTAACAAATGGTATTACATTAACTGCAAGTTGGATACCGCAAAATACAAATAGCACAAACTTAATATTTAATAGCCAAGGCGGTACATTATCTTTAAATAGCAGTGCTAATTTAACAATGAATTTACGTGCTGGTACTACATTAGCTAATATGTTTGGTTACACAGATAATCAAATAAATACATCTAGTAGATTTACACCTTTTAGAACGGGTCATAGTTTTAGCGGTTGGTTTATCGGAAATATAAATAATAACAACAGATTTTCTGTAAATACACCTATTACAAACAACATAACACTGAATGCTGGTTGGAATCTTGGTGGAACAGATATAAATAATATAGGAAATATAACGATACATTTCAATCCACAAGGGGGTAATTGGGAAGACACTATGTGGAATAACCCAAACAACTGGAATGCTCCTTGGAATAACAACTGGAACAATCAGAATAACTGGAATAATCCTTGGAACAACAATTGGAATAATCCAAACAATCCTTGGAATAATAACTGGAACAATCCTTGGAATACAAATCCATGGAATAACCAAAACAATTGGAATGCCCCAACGGGTACACGTACACGTACTATAAACAGACATTCTAGTTTTTCTAGTCATTTTAATAGAAGTATAGCACAAGAAATAGGTACACTTATAAGACCAGGATATATTTTTGAAGGTTGGTTTGTAGCAAACACCAATAACCAATTTACAAATAACACTATTGTAAACCCAAGTGGCTATATATTAAATGTAAATGCTAGATGGGCAGTAGACCCTAATGCACCAAATGTAGCAAACGCACCGAATGCTAATAATCCATGGCCATCTTGGATACCGCCATCAGGAAATCAAAATATTACTATGCCTGCACAACCTCCAGTTGTTCAGCCTGGGGTTCCTGTTCCTACAGTACCTACACCAACGCCTACTGTAGTACAACCAACACAACTATTCCCAGATGTTCCTATAAGTGCTTGGTTTGCTCCGTATGTAGCTACTGTTACAACTCGTGGACTTTTCCAAGGTATGCCAGATGGTAATTTTATGCCTAATACCCAAATGACAAGAGCGATGTTTATACAAGTTATATACAATATTGCGGGTATGCCTGCTGTTTCTGTACCACAAACCGGAGCGAGTCAAAGCTGGTATACTACTGCTGTTACATGGGCAACAAACAATGGTATTTTAACACAAATACCGAATGGCAATGTATCTACACCTATTACTCGTGAAGAAATGGCAACATTATTAATTGCATATGCAAATAGTAGCAATATTAATTTACCTTTTGGTATAAGTACAATCTTTTTAGACCAAAGTCAAATATCTACTTGGGCTACATCTGCTGTAACCTCTGTGCAAACAGCTGGTATAATGCAAGGTAGACCAAATGGTAATTTTGACCCACAAGCTACAGCAACAAGAGCAGAAGTAGCTGCACTATTTAGTAGATTCTTAAACGTAGCAAACTAAAAATATAAAAAAAGATATGGATTTTTTCCATATCTTTTTTTAGGTCATGTATCAAAATAGCATAAAAGTGTAAAGTATGATAAAATACCTAAAAAGGGATATTATAAATGGTAAAAACAGAGGTAAGATGTATAAATTGTAATAGTAAGAAATATGCTATTTTGTTATATAACCGACATTTACTATTTAATACAGAGCAGATGGCATTAAGACCGTTTTGCAAATTTCTAGGAATAAAGCTAATTGATAGCTCACCTCTAGCAGATAAAAATCAAGTTTACCTAGACACAAAATCCCTAGTCAGACCTTTTAATCCAGACTTATTTTATTCAAGTCCTAGACTTACAAGACACCTTACAAATACAATGGCAAAAAAATTTAGAAGTCCTAAGAAAAATATTTAAATATTACGCCAAATATGGTATAATATTAGGTAAGAGAGGTGTGCGAAAATGAGATATAAATTTAAAGACAAGGAGGGTTTCAGTCCTCCATTTACTTATATACATCCATATAAACAAAAAGAAGTTAAGAATATTGTTGATAAACTCAAAGGTCGTGTGGAAGCTATTATAGTTTTTGGAAGTTCCGTAGCATATCATTGTTGGACAGGCAGTGATATAGATTTATGCCTAATAGGAATAAGCCCTGAAGACATAAAAAGAGGAGAGTTGCCTAACTCAGATGTGTTATATTATAAAACTAAAGAAGAATTTTTAAATAACGCAAACACAGATTTGTGGACTATTGAGAAAGAAATATTAGAGAAGGGAGTTGTTGTATGGAAGATGGAATAACGTTGTTTAGAAAATTTACTATTTAAAATTGACGATTATATTGAGCTTCTAGAAATACAAATACAAGATTCACAAAACAAAGATTTTTCAAAGTCCGATAACTTCTAAAAGGGGGAGAATATGATACTAATGTGCAAAAATACTAAAGTGTATGATATAGATAATAATACTATCTTGAACGAATA
>WRGD01000040.1 GCA_009787355.1 Defluviitaleaceae bacterium | reverse complement strand
TGATAAATTTCAAATGGTAAAATATACATTTGTTTTTTTTTTTTTTTTTCGTATAATGAAATTGTATTAATATTACTACATACCCATTTAGCAAAAGTCGATATTTTTGACGAAAAATATCGATATCAATTCCGAAACAAATCAACAAATAGTAAGTAAGTATTAAAAAACCAAGTTAAATTTAACAAAGTTTTAACACCAAATAAACAAATATTTATTTAAAGGAGAGCTTATGAAAAATAAGTTATTTAGAAATTTAATTTCTTTTGTTTTAGTTTTTGTATTTGCTATAACTAATACTTCATCTTTGATTAGTGTAGTAAATGCACAGGAAAACCAATTTATAGCAGAAGGTACTGTTATAAATGTAGATGGACATGATATTTATTTTGCAGAACGAAATAATCAAAGAGCAGTGTTACAAACAAGTAGCGATGGTCTTTTAGCTACACTTTATTTTGATATGCATACGGGTCTTGTTACTATTTCTTATGAAGAAGAAGAACAACAAAATAATTCATTAATTAGGAATTTTGGGAATACTTTTAATATAGTAAATGATGAATTAAGCTTCTATTTGGAAATTGATATAGATAACAATTTTGAAGCTAATGATGTAGTAAGCTATATTGAAGATGCACAGATTTTTGGGAATAATCCGAGGGAACGTAGTGTTATAATAGGTGTTTCACTTGCTACTATATTGGGTGCTGCTCTATTTGCTACACTTGTAGCTACTGTTGCAACTAGAATATTTAATAATATAACACATGTAATTGCTACATCTGTAGTAACTACTCTTAGGAATAATAGCAGACAGGATCATTATATGGCAGAATTATGGGGTGGACAATTATATATAGGTAATGCTTTAACTTTTGCTGAAGCACGAGCAAGATTAGTTGGTAGAAGAGATGTTTGGTCAAGAGATGCATCTTTAGCTAGAGCTATAGCTGGTGGTAACGTTGCAGTAGGTCCTGAGACTGGAGCATTGACTGGATGGCATATGAATATGTACTTTATGCATTATCACTTACCTGGTAGAAATGGCGGTCATTCATTTTGGGGTAATGGTGAACCTGGAAGACAAAGATAATGGTAGATTTTATCGGTTTTATTAATATGCATATTTATCAACCTGAAGAATGTAAAATGAAGCTTTACGAAGAATTTTATAAATCTTTTAAAAGAGGCTTAGTAAAGCCTCTTTTAAAAGATAAAACTATACCTTATATAGATGAATATATGAAAAAAGAGCTTTTAGCTGAAGAATTTATGGATATAACTTTTAATAATATTAATAAAGATAAATATATTCGTACAGAGGAGATAGTTAAAATGTATAGAGTGAATAATTCAAATGTATTAAAAAATCTCCGTACATGGATGGAAAAAATTCATTATATACCTGGAATTGAGGAAATTCTTAGAACAGAACAAAAAGACTATTTATTTCTTTTTTTAGGAAGCAAAGATGGTATAAATGTTAGTGGTTATACTATAACAGGGTTAAGTGAAAAATTTAAAGCTATAGTAAATGTATTACTTAGTACACCACCAAAACCAGATGAAATTTTTGATTTAAATGATGAAGTAGATACTCATTATCTTACAAGTTTATTTTTAGCTGGATATTTGGATGTTTCATAATACTGAGATAAATTTGTCAATTATTTTTTTATATTTTAAGGTGATTTTATAATATGAGCCATTTTACTTATATTTCGTTTCCAAGAAAAATAAATATTGAATGCTCAATATCTCAAGGTTTAACATATAGGGAACATCAAAAAAATTCGTTTTATCCTGTGGTATTTGGAGGAACGGGAAATTCTTTTCTTGATTTATGTTTTTCTAATAAATTTAGGTATACTATTAGTATTGGTATATTTTTAGATATAGATTATAAAGAAAGTTCTAATTTTGATGGCTTTGAATCAGATGAAAATTATCAAGGATTAGTTCATAATATTATCTATCCTTATGATTATTTGGAGCATCCAAAACCTTATCTATTAAAATTTGAAAAAAAGATAGATAATTGGATTATTATAAGAAAATACTTTAGAAATGAATTATATAAAGTCTTGAACAATATTCTTTTAGATGGAGAATTTGTAGAAATTTTTTCCGAAGTGGAAAAAAATAAAAATTCTAATAGAAAATATCTAGAAAAAGCTGGTCCTCCTATGATTGAAAAAACTTTACACATTTCGGAATTATTAAAAGAAAATTCAGAAGAAAATTTAACACAGCATATGATGAAAGTTAAAATAATTAAAGATTAATACAGATTTTTAAATATTTCATAATTTAGTTAAATATGTTTTGAGGAAGCAATGTTTAAACCATACGGAGAAGATTTTGGATAAGATATCCCTTATATTGAAATAATAAAAAAACAGCCATACCTTGAATTTGAAATTTAAGTTATGGCTGTTTTGTGTTTTAAAATCTATTTAGATTTTTGAATTAATCGCTTTCAAATTTATTTAAAAGCTCTTCAAAAACATCTAAAGCGTCTAAAATAGATTTACTTGTGGTCATATCTACACCAGCTTTTTTTAAAAGCGGTATGGAATAATCACTAGAACCACTTTTTAGCATTTCTATATATCCTTCTAATGCATTTGGTTTGTTTTCCAAAATAGCTTTTCCTATGGCTACAGAGGAAGCAAAACCAGTTGCATATTGGTATACATAAAACCTCTATAAAAATGCGGTATTCTAGCCCATTCGTAAATTACTTTGTCGTCCATTTCAAAATCTAGACCAAAGTATTTTTCTAGTAATCCTTTGTAGATTGAACTAAATGCTTTACTATCAATTAGCGTTCCGTTTTCTACTAGCTTATGTGCCTCTTTTTCAAATTCTGCATACATTGTTTGTTTAAAAAATGTAATGTAAAAATTAGTCATATGGTAATTTATTATATATTTTTTAAATTTACTGTCTTCTGCAGTTTTGATAATATAATCTATAAGCAAATTTTCATGTAATGTTGAGGCTATTTCTGCTAAGAATATAGTATAGTTTCCGTACATAAAAGGTTGATTATTTCTAGAATAATAACTGTGTACGGAATGACCCAACTCATGAGTTAAAGTAAATAAAGAATTTATATCATCCATATAGTTCATTAATATATATGGTGGTGTTCCATAAGTACCCCAGCTGAAAGCACCAGATATTTTATTTTTATTTTCATATACATCTATCCATTTAGAAGATAATATTTTTTTAACTATTCCTACATATTCTTCACCCATTGGAGCAAGAGATTTCAAGATTATATCTTTTGCTTCTTTATAAGTTACTTTATAGTCTATATCATCTACTAGAGAAACAGCCATATCATAAGGTTTTAGTTTCTCTAACCCTAGTACATTTTTACGTATACTTAAATATCTGTATAATAAATCTAATTTATTACTTGTAGATTTTATAAGGTTTGAATAAACTTCTACTGGTATATTATTTTGCACAAGAGAAGCTTCAAGTGAAGAATTATATTTTCTAGCTTTAGAATAAAAAGTCTCTTTTCGTATATAATATTCATAAAAACCAGCTAGTATTTCTTTCCGTGAAATAAAATAATTTTGATACGAATTATAAATATTTTCACGTAATACTCTATCATTAGAGTAAATATATTTTGAAAAAGAACCATGAGTAACTTCTATTTCGTTACCGTTCTTATCTAAAACAGATTCAAATAAATTTTCATTATTATTTACAATACTGAAAAATTTGCAAAAGATAAAGACATAGCAAGCAATTCTTCTTGTTCTTTTGGTAGAGTATGCTCTGCTTTAAGAAAAACATCATTCAAATCATGTTTATATATTTGTAATTCTTCTGTGTTTTCTAAAAAACTATTTATTGTTTCTTTTCCTATTTCTAAAATTTCGGGTTCAAGAAAACTTTTAGCAGTATTAGCTTTTGTTATTAGTTCCAAGGACTTACTTTGTAATCCTTGATAAAAAGTATTTTTAGTGTCTTGGCGATGTTTTAAATTTGCATATACGTAAAGATGTTCTACTTTTCTCTTAGACTATATGCTTCTTTAATTACTTCTAAAAAAATTTCACCATTTGTAGAAAGTTTACCTTTATATTTTGAAAAATCATTTAATTTAATTAAAATTTCGTTGCATGAGGTTTCCCAGTCTTTATCCGACGAATACATATCAGATAAATCCCATTGATAATTTTTGTCCATTTCCTCTCTGGACTTTAATTTATCCATATACTACCACACTAACGGGACTGGCTGTGTAGAGTCTGGTATACCTCCACCGCCAATCCTAATAATTGATATTAAAGTTATTAGTATCATTATATTGTTTCCTTTCTTTTAATTTCTCCATATATTATAAACTGGGAACTGGTTCTGTAGGTTTTGCATTACTCCCGCCAGCTCTAATCATTGCCATCAAAGTTATTAGTATCATTATTTAAAATCCTCCTCAAAAAGTATTTATTTATTGTTACATTTATACACATCATATTTATGTATTTCAAAATTAGTCCAAGGTGATACAAATATGTTGTATAATTGTAATGCATATTATATCGTATTATATATAGTTATGTCAAATCATTTATTAAAAAAAATAATATTTTTTACAATTTAACTAATAGTTATGTATTTTTTTCATCTATATAAGAGTATACTTGTTACACAAAATGTGTATTTATCTCTGTTTGAAGTGTTTTTAGTTTTTAGAAAAAAATTATTTACATTTATTCTTAAATACTGTATAATTGAAAAAAAGGTATTATTTTGGTGTCTAAGATTATTCAGAGGTTTTAAATCTCCAATACCTTTTTTAAATCGTGAGTTTTAATGTGGGGATTAGATTGAAACATATTTGCTTATATATGCATCATGGAGGATATTAATGAAACATTTTGCTGAAGGAAGAAGATAAGGAGATATTTATTTTGAATAATGAAATTCATGTCGATGGTCTAGAAGACTTATTTGATATGTTTTTATCTTGGTATAAACTTTTAAAAAAAGGAAGTATTAATAATTTAGAGAAAGCTATAGTTATTGAAGACGATTTTTTAAAGGAGAGTTTAATTTTTTTGAAAAATTTGATTTTAGATGGCTACTCTGATGATATTTTTAATTTTCACTTAGATTTGATAGTTTGTAAACTCCTGCTTAATGCAAATGAAAATCAAATACCAAGGATTATACTTGTTAAACATATGTTCCCTATTTTAAGAAGTGGAAACTCTGAATCTTTTTATCATATACTTTCTAAAATAGGTGGTTGGAAATT
>WRGD01000039.1 GCA_009787355.1 Defluviitaleaceae bacterium | reverse complement strand
GTATTATTCTATAAGTGAAAAAGAAAAAGACATTTTTAGAAGATACCTAAATAGCCCAGGAAATAATCCATCGTGGGATATGATAAGACTAGCATACAGTAGTACAGCTGATTTTTGTATTATACCAATTCAAGATATATTTGAAGAAAACAGCGACAAAAGAATGAATGTACCTGGTAATAAATCCGGAAATTGGCAATACAGATATAAAGAAGATATGATAACAAAAGAGATAAAAGATAAACTATTATATTTATCTAAATTGTTTAATCGGTATTAGAAAATTTATAAAAATAACCCCATTTAAAATTTATATGGGGTTATTTTTATCGTATCTTACCCTCTGCATTAAAAACCCTGTACAATATAATAGGATTTACCTCTATATTATTTGTACTTATTTTATTCTGTGTTATTATTGTTACATATAACAAATTTGTATTTTTATCATATACAATTTGCATATTTTCTATATATCTTGCAAACTCTTGATTACCGAACATAAGCATATTTTGTGTTAAAATACTTTGTCCAAACCTTATAATATGTGTACCCCCAGAAGATATGGGGGTATCCATTGTCATACTTACAAGTCTATTGTCTTGATTTGTATTAATGACAATATTATTAGCAATATTTATTTGCGTACCTAAAAACTCCATAGCTATAGTGCTTTGATGAATTAATTCTGAGTATACCAAATTTTTATTGTTAATATTTGATATATGAATTACTATCCTTATCGTAGATAATATTAATATGCTACTAATACCCATACTAATAACGATTTCCAATAAAGTAAAACCTTTTTTATTTTTAAACACTATATTACCTCTACAATACTAAATAAAGGTAGCATAATAGCTAACATAATAAATAGAAGTATAATACCCATTATTATTGTTAGTGATGGTTCTATTTTCTTTTTCAAATCCGCAAACATATATTCTTGTTCTTTTTCAAAATATTCTGTAGCTTTTTCAAAAGAAGATGTTAGCATTCCTGTACTTTCCCCAAGTTTTATCAAGTCTAAAAGCAGAGGATGAAAAACCGTAGTTTTTTCCATACTTTCACTTAAACTTTTTCCCTTTTTTATAGATGTTATTATTTCATGTATATTTTTCTTATATTTATTATTTTTAGATAATCCTATAGAAGTATTTAAAGTATCTAATATTGGTACACCCGAATTTAACATTACAATCATTGTAGCAGAGAATCTTGCTGTTACGGTAGCTTGTAAAATTTTACTTATAATTGGTAATCTCCATAAAATATAATCTATAATATTCATTTTTTTCAAAAATAAAAATATAATTAAAAATAAAAAAATCGGTAATAATATTAATCCACTTGTAAATAAATCACTTATGTTTATTAAATACATTGTTAAATATGGAATTTCTATATTTTGCATTAAAAACATTGTAGTAAAATTAGGTATCAAATATACAATTGTTATAAATACAATAATAATCATAGCAAAAAGTACAATTGCAGGATATATAGCTAAAGAAATAAGTTCTTTTTCTGTATTTGCTTCTTTGCTATAATAATTTTCTACTTGATTTAATAGTTTATCTAAAATACCTGTCATTTCTCCTATTTTAACCATATTACAGAACATAGATGGAAATTTTTGAAGTATTAAAGATTCTGATATACTATTTCCTTTTAATAAATTATTTTTTAATATATCAAACTCATGAGATATTATTTTATTGTGTGATAATTTATCTATACTATAGACACTAACTCCCGAACTTATAAAAAAATTAAGCTGTCTTGCAAAAAAAGACAAGTCTTTTTTACTTAGTGTTTTACTTATTCGTATATCCTGCGTTAAAATACTTTTTGGCTTTATATTTATTACAAAATAACCTTTACTTTTCAATTGAAAAATGGCTTCATTCTTATCTTTTGCAATTAAAAAATAATTTATATAATTATTTTGATTATCTACCACTTTGTAAAAAAATTTTTTCATTTTATAATTACCTAACTAAAAAAATCTTTCTGTAACAAAGGGTAAACTTCTTTTAAAGATGTACTACCGAGAAGTAAGTAGGAAATAGCCTTTTTTTCTATAGAAACCATGTTTTTATCGGTATAATCTTTTAGTGTATTATCTAATATTCTAATTTTTATATTTTCTGTTATAGATAATATCTCATATATTGCAAAACGACCTTTAAAACCAGTACCGAAACATTTACTACATCCATTATCTGTATATATAAAATCTTGAGTAATATTATATTTTTCTAAAATCCACATCGGAGTTTTTATCTTTATTTTACAATTATCGCAAAGTTTTCTTAAAAGTCTTTGAGATATAATACCATTTAAAGACTCTACTAATAAATATTTAGGTACTCCCATATCCAAAAACCTAGAAATAGTACCAATAGCGTCATTTGTGTGCAGTGTACTAAGAACTAAATGCCCTGTAATAGCTGCTCTTACTACTATCTCCGCTGTCTCTGTATCTCTTATCTCACCTATCATAATAATATCTGGGTCTTGTCTTAATATATGCTTTAATAATTTTCCAAAACTTAAATCTATCTTTGTGTTTATATTAACATGGGTTACCCCTTTTATTATATTTTCTACTGGATCTTCAACTGTTACAATATTTACATCTCCTTTATTTATGTAAGATATAAAACTAGCAAGAGTTGTTGTTTTACCACTACCTGTCGGACCAGTAACCAAAATTGCACCTTTTTTACTATTTAACATTTTTTTGATTATTTCTAATTCCTCATTTTCAAAATTTAAATTATTTTTTTCGAGACTAAAATCAAACCCTTCTTTATATATTAATCTTATTACAATTTTTTCTCCAAAAATTGTTGGTAAAATACTAACACGAAAATCTACTTTAAAAATATCTATTGTAAAACTGCTGTCTTTTGGAAATTTAGATTCTGAAATATCTAAATCTGATAATATTTTTATATACGAAACTAAATTTAAATAAGCATATTGTTCAAGTGTTTGATAAAATTTTAGCGAACCATCTATTCTAAATCTAATATTTACTATATTTTCTGTAGGTTCTATATGAATATCGCTAGCATTTTGAGTTATAGCAGATTGTAAAAAAGAATTTAAAACCGAACTTACATCATCATTATTTGTATTTTTTGTATCTTCTGTACTTGTTATATAATAATTTTCTATAAAAAGCGAAACTTGCAAACTATCACAGAAAAAAACTATTACTTTTTTATCTGTCATAATGGATACATCGGTAAACGCTTGATGGTCAAATGGGTTTGCTGATGCAATATGTATAATTGTATCCGAAAAATGAAAACAAAAAATATTGTATTTTATAGCTATATTTTTATTTATTACTTTTAAGCATTCAGAATTTATAACTATTTCTGTTAAGTCTACACTATTTATAGAAAAATGATTTTTTAGTATAAGTTTTAAATCTCTAATTTTTATTAATTTTTCTTTCAACAAAAAGTCAATAAAACTAATTCCCTGTTCTGATTTTTTATCTAGGTTTATCAAATTTTCTTTTACAAGTATACTGTATAATTTTTCATCTTCTAAGTATTTCATTATTATCTCCTCTTTTTTATTAAAAATATGCTCGCTTTGAGTAAAACAAATCAAAGTTGTTAACTTTGATTTGTTTTACGTTTTTTTAAATATTTTTCTCGAAAAAAACTATCCTCTTATAAAGTGAGAAGTAAATTACCAAAAAATCAAATTCAATTTTGTTTCCATCTTTTTAATTTCGGCAATCCTTTTTTTAGCATAAGTTTTGCTATAGGTCCCGGCATTCCTATTTCTTTCATTCTTTTTAAGCAAAGCTCACTCATTTGTTCCATTGTAATATCCTGTGTAAATTCGCCATCTTTAAAACAATTTTTACAATATTCATTACTTAAAGTCCCGTCTTTGTTAGTTCCTAAAGTTTCATCATCTTTAAGTGGCATACCACAACTTTGACATTGATTTTTACCCATCATATGTTTATTACATCTCCTTTATTTAAGACTTGTCCAATCAAAAAATTTTATCACCCTCCTCCAACTGGAGGTATTAAAGCAACAGTATCACCTTTTTTTACAATATCTTCATCTGTAGCATAATCTTCATTTATAGATGTGAGCATAGACATACATGACGGTATATTATACTCCTCTGATATATATGTTTTTATCTCTTTTACACTTATTTCTTCTCTATCAATTTCTATACTAGATTTTCCTATTTTATCTCTCAAAAGTGCAAAAAAAAGTATTTTAATCATTTATTACCTCTGGTTTTCCATTTGTATAAGATTTTTTTTGTAATTGGTCTCCTACCCACATTTGTCCATCTTCCCAATGTTCTTTTTTCCATATGGGTACAATTTCCTTTATACGAGATATTATATATTCATTTGCTGCATACGAATCTTTTCTATGTGGTGTAGATACTGCAATTACTACAGCTATATCGGATATTTCTAGTTTACCTACACGATGAGTTATCGCTATTTTTACGTCTCCCCATTTTTCTTTTACTTCTTTATCTATAGCTTCAAACTGTTTTATTGCCATTTTGTCGTAAGCTTCATATATCAAATATAAAGTTTTTTTACCCAAGGTAAATTCACGAACAGTACCAATAAATGTTGTAATCGCACCTGCTTCTCTTCTTACTACTTTTTTAACTACATTTTCTATATTAATAGGGTTATTTGTAATTTCAAACACTATATTGCCTCGTTTTTGATATTTTATTTTCCAAAAATCAATAATTTATTGACAAAATAAATTATTTTTACAAGAATATCACAAACGTAATGTAATTTCAATATAAAAATCAAAATTGGTACTTTCAAATGTAGATTATTAAAAAAAGTATACGATTAATTACACATTTTTAAAAAAATTATATGCTAAACTTCTTACATACAAAACAAAAAAGGTTTTGTTAAGTAGCGTATTCCTTGCAAGAAAAATATAAAAAATTTTTAAAATCCAAGAAAAAAAACACTCTTTTTAAAAAATTCTGTGATAAACTTCTTTCATACAAAACAGAAAAAGTTTTGTTAAACGGCATATTACTTGCAAGGGAATATAGAAAACAAAAAAGAAGGTGAAAAATATGCAACATTAAGAATGAAAAACTTATTCTTAAAGAAAGGAGATTGATATGAAATATCTTAGATATTTTATACAAATTGCCATTGTAACAGCCATAAGTTTTACTACTTGGTTT
>WRGD01000038.1 GCA_009787355.1 Defluviitaleaceae bacterium | reverse complement strand
TTTCATCGCTTTTTCATATCTAGTCATTTTTCATCCCTTGACCATTTTACTCTTTTTTATATTTTTTATAAATAGTTTCCGAGGAGGTCTATTATATAAAGATAAATCGTAATAATATATTTCGTCTACATAATTTAACAAATAATTATGTTGATTTTGTAAGATTTCATCTTTTGCTTTTTCTTTAGATAACGATATTCTTTTTGCTTTCAATTTTCCTAAAAAATTAGATATAAAAGATTGTCTTTCAAAAAATTCATAAAAACATTTTTCTATTATTCTTTGTGAAGAAACATGGGATGCCATACCACAAGAATCTACAATTTCATTTTGCGAAATTACATTTTTCATAGGTATTTTTGATAATTTACCTGTAACAAGAGATATTGCTGCTATTTGATTTTGACAAACCTTTTCTAAATTTATCATAGTTTCTCTTTCAAAAAACTCACCTATAGTAGCTATTAAGCTGTTATCTTTATAGTAGATAGCTGTATCTCCACCTTTTATACTTGAATAGTTTTTACTAGCAATCATTTTGGACGATTTTCTTTTTAGAAAAATGTCTTTATTTGTATATGCCAATGTGTTATTTTTTAAGAATCCCTGCATTTATTCACCTCCAAGTAACAAAAAATATCTTTTATACTAATATACAATCTGCTATATTTTCAAAATCCAGTTTTTCCAATTCGTAATTTGATACTATCCAATTGTTACCACAACTATTTTTAATCAATGTTTTTATTTTATTTTTTGTTGGTAATGAATTGCACAAATCTGTAGAGATACATTTTATTGTTGTGCTTCGCTTTCCAAATCCTTTATTTAAAACTTGAATATTTAAATTTTTTATGTTTTCATTAATCACAAAATCTATTTTTAGATTATTTGGGCTATCTGGGCTATCTTTAAAAGTTTCGATATTTTTCTTTAAATAAAGTACATGATTTACTGCTTTTTGGTGTGTATCTTCATCTACAAAATTTAAAGAAAATAAAGGATAGTATAAACTACCACATTCAAGCATGTAGGCTTCTTCTAAAGACAATTTGAGTGCTACATCGAAATTGTAAGATACTCCAATTCCACTAGATATTATTCTTGTATCTGTATACACAATTGTTATTATAGTATAAAAATTGGAAAGTTCATTGCATAAGAATATATCTAGATATGAACTTTTAAAATCAAATTTGTTTATGTGCTTTTGTATTTTATTGTTTTTTTCTATAAGCTTTCCTTTGTTTTTATACCATAACAAAAGCATTTCATTTTTTTCTAATAATTCTTGTACAGCTTTTTGTATTATTTTACTGCTATCGTAACCTGCTGCCGTGCCTGTTGTATCTTTTATGCCATATCCTACACTTTCATTATAGGAAAAATCAAATTTATTGGCTAATTTTATTGTTTTATTTATATGGTCGATACTTTTTACTTGGGTGTTTATAGCATCATCCATTAAAAATCTTTCACAGTGTTCATTGAACATTTTTATAACAGCTAATTGTTTATCTATATCTATCCCACAAGAGTTCAGAGGTGTTATTTTTCCTTGATTTAGTACACCATCCAAATCACCATAAGATATTTTACGATTACCTAAAAAACTGCTACTTTTTATTCTAAAATATCTACTATCTGCAAAAATCATATTTAACCTACGCAAATATATTTTTTACAAGAACTTGTTTTCGTAAATTTATTCCTATATCATGTGTAAAAGATTGTTCGTTTACAAAATAATCTTTTACTACAATATTATTTTGAATAAAAAAATCTTGTATTTGACTATATAACATACCTATCTGTAATAATCCCTCTTGGTAAGCTTTTCTATCAAAAATAATTAAACTTTTTTCCAAATCTAAAAATAGACTTATAGACATATTTATATCTTCTAATAAAAAATTTTGCTCAAGTTCTTTGTAAAAAACAAAATAATCGTTTTCTATATCAAAACTGTAACAACCCATCGGAAGATTAGAAGTATTATTTTTATAAACAGTAAAAATCGGCAATGTAACAACTATATCCATATTAAAAAATATTTTTTTAATTCTATTGAAAATATCTTTATATATTCCATCTACCTCACTTAACTTAAACCTATTTATAAAAATATCATTTATAGGCAATTTTGATTTGTTTTCTTCTACCCATAATTTTTTATTAATATATTCTGTAGGTTTTAAAGTATACAACGAATTTTGGTGAAACTTTAGTATTTTCGTTTTTTCATTTTCAAAAATATAACTATTCATAATTACAATGTCGTTTGTACTACTCATAACAATTACACATTTCCCAGTGATATGCTATATCTGCACTTTCTGAAATTCCTTCTACTGATATTTCATAAACAGTATTTGCAAAATCATTAAAATTGTTTAAAAATCTTAAATCTTTAAAAATTATATCTATAATAGGTATAAAATGATATGATTTGCTTATAAACTCTAAATTAAAATTTATTTGCTTTGTGTAAAACAAATCTATCAATGTTTGAAAATTTATACTGTCTTTTCTTCTATTAAATCCTCTTAACTGTGCTTCTAAACTATAGAAAAAACATTTTGGGCATGGATTTTTCCAAACAAAATTGTAGTAGTTGGAAATATAGATGGAGTGGTTGTAATAAAATATTGATTTTATTGTACATTTTTTATTTTTTAGTTTATCTATTATTGTTTCAAATTCTTTTAGATTGAACGGATTGAAAAATATTATAGCCAATGTGTCTTTGTTTATATTTTCAAAATCATTGTTATATGTATTTATATAATCAATTTTTTTATAAATATCTAAATCATTCATAAACATTTTGCTAACATTTGTAAAAATTTCATCATTACTAATAACACATATATTCTTTAAATTTATTATTTTTTCTACAATGGGCTGTATTATTTTATTTTCTAGTAAAAAATCTTTTATTTTGTCTGATTTATCACAAAAATTAGATTTTAAATATTCTTCGGATAATTCAATTGTTCGGTTTTCTTCTAAGTTTTGCAAAAAAGAAATTAAATTTTCATTGCTTATTACAGTTGTAGATATATTGTTTTGTAATATTGTTCCTATTTTTATTGGGTATAATAAAAATGGTCTTACTTCGTACATTTAATTTGCCTCTCTCTTTTGTGATATATGATATAGAGCAGTTTCTAATATAGTTTTACCTTCCATTTGCCATATGTCTGGCAAGGTACCTATTTCTAATGTCCAATTTCCTACCTCATTTATTGAGTACAAATGATCAAACCTAAATAATAATCTACTATAAGGAAGTTCCATTATTTTTGTAAAAGGTTGACCATCGTCGATAAAATTGAAATTATTATAAATCATAAAAAGATATTCAACACCCTCACCTCCACCTCCTGTTGGTGTACCAACAAGTGTTGCAAAATTTGTAGCACGCACAAATCTAGCAAAAGCATCGGAAGATGACATACTCCTTCTATTAATAAGAATATAAATGTCTCCGTCGAAAGATAATGTTTCAGTATCATCGTTTTGGATATACAAATTTTGTATAACATATGCCAAATTTTCAAAATCACTCCGTTCTATTTCTGAAAAACGTTCAAAATCAAAATTTTCTATAGGTTCATATGATAATCCGAAATTCGATAAATGATTTTTTAATAATTCACTATCTTTAAAAAATAATGGTAAAACTCCACCACTAGAAACTCTGCTTAAATTAGGAAATATAAACATATCAAACCAACTTAACCAACCACCAAGATTATTAGTTAAATCTATTATTAAATTATCAAAATCTGCTATTTCATTATAGAAATCAAAAACTTTATAAATATCATATTCAGTAGTAAAAAAACTTCGAACATTTATATATGCTACACTATATTCTTCAAACAACTCAAAATTAACATTTCCACTTGGAGCATTTTCATCAATTTCCTCTGGTACAAAACCAAGCAAATTATATATTTCTCTACTATAATCACTATTTATATAATCTAACATCATTGGTAATATGTTTGTGTGGTCAAATACAAATAAATGACCAGCACTCATATCTGTACCTTGTAATCTTCTTATAAAAGTGTTCATCATATTTATATGTTCTCTAACTAACATATAATCAGAAACCGTTATTAGTAAATTATATCTACTGTATGTATGCAAAAAATCTTCTTCAAAATTTTCGCTAAATGCTCTATTTCTATTATAATGTGCATCTAAAACAGGAAGATTTTCTCTTAATATATCAGTTAAATATAAAAAATCTCTTTTTGCCAATTCTACAGGTATTGTAGGTCTACCCATATCATCTATTTTTATAAATCTTTCTATATAATTGCCTATTTCGTCGTTTTTATCATATTCCAAATCATTATGAGTATCACTACCACAAGCAATTAACAATAAAAGCACAAATAATAATTTAAATTGTTTAAATATACACTTCATGAATATATCTCCCATACAATTTTAAACTTGAGATAAAAATATTCTGTTAAGTTATATTTTTTATCTCAAGTTTGTAAACTTTTAAAAATTAATCTTCAAATACTTTTCCTATTACGATAGATAAATTTTCATCTATATTCAAAGATTCTCTTTCATTACTACCACAATTCTCACAGAAATAGGAGGGAGGAGTTAACATACCAGAAAAAGCAATACCATTGAAAGGTGATATACTCTCTACATTTCCAGATACACCTATTCCCAAAACATCATTTTCTAAGATTTCATTAGCAATATCAATTGCAAATACATTTACTGATTTAGTATCCATAATTTTTTCTCCTTTGTTTTAAATTTTTATTTTAATATTAAATTTGTTGCTATCTTTGCATTTGACAAAACTTATTATGTATGATAGAATATAATAAGTTTTGTGTTAATTCTACTAAACTTTTTGACGGAATAGTTTTAAGTAAATTTTATACATTAATTTTGAATATTTAAAAGTCATAGTTTTTTCATTAATAATAAGTCCTTCCTTGATTGGATTTATTAGGAAAACAAGCTTCATATGTTCCAAAACAACATTCATTTAACAAACGGTGAATGCGTGTGAATGCGTGTGAATGCGTGTGAATGCGTGTGAATGCGTGTGAATGCGTGTGAATGCGTGTGAATGCGTGTGAATGCGTGTGAATG
>WRGD01000037.1 GCA_009787355.1 Defluviitaleaceae bacterium | reverse complement strand
TTTCATCGCTTTTTCATATCTAGTCATTTTTCATCCCTTGACCATTTTACTCTTTTTTATATTTTTTATAAATAGTTTCCGAGGAGGTCTATTATATTAAGGATACCTAATATAGAAGATTAAAAACATAAAAGATAAAGATAGGAGGTAGATTATGAAGAAAAAAATATTTTTACTAGCAATGGGATTTTTAAGTGTTTTACCAATAGCAAAAGTATACGCAATACCACCAACACCATTTGGAGCAAGCGACCGAACACAAGGAGTACACATATCCCACACTGCTGCCAGTTCTACAAATAGTTTTGGACATACTACAAGAAACCATCATATGCAGGTACACAATATACATAATAACTCACATATAAATATAAACTTTCTAACAGAGCATATCCCATACAACTCTGGACAAAGAATAGGTACGCTTAGAGTAGAACGACTAAACAGAAGTATAGCAGTGTTTGAGGGTGAAAATATGAGGAATATGGATTTCGGTGCAGGAAGATTTACAAGCAGTGGCTTAAACTTCGGAAATTTAGCACTCATTGGACACAACCGAGGTAGCAACGGTTTTTTTGACTTTGTAAGAAGATTGCAGGAGGGAGATATAATTATTTTTGAAGGAAATACATACACAAGACGTTTTGAAGTATCTTTTGAAAGAATAGTACATGAATCAGATATGACACCTACAGAACAGTTTGAGGACAATAGACTTACACTAATCACCTGTGTTGAATATGAACCAAGATACAGAAGAGTAGCTGTAGCTTTTGAGATATAAAAGCTATGATGTATTCAAATATAATTAGATTTTTAGATATAGTAATAGGGAACAACACTTATCTATTTTTAATAGGTGGTTATTTGATAAGTAGTAGTATTTTGATAGGGATAGTGCTGTTTTTGAACAAAGAAAACTTCAAAAAATGAGAATATCGGATTTAAGGCTATTATTAGGCTTAAATATGTAAACAATTCATTTTGAGTATTTTGATATTGATATATGAGATTATCTTAAATACAGAGCATTTAAAAGGATAGTTTTTTAAGGAGGTGATTAAAAAATTCAATTTTACATAAAAATTTAGATGAAAAAATAATAAAAGATAGAGAAAAAATAAAAGATAGAGTTAGAAAGGAAAAAACAAAATGAAAAAATCTAAAAAAATAATAAGTGGAATAGTAGTTTGTATCACATTACTTATACCACAGGTGGCATATGCACAAAATTTCAGCACAACATGGCAAAACCATAACAACAATAACATACGACCACTACACGCTTCTCACCAAAATATAAACAATAACAACTTCCATACAAACCCTACAGACCGTTTTATGCCGCAAAACCATCACTTCACTTCTGGACCAGATTATAGACACGTACTGGGACAACCTACATTTGTACAAGGCTTCACAAGAGATACAAGTACAATGAACATAAGAAGAGATGCACAAGGCAGTAATCTAGCACCACGATACGGAATATTTAGTGGAGTTGTACCTACAAATCAAAATAATACTCTTGTAGATATGCACAGACAAAACACACCATTATCAAATCCATGGGTAAACCAAAATACCGATATAATACCTATGTTTGATACGACAATGCAAGGAGCTAATTTCACAAACAACCCTCAAATAAATAATAGTGGTTTTGCAGGTCAGTCAATGGGAACTAACGGGGGTCAGATGTTGCCATCTACAAGTATCTTGAATTGATAAAATTAGATATAAAAAACCTTGAAGTATAGTCTATGTAAATGATATAATGAATTGAGAAATAACGTACAAATTACAAATACTATAGGTGGAACATGGCAAAAATAATTACTTTTTTTAATCACAAAGGAGGTGTAGGTAAAACTACACTAGCGTATAACGTAGCATGGGGATTAGCTTCTGCAGGTAAAAAGACATTAATGATAGATGCAGACCCTCAATGTAACTTGACTGAAATAACATTACCTACAGACACTTTATATAATGATGAAGATGAAAATTTAGATTTATTAATAAATGATAATATTTATAAATATTTATTGCCTTTTGTAGAACCAGTGTATGGACAAGAAATTTCAAAAGTTAGGACATTTCAAAAAAAAGAAAATTTAGATTTACTTTTAGGTTCAATAAAACTTGCTGAAATGGATAAGACAATATCTCTATCTATTTCTAATGTTCCCGGACTTGGAGGAATACCAAAAGCTGTTCAAACAGCATTAAAAAATATAAGCGACGACAAAGATTTTGTTATAATTGATTTATCACCTGCACTATCTGCAACAAATCAATTGTTATTATTATTGTCTGATTATTTTATTCTGCCTGTTACTCCTAGTATATTTAGCCAGCAAGCATTATCAAATTTATTAGATATATTTCAAAGTTGGAATAGAGAAGTTTCACACTTTGAAATATTCAATAGAAAAATAAAACCATTACCAAAAATGCTAGGTATAGTATGTCAAAACTATAGACCATATTCAAGAAAAGATGAAATAAATACTACATCTGCTAAAAAATTTGAAGATAGAATGGAAAAACTTAATCAAAAGACATTAGAACTAGCAGGAACTTTAAGCAGTTTTCATATGGCACTCACTATAGATGATTTTAAAAATATATTTCAAGACTCTGAACCATATAGAATAGCGAATATACCAGATTATAATCAATTAGGTCAAATATCTGAAACTGAAAAAGTTCCTGTTAGTGCGATTGATACTAAAATTTTAGGTAAACATAATATAAATAAACCTGAATACAAACAGAAAGTAGAAGATTTTCAAATACAATGTTCCAACATAGTAAATGGACTTTTAAGGCTTTAAAATTAAATATACATAAAAAAGATAGGACAAAAGTCTTATCTTTTTTATGTTCTAAAGAAAGGAATAATAATAAGTGTTCGTAGATATAAACAACACAAACAATTACCCCACTATGAAATTAAACGATATTTGTACACTTCCTGTTAGTAAATTAGCTGAAAAGGATTGTGTACTTTTTTTATGGGCAACTTATCCAAGATTGGTAGATGCAATAGAAGTAATAAAGGCATGGGGTTTTACATATAAAACAGTAGCTTTTACATGGGTAAAGCGTAATAAAAAATGGGAAGAAAATTTTAGAGATTATATAGCAAGTAGCCATTACGATGCTGAATTTAATTACGAAGATACAGATGATTATCAAACTAGAGAAGATAAAATATGTGAATATGCAAGTAAATATTTTATGGGAATGGGAAGATGGACACGTTCTAATGCAGAAATTTGTATACTTGCAAGCCGTGGTAATCCAAAACGAATTAATGCTTCAGTTCGTGGGTTAATAGATACACCAATCGAAAGACATAGTAAAAAGCCAGACTGCATTTACAAACGAATAGAAGAGCTTATGGGAGATTTACCAAGAATAGAACTGTTTGTAAGACAAACAAAAGACGGATGGGATTGTTGGGGTAATGATAAAAACGTTATAAACACAAAATAGAAAGGAGCAAAACCATGAATCAAGAACAACTAGCCGTACTCCCAACACAGTTAGCATTAAAACTAATATCTACAGGATTAAGGGGAACAGTTCCAGCTGTGCTAGGTCTTACTGCACTAACAGTAGCAGGAACTGTCTATGGAGGAATCAAAACATCACAAGCTATAAAAACTAAAGTAAATACACCTAAAGCTGGTAACAACAAAGGCTCTAAAATATTAAATGACCTTAAAAATAAAGTCAATAAAAAAACTAAAGACGGTAAAACAGTTTATGAACCAGCAAAAATTTATGCTTTTGAATTAAGAAATGAATTGTATCAAAAGTTTGAAAAACAAGCAAAAGAAATGGGTATAGCATATGCGGCTACTACAGATGAAAAAATTACACATATAATCACAGATGATATTAATAAACCTATAATAGACAACTTGATTAAAAATTTAGCTCGTAATTTCAAAGAAGATAAAAATAAATCTAAAGAACCAAATGAAAAGACTAGTACAGCAGAAAAGGAACAATCAAGCGACCTGTACAAAGAAGTAGAATTTAAAGATAGTCTTTGGAATAAAATAATAGACTTTGCAACAAATAAAATATTAAATCCAGTACAAAACACTGGTCAAGTAGATATAGAAACAAATAAGACAAAAGAAGAAACAGGAAATATAATATATTTCGATAAAGCTAAAGCTGACATACTATCAAAAATGTCAAAAAATTTAGAGAAAACATATGAAAATATCGAACAAGATACTGAAAAACAAACGGAATTATTTAATGAATTTGAAGACTATAATAAAATCTTAGAACTTCAAAATAAACATACAAAACAAACAGATGAAAAAGAGCCAGAAAACGAAATAAAAGTTGATATAGAAGATATGCCAGAAATTGTAGATATGTTACAAGAACTTTGTAAAACTTACTCATACCAAAGTAAACTAGATAAATCAGAAATGTTAAAAATAATGCACGAACATTTAGAACAACATGGATTTAAAGGACGTTTGTACATAACTACAGGTGATAAGATGGTTGTAGATTTAGATATAAAAGATAGAAATAATGTTATACTTTTTGCTAAAAACATGACATCTTATCTACGTGAGGGGGAGAATATAGGTCTTAAACTAGATGAATTAAGAGAAGAAGCGTTTAAGACCATGAATAAAATTCCTAGTAAAATAAATATATCTCAAAAAGTAAACTTAGATTTAAATCAAAACAATAAAAATGATACAAATGTAAATAAATCTAAAGATATAAGTTCTGAATTAATCCCTAATCCACTGCGATAGGTAATTCTTATGAAAAAATCAAAATTTAGATTTAAAAGTATTTATGTAATTTACCTAGCAGGATACTTATTTATAAATTTTATGTTCTTACATATAGGTCATAGCATACAAACAGTTACAAACAATAATAGACGTGTCCACTAACCTTTGAGAAGATTAGAAATAGAGGACAAAAAAGAAACCCTCAAGGAATATCTAGTACAATTTTTATTACGATACCT
>WRGD01000036.1 GCA_009787355.1 Defluviitaleaceae bacterium | reverse complement strand
TAAAATACAACAATAGTAGACCCCTCTTTTACTAGGTTTAAAACCTTTATTGTCGTAACTATATTTATTTCTTTACCTACGCTTTGATAGTTTACTATAGAATTTTTAATCACAGTTGGTGATAAAAGTAAGTACATTATAAACCTCCTAATGAATTAAATAAATCTAATCTACTTTTATAGTTAAATATTTTAATACTTTCTCCTAGGAGTTGTTTTATTAAAGTTTTCTCCTCTTCTGTAATTTCATCTTTGTCATTATTAACATAAACAATATAAGGTTTATTAGGAATTATCTTATCCTTTATCTCCTTTATTCCAGTTATATCTAATTTAATCACTAGTATTATTTGGACATCTCCATCCCAAGTAGATATAAAATTTTCTAAGTTATCTATATCAACTTCGCAAAAAGTAATATTTTTATTTTTTGATACAGGAAGTAATTCATGTAAAAATGTTGATGAATATGCTTTATTATAAAGGTATATACCTGTGCTGTGTTGTTCTTTTATATTAAAAATTTCAGAGCCTCTGATTATAGTAATCTTAAAGTTTCCAGCCTCAGCTATATATTTTATATCATCAGAACCTGTTGAATCAACGATTAGTGTGGAGATTTTATTTTTGTTAAGTTCTTCAGCAAGTGTTATCATCGTATGTGTTTTCCCTACATTTGTAACACCTGTAATAAATATTACTTTATTTGTTAGGTTTACTAGGTCAGGTAACCCCACAATATTATCATTTACCCGTTCTACAAAATCTTCTCTATCGCTTATTTCTAGAGTTTCATTTTTGAGAAGTTCGGCTGTATCATTATCTATCTTTTTTAGGGATTGTCTATTTCCTGTTTTAATATCTGGTGCAAATTTATTTTTAGATTTTTTAGGCTTAAGAACAATTCCATTATCACCTTCGTATACTTTATACTTTGTATATATTTTTATCTTAGATTCTTGTACTGTTGTATTTTTTATAAAAGCGTTATATATAGATGTAAAATCTAGTATATTTGGAGTTACAATTCTTACATCAAAATTCTTCTCTTCTAGGATATCTTTTAAAGCATTAACCTTATCATCTCTATTTTGTGTTCTTTGTGAATTACCGTTTAGTATAATTAGGATTTCTTTTGCACCTAGGAGGTATCCATCTCCACTTAGAACAAGCTTACTAAGAGCTGTTAGATTTGATGAAATATCTGCATATTCAATAATTGCAAATATATCAACTTTGTTTAGGTCGTTACTGAAACGGTCGTATTCTGTTTGTAGGTTAGAATAGAAATTTACTAGGTTTATAGACTCGTAAGCTGATAAGTATGTTTCTAGTTGCTTTTTTTCAGATGCTATTGAAATTCTCATTTATAACCTTCCTTTCTCTAGATATTCGTGCAATAAAAAAAGAATATCTAATTGTTTAGACACTCTTTTAGTTTATGTTTGGTGTGCTTCTGCCTACCACTCGTCTTCTAGGTATTTATCTAGGGTAGTGATATAATATTTCATCTTTTCTATACATTTGTATTTATCAGCATATTTCATTAAAGTTTCTTCTGTTCCATGTTCGTCTAGATACGTTTCTATACTTTGATATATAAACTCTTCTGTACATTCGTATAGAATCATATCGCAAATTGTTCGCTCTTTATTTGTTACATAGAGATGACCCGCTACGTGTTCTATGTCTTCTGTTAATGGTAGTGTATTTTCTAAGTATACTAAAGGGAATCTCCAAGAATAAGGCAACTTTTTATCTACTAACCTTATGCAAGGTGAGGTACTATAATTAGAAATTCTGTGATAATAAGTTGCGCTTTCTAAACCTATAACTCCAGATAAAAATAAACCATCAGATATAAATTTTGGTGAAATGTTATTTACCATATCCAAGCTCCTTTTTCACTACTCCATACATATCCTAGGCATTTTTTATAACCCTGTATATGTTCTAAAATAGGCTCTAGAAACTCAACAACTCTATCGTAAACTTTTTGAAAAGCAAGATCTTCTGGAATTCCAGAATATTTATCATATGCATATATTACATTTGGTAATACTTCTGGATTAAGTAAAGCAATCGGGACATTTAAACTGCGACCTCTCAAAATCCATTCTTCTTTCAAAATCCTCATATCACAATCAAATGTAAGACTTATTAAATATATATCATATAAATCTTTAACACGTTTTTGTATACCTATATCATCAGTTATTACAGATATTTTATCACACAAAGAAACATATAAGGAGGTAGCTGAAAAATTTATATCCGATTCAAAGTAATGACCAGTCCCCAAAGTTCTAACATTCATATCTATATGTGTTTTTATAACTTTTCCTTTATATAAACATTCAAGTCCTATCCTACCCGATCTTTTGTTTTCACGTAAAACTTTATTTAGCTTAGGTTTATATACGATACCTAGCCTTGAATTATCTGTTAACAAAGTATCTATCTCTTTTGATAACATTAACCAACTATCTATGTTGGAAAAGTCCATATCAATATCTTGTGTACCTCTTATATACCTACCCTCGATTCTACCCTTTAAATAAGATGCAAGAACAAACATGCCTTTCATTCTAAAATCATCATTATACTTACTTTGGGTTAAAGTTCTAGCTATATCTACAAGGACATCCCAAATTTCTATATCATCGTCTGAAAAACTGTTGCTTATAGGAAAATCATCCATTAGTATCCTCCTTAGATTTAGAAATTATTGCTGTAAGTGAATGTGTCTTCTAAACCTTTAAGTATCATATTTGCTCTTGATTCAAGTATTGTACATACTAGATCTAGTTTTTCATCCTCTTCATCTGGTATATCCCTAGCTTTAAACATTTCAAATAATCTTCCGTTTTCTATTAATTTTTTTATATTTGTTAGGTCTTTCTTTTCTTTATCACCATAAAATATCGGTCTCAAGCCGCTATATCTAATTCCAAAAGACGAGAAAATTTCTTCAGACGTTGCGAAGTCTGGGAAATCACCTTTCATTGTTTTAGCTATCAATGATTCTCCAGTATCCCATATTGGTGCAAATCCAATTAATTCTCTTGTATTGTTATCTACAGAGAACCCCCAATTATTTAGGTGTCTATCTGGATTTCTAACTAGGTCATCAAAGAAAATCATACGTTTTAGTGGAGTTATATTTAAGTCGTATTTTTCCATCAATTCCATATATCTCTTTATTGTAATTGGAACATGTCCTAGTCCAGCTAATTGTCTAAATTCTTTTGCAGTTAAAAGTCCTACATCTTCTGTTGTAAATAATCTGCATACAGATGTAGGTTTCCCGTTTTTAGCTATATGGTATTTATAGTCTATCGCATTTAGTCCTAGAACTTTTGCCACCACACTTGCACATACTTCACTTATAGGTTCTAGTCCAGCATTACCGTAACCATAAGTTCCACCTTTGACTAGGAATACTTTTGACTTATCTCTATCCCAATATTTAGGTAGTACACCTACAGTTGTAAGTTCAGGTGTAGCAAGGTCTCTACTTACATCTGACGGCACTCCAGTGAATGCCATCCAACCTAGTGCCATATCAAAATTATTTGTGTACAAATTTACGTCTTCCCATGTTACTTTTTCGTAACTAGGTTTAACCCAAAAAGTGTCTGTTAGGGATAAACCTTTGCAATACCTTAGCATGTCAAATTTCGTCTGTAAGTTCAGTTTGCCTACAACTATCTCCATATGGTGTCTATTTACAGGAACAGTCCTATTTTCAATAAAAATATTCAAGTTATCACTATTAACTTCTTCCGTAAAAATAGGTGGCATAATGGATTGTAAACTTTCATCATGCCAAATAATGTTGTATGTTCCCAGAGCGTCTGGCTCTTCAAACTCTATTAATTTTTTATCTTTATTAAGTAATATATAAGTGTTCATATTAACCTCTTGTTCTTACCCCTGGACTAGAGCGAAACCAGCCTATCCTCTTAGTAAGTATTTGTCCAACGTTTCTAATCCTCCTTATTTTAAAAATTGTTGCTAGGAGTAAAGTTATCATCTTTTTTATATAATTTTTCCCTCAATAGTTCTTTTGCTCTTTTAGTAATTATATTTCTGTAATTATCTTCAAATTCATCAGATACCTGAATTGCTTTTTTAGCTAGGTATTTTATTAGGGTTGAATAATTAAGTAAAGCGTTTTGTGGTAATGGAACGACAGCATCAGACCATGCCCAGTCAAAATCGTAATAATAAGCCATACCTAAATACTGACCTGTGTTTGTATCACGTAAGTAACCAAAGTTTCCCCAGTGTCTATCATCATGTTCTACTAGGTAATCAAGAACGAATAAAGAAACTGCATCTTCTTTAAAAACGTCTATAGCTAATTCCTGAGGACTTATATCATCTTTTACAAATCCTGATTGCTCCATAGTTTCAAGCATAACTGACATAGAAGTAAAGTTTTCTATATAAAAGTCGCCTTCTTTAATCCATGTTTTAGGCACTAAATTTAACTCTAACTTTTCTGCTAATTGAAAAGGGATAATCTCTTTAGAAGAATTAAACTTAACTAGAGTATCTTTGTCAATCCATTTTTTATTCGCAGCACCATTAACAAAAAGAGTAGATATAGAACCTCCAGTAAATTGACCTGTTCCATCCCATTCCTTGTTTAGATATGGTGTAACATTCTCAAATAGGATATTCTCATCTTTCTCTTTCAGCCAGTAACAATCCGATAAAGATAATGCACGTGTAACTTTTAAACTAGAGTTATGATTGTCGGAACCAAAAGCTCTTAACATTAATCTTCTAGCTGATACATTTGAACCAACGCTGTACCTTGTTTTCATCCAAGTCAAATAATCCATGATTCCATTATTTATTGCACCAGGTAATAAATATTCGTTCAAGATAGTATTATTATCTATATCATACACTTTAGTATTTTTGCACATTAGTATCATATTCTCCCCCTTTTAGAAGTTATCGG
>WRGD01000035.1 GCA_009787355.1 Defluviitaleaceae bacterium | reverse complement strand
ATTGGACGTATTAAATCAAAGATTTGAGATTTGGACGTATTATTGGACGTATTAAATCAAAGATTTGAGATTTGGACGTATTATTGGACGTATTAAAATTAAAATTTTATAAAGTAAAATTTAAAAGAGAAGGTTTATGTCTTCTCTTTTTTAATTAATAAAAATATTAAGTAATAAGGAAGTGTAGTCAATTGATATTAAATAACTCAAAAGAAACAAAAAAAAATGTAATAACACTGAGTGGAACTATATCAGGAAAAGTAACGAGTAATTTTGTAAATAATGAAGAAATATATACATTTCAAATAAAATCAGAGAGAACAACAGGTAAACTCGATTTAATAAATGTTCATTTACAAAAAAAATTAACAATAGATATAAATCCATTATGGAAACAAATGCCTATAGGAATTATTGGTGAAATACGTACTTGTCCTAATACAAGCGAAATAATAGTTTTCGCAAATGAATTATCACTATACCATATGAAAAATGCTGTAAAATTGATAGGAACCATATCTAAAGAGCCATTAATAAAACAAACATATAGAGGAAAAATTATTTCAGAATTTGAAGTAGAGGTAGTAGATACTTCAAAAAAGGTCTCTTACTTTATACCTGTAGTTGGATTTCATAATATAATAGCTATGGCAGACAATATAAAATTAAGAACACTTGTAGAAATACAAGGAAGATTAGAAAGTCGTGTTATACATATAAATAAAGATGATATTGACCTACATGAAGTATTACATGATGTTGCAACTGATTCTTTAAGAATTATAGATAATTCACACAAAAAAGAGGATAAAGATAATGAACAGAGATAAATGGGAAAATTTTATAGATGACGAGGTTAAAAATTTCTTTGAAAAGAACAACTTATCAAACTTAATTATTAAAGATAATAATGGAAACAAATCAAAAATAACTGTAAAAGTCAAAACAGGAGAAATAAAAATAGAAAATAGTTATGAAAAAACCATTTGATTATATTTAAAAAAAGTAATCTTGACTACTCATTAAATACGCATAAAAATAATAGAAGAATAAAATTAAATAAATTACTAAAAGTCTGTACATTTGTTGTATAGGCTTTTTTAATATCCTGAAATACAAATTATATAAATTATACGATAGGAGAACATAACCCATGGCAACTTTCAGAATCATAAAAGAAAAGAACTATACAGTAGTTACAAACGATATTTTAAGAGATAAAAGATTAACAGATAGTGCTACTATATTACTTATACGTATGTTAAGTTTACCTGAAGAATGGGACTACACTCAAGCAGGCTTAAGTATTACATTTGGAACAGGAGCTAAGGCAGTAGCTTCTGCTATTAAAGTGCTAGAAGAAACAGGATATTTGCTACGTACTCAAACACGTAGTGAAGGGGGTAGATATAGTAAGTCAGAATATTTGGTTTTTGAAAAATCTAAAACATTAGAAGAAATTGAAGAAATACAACAAAAAAAAGTTCAGATAAAACAACCAAAACAAAAGAAGCAATCAAAGCAAGAAACAGTAAAACAAAAACAAAATAAAAATCAAAAATCAGATATACAAAAATCAGATATACAAAAATCAGATATACAAAAATCAGATATACAAAAATCAGATATACAAAAATCAGATATACAAAAATCAGATATACAAAATAAATATATACAAAATACGTATAATTATCAATCTATCAATAAACCTTATAAATCAATGGATAGAACAAAGAAAGAGATTGATGTGATTGATAAGATAAATGAATATAACACATACAAAGAAATAATCAAAGAAAATATAGGCTATGAAGTACTAATTGCAGATTACTATAATCCTAAGACTAAAATTAAAAAAATAAATAATGATAAGGACAAGATAGACGAGATTTTAGAAATTATAACAATGACAGTATGCTCTACCAAACCATATATAAAAATAAGCAATGAAGAAATACCTAAAGAGCTAGTTAAAAATAAGTTCTTAAAGTTAGAAATGGGACACATAGAGTATGTTTTAAATTGCTTTAATAAAACTACAAGCAAAATAAACAATATAAATGCATATCTACTTACTTCCCTATACAATTCTAGTAATACTATTAATCATTACTATGACAATATTGTTAAATTTGATTTAATGACAGCAATAACTTAATTACAAGTTTCCTACCCTCCGTTATCCGTTTCACCGTTATCCCCTAAACGGATAACGGTGAAACGGATAACCGTTTAGGGCAGACAATAAAATAAAGATATATAAAATACTAAAAAATAAAATAAAGATATATAAAATACGTATAGCTATCAATCAATCAATCAATCAATCAATCTATCAATAAAACAAAGAAAAAGATTGATGTGATTGATTGATAGATAAGGCATATCAAAGAAAAGCTATAGAATTTAAGCACTAATTGCAGATTATTATAATCCCAAGACTAAAATTAAAAAATAAATTTAAAGAAAAAGAAATAGCTATTTTCTTATAATAGGTGATAGTTAGGAGGTGAAATAATAAAAAAACTACTAGGAAATATACCTAGTAGAAAAAAATATTTTAAAAATATTTTAATTATCTAGAAAAATAAGTATTAATACTACTTCTCCAATAATAATTTTAGTGTCAGTTACAATAATGGCATATGGTTCATCATTACGAATAAATTTTAAAAAATTAAAATCCGTAATATTCTCCATATTTATAAATTTATTTTTTACATCTTCTGTAAAATCTAAATTATTATTACTGTTCCATATGTACGTATTAGCAAAATTACTGATTTTTTCAAGTTGTGGTTGAAAAAGAGCAATAAGCATTGGTACAATAATAACACTTAGTAGCAAAAATTCTAATGATTTTACTACTATATTTTTATTTTTTTTATTTTTGTTAGACATATTAGCCTCCTTTATTTATGTACTAAAAACTGTACATTGATTTTGGTAGGAGGCTATACACCTAACGAAAAAATTATAACATAAACATAAATATAAGTAAAAAAAGGAGAACAAATTTAAATAAATGGAAACAACGCAAAACAAAATATACCGAGGAGATGTATACTATCTTAAACAAGAAAACAGCATAGACAACAAAGAAACTTGTCTACAACAAAAAACTAGACCAGTAGTTGTAGTACAGAACGATTCTGGTAACAAAAACAGTACAACAACGATAGTTGTACCAATGACAACAACAAACAAAAAGTTTGAACAACCAACACATATAGTAATAGACGAAAAAGACATTCTTCTTATGTCAAAAGAAAACTTTAGAAAAAATAGCCCTCCTATAATAGTAGGTTCTACAATACTGTTTGAACAAATAATAGCAGTAGATAAACAAAATTTAAGTAGGTACATATGTTCAATAGATTTGAACCAAGAAAAATACATAAGAGCCATAGGTATTAGCTTAGGACTTATTCCAAGTAATTATTAGCTGAGGTAAGTATAAAAATGAAAAAGAACAAATTAAAAAATGAAATTAATATGGTTGATATGACAAATAATGCAAATTATACGATAGATAAATTTTTTTCAAAACTACTAATTGTAACTAATCTTTGTATTATACTAATTTTTCTATTTGCTTTGTATAAATTTTTCTTATTTTTTATTTAAAAATTTTAATAAGAAAATTTCAAGAAAAAGAAATGTAGAATAAAAAGGTAATATATGTCTAATTTTTATACAAAACAACAATATGAAAATGCTCAAAGACAAAGTTTGATAAGTCATTTAGAGTACATGGGTATGAGTTTTGAAAAAAGTAATAGTTGGTATAGAAGTAAAGAACATAGTAGTCTTGTAATTAATGAAAATAATCAGTGGCATTGGAATAGTAAAGGACTACATGGAAATAGACCAGTAGAACTTGTAAAACAATTATTGATAAATCAAGGATATAGCGAAAAAGATGCATTTATAAAAGCAATACAAGACTTAGGTGGTACAGATTATTCTGCTAATTCTTCTTTTTCTTATAATTATGGTGATAAAAATTCTTATTTAAAGAAAAAAGAAGATTTTTCTAAAGAGCTAGATATACCAAATCCTAAAGGTTTTAATAATAGGGCTATAGCTTATTTGGTGAAAACAAGAGGTATAGATTATGAAATTGTAAAGGATATGATAATAAAAGGTAAAATATATGAAACAGAGAAATACGGAAATGTAGCATTTGTATCGAGTAATAAAATAGGTGAACCAAAACACATATTTTTGCGAGGAAGTATCACAAGTGTTGAAGGTAAAAGTTTTAAAAAAGATATGTCTGGTTCTGATAAGTCTTACCCATTTGTGATGGAAGGTCATAAAAACTCTGAGTATGTAATGGTATTTGAAAGTGCAATAGATGTACTAAGCCATGCTACAATACATAAAAAACAAAATAGAGATATATCTGCAACACATAGAATAGCTTTGCATGGAATATCTACAGCAGGTCTTGATAGATTTTTGCAAAGTAATCCAAAAGTAAAATATATAATTCCATGTATGGACAATGATGAAGCAGGGAGAAGAGCAAACGAAAAGATAACAAAAGAGTTTGAAGAAAAAGGATATATTGTAAAAAAGCCTCATGTACCTAAAGACGTAAAAGATGTTAATGAAGCACTTTTGAAATTTTTGAAATATAATTTTCAAACAAATAGACAAAAAGATTATGAAATGGAGAGATAAAAAGATATATGAAAAATTCAAAATTAAAAAGAAAAATAATACTTAATTATATATTTAAAAACATTGAAAATAGCAAAATAAATGGTCAAAACAAAGCACCATAAAGCCTAAAAAACACGACAGGAATAGACGGGTTCTCCGTCGGGTTACAGATTACAGGCAAAGCCAGTAACGACAAGCGTTTAAGATGGGTTACATCTTGGGTTCTAATTATAA
>WRGD01000034.1 GCA_009787355.1 Defluviitaleaceae bacterium | reverse complement strand
ATGGACGCTCTTGCCTTTCGCTAGTAGTTGGCTACGACAAGCCCCTACAGTGGACTTGCACCACCTAGATTTGTACCATGCACGGCACACACAAAAGAAAAGAGCTATTTAGCTCTTTTCAGTCTTTTGATTTTATAATATTATTTTTCCAACCATTTTGTAACAGCATTAGGAACACGGTTTTTTATTATTCTATTTTTAGTTATTTGGACATTGTTTTATTTTTCATACAAAGTTCCTTTGAAATATAAATTTTCCTAATTCAAATCATCAATTTTTAAAAATATAGAATTTTCCGTATCAGTAGATACTAATCTATTATAAAAAGAGCCTTGAAAAGTTACAACGAAAAGATTGTCTGTACCTATCATACTGTATGATTCTCTAGGATATGTCAAAAACAAAATCAAATCATCGTGAATATTTAAAGGTGTATTTTTAATTTTACGACGCAATCTCAAATTTCTTCTATTTCTGACACTATGATTATACTGTCTTTCTTCTAAATGCTGTATAACAAATATTGTTTCATTTTTTAATATTGTTCCATAAAATGTATCTAACACTAATACTTCGTGTAATATGTAATCTACATCTATTATAACAGTATCACCAAATGTTATAGTTTCATTATTAGAAGATATTATTTTTCCACGTATAATTAAATTTGATTGACTTATTAAATCATCAACTGTATGACTATAATTTGTATAATGGTACATAAATCGAGTATTTTCAATTGTAGTATTTAGAAATATATAGTATGATATGAAAGCTAAGATTATAAAAATAATAAGTATGAGAGATATGTATTTGAATATTTTTTTCATATTTAAAATTCCTTTAAATCTGATAAAATCAACCCACAATTATAATTGTGGGTTGATTTTCAGAATATTGATTTTTTAGAAATGCCTCCAATTACGTGAATTAAACAAATCATTAACCCTAAAAGGGGTAACGTGTCTAGAATCATTATATATAATTATAATTCCATTTCTTTCTGATGCATAAAAAGCATTTTGAGCAGTTGATTGTGTATTTGTCGCATTAGGAGAGCTAAAACCAGCTCAGTTATTATAAAAATCCATTATATCATCATCTGGGAAGACTTGTCTAAATTTGTAGAATAGTATTAATTATATACATAATATTTACCTTAGTATAAAATTTTCAATAAAGATTGCCCTAAAAAAATAATGAATAGGATAATCTTTTTTATTTTTGTAAGCTCAGGTTTTCTAAAACCTTACTTCTTTTACTGGGCTTTGTTTATGATACAGTAAATATTTCAAATTGTCATGAAAAATATGCAAAGTATCTCCATCATAATTTAATGCTCTACCTATAAAATATGCAGCCCAAAACTCTTCAAAGCTAGTGTACATACCATAGGCCTTGTCCGCCATGTTTTCTATATATTGCCACGCCTCTTTTTCTGATATATAATCAAGATTAAAGCATGATTGTGCTAGCCAAACACCTCTGCCATAGTTCCAAGCGTCCATTTGTTTAACCATTTTTATATTTGTTTCTTTTATGCCAACAGATTTTAAAAAATTGTATGCTTTTTTATAACTGTCATTTTGGTTTAATGTATCATTTTGTACCATTCTTTTATACATATTGTTTAGCTGCCTTATATTTTCGCTATATGTACTTAGCTTGTTTAAAGAATCGATAGCAGTTTGCTCATTTACAATACCCCAATATTGTTCAAGGGTATCTGAATCCATATCCAAATCATAAGAGTGGTTAAAAAACCACGGTAAAACTCTACAAGATTGTTGATTCTGCGTAGTTAAAACGCCACCTAAAATGAGAGCTTTATTTCTTTTTTCTGATAACTTATATTTCTTTTCATGCTTTTGAATTACGTCGCTTGTAAGTAGGTTCGGTAAGTCTCTTGTTAAAATTTCTATATTCCTGCGTTTGTACTTAAGCATATCTTGCCATGTATACGTTCTTGTTATTTCTTTGTCTTTTTCACGTTCCAAATTTTCTTCGGATATAGCATTTATAATGATTTTACGTGATAATTTTTTTGTATCTATACAAAATATAATAATAAACGCTACCCATATTAACATTATAAGATATATATTTAACTCTACTTCAAAACCAAATTCAACAAGTGCTATGAACAATACTGAAACTATAGACGACAATATTATTCTAAGCCACAATTTATCTTTATTTAGGATTTCCATAAATAAATTATATCCTCTTATTTAAGAAAAACTTTCTAAAAGGCAAATAAAACAGCATCATACCAGTAAGTATCAAAATCCATAATACATAATTTGGCAAATATAAACCAACAACATTTACTAACACCCAATAAATGAGTGCTCCTATAGCAGCTCCGATTAAGATTATAAGACGATAAGCCCATTCCTTAAAAAACCATTTTATAAAACCCATGAAATTAAAATCTCCTCTATTCTTTCTATAAACCTAATTAAAAAGTCCTACACTACCCATTATATAAAAAACATAGCACTAGCTTAGTCCTCAATATGTTCAAGTTCTAAGCTAGTGCATCTTAGTTAAAGGTAACATAACCTAATTAACAGAGTTAATAGTATTAATATGAAAATAATTATTAACAATATAATCAAAATTAACTCTACTACTTAGCTCCTTTTTAATCATTAACAACTATATTTTCATTATTCTCATCTTTTGAAGATACATTTTTCAAAACATCTATAACATTTATACCAGTAAGTGCTTCTACAGTTTGTGGAAGTGTAGCAATAATATCTGTTACATATCCACTTACTTTAGATGCTCCTCCACCTGTATTTCCACTATCTACTATTACTATTTTTTCTGTTTTTGAAAGTGGCTCAGAAATCGCCATTGCTATTTCTGGCAATTTTTCAACTATCAATTGCGTTATAGCTGCATCTCCATACTCTTTAAATGCTTCTGCTTTTTTATGCATTGCCTCTGCTTCTGCAAGACCTTTTTCACGTGCTATATCTGCTTCTGCACGCCCTATTTCTCTTATTTTTTCTGCCTCTGCTGTACCTCTTTCACGTACTGCATGGGCTTCTGCAGTTGCAGCAAGTTTTAAAGATTCTGATTTTGCTTGTGCAATTTGAATTTCTTTATATTTATCTGCTTCTGCTTGTTTTATAATTGTTGCATCTAATTCTTTTTCTTTCCTCAAAGCTTCTTGTACTGCTAACTCTGTCTCTCTTTGTTTTCTTATTAACTCTACTTTCATTTGAGTTTCTGTAACTTCTTGGTTTACTTTGTTCTTTTCTATTTCATATGCAAGGTCTGCTACAGCTTTTGCTGTTTCTTGCTCTTTTCTATAGGATTGTATTTGAAGCTCTTTTGTTTTTTCTGATTCTGCAATTCTTGTTGCTGCAAGCAAGTATGCTTCTTGACCTTGCCTGTTTGCTTCTGCTGTTTTTACTTTTGTTTCCATTTGTGCATTAGCTTCTGCTATTTGTGCATCTCTTAGAACTTCAGATATACGCTTTTTACCAAGTGCTTCTAAATATCCATTTGTATCCGAAATGTTTATTATTGTAAATGCTTTTACTTCAAGTCCCATTTCTGCTAAATCGATAGCTGCAACTTCTTGAACTTTAGATGAAAATTTTTCTTTATCTTTATAAACTTCTTCAACAGTAAGTTTTGAAATTATTTCTCTTAACTTTCCATCTAAAACACATTTAGATGTTTCTTCTATATTTGCTATTGTTCTGCTATAATTACCTGTGTTAAATTGTTCTACTGCAGAAAGTATAGATTCTGTATCACTTTTTACTTTTATTATTGCAACACCGTGCACAACAAGCTCTACACCCTGTTCTGTAAGGGCACCTTCACTACCTACTTGTATTTTCATTATTTCCAGTGAAATAACATCTGTTCTCTCGAAAATAGGTATAACAAGACCACCTCCACCAGAAATTACACGTTTTTTTAAACCTGTAACAACAAGAGCTTTGTCTTGAGGAACTTTTTTCCACAACAATGCAATAGTTATTAATATTGCAAATATACCTATAAGTATCAACACTATTACCAATACATCTTCAAACGGCATAAAAATCTCCTTTACTATTTCAATTTACGCACTTAATAAAGTACAACTACAGTTTAAACTAACAAATTTTATGTATCTTTAGTTTTTTTAAAAAATACTACTTACACAATTTATAATTGTTTTACAAAATAAGTATGATTTTTTATAGAAACAATTTCAACATTTGAACCTTGTTGTATTTCTTTTTCATTTTCGCTTTTTGCTGGTGATGAAAAATTGTTACCATTTACATTGTATGATATTTTTCCGAAACTATTTTCAAATATTTTCGATGTTACAACTGCTGTTTTTCCTATTAATTCTTGCTTGTTTATTGTACTTGTATTTTGAGCTTTATGCAGAGGCATAAGAATAAATTTAATAATACAATAAGAAATAGCAAGAGCTAATAGTAAAGAAATTATTACTGTAAAAGCAAAACCCATATCTCTATATAAAATTATACCAGAACCGCCAAATACAATTAAAAAAGCACATATTGGAGCTGGTCTAAGAAATGGAACAAATGAATTTCCAGTAGAAAAATCGCAATCACTTAAAAAATTACCAATTAACAATGATATAATGGTATATCCCATACCAACACCAAAGGCTATGTTAAATAATGCTTGCATATAATTACCTCCTTTTTTACTTAGGAAAAAATTTAAGAGCTGTATATATACTTATATTATATATTTTTATCGGTATATTTGCAAATTATATTAAATTTACAATAGTTTCAAGTTTACATTGAGTTTCGATTGCTAACAATCACCAAATAAAAATCCAACACATTACTAATACCATAATTTACATTTGATTCG
>WRGD01000033.1 GCA_009787355.1 Defluviitaleaceae bacterium | reverse complement strand
GTACTATTATTACTGGTAATCTTAATTTGAGTGCTAGGTGGAGATTTACAATAACTTTTAATGGTAATGGTGGACAAACTCCTAATCCTCTTATATTAACATCTGGTATTACTGTAGGTGAATTACCTAGACCTACTAGAGATAATCATAGATTTTTAGGTTGGGCTACTTCTCAAACTGGTGGTAATGTCTTGCATAATGATATTCTTATTGAGGGTAATGCTACTCTTTGGGCTAGGTGGGAGGTTTTTAGGAGAATAATTAATATACCAACAACTATATCTGGAATTGTGAATGGATTACCAAGAAATTTAAATCCAAGAGAAAATTGGTTTTCTTTTCAAGGAAATGCACCAGTTATACATCCTGATACAAACAGATATAGAATTGTTGTGGGTCCTAGAGTTATGAATCCGAATTATCCTGATAATGGACGAATATGGGGTAGTGATTTTAATTTTCCAATATTGATTGATATTTTGTTAGAGCATATGACAACAAATCAAAGAATAACTATTGGATGTATAGCTACTAGCGGAGCTAAAGCACATACTTTTAATATATTTCCGACACCAGAACATCCACGAAATAATTTTTTTACAAATGATACAGCTTCGTTTAATATAGAAAGTGGTATATTTCAAACTGGAATATCATATCCAAATGCTAGTAATGTAAATTCTGAGTTGCAGTTTGCAATAAATAATATAGATTCTTCTACTATAGAATTTGTAGGAAGAGAACTTCGTTTTACTCCTAATAATTATCGTTTATTACAAATAATCGTATACTAAAAATTTATATATGAAAAATAAACAATATAGGTTCTTATATTACTTACGTTTATTTAAATATCTATTTATTTGTAAGATAAATATAAGAATGAAGCAATTTAATTATTAATTATATTATACTTAATATCCCATTTGATACATTTAATATCTCAATTATTTGCTACAAAAATTAAATTGTATCAGATGGATATATAAGTGAATTATTTTAATTAAATAATTCTTTAAATGAAAATCTTAATCTTTCAAGTTCTTGATATGCAGTAAATCTTGAATAATAAAAATCGCTCATTATTTTATCAAATTGTTCTCTTGTAACTCTAAAATAAATATTGTCAGTAAATTCTATATTAATTGATTGTTCAAGTAATTCTTTTATATATATTGATTCTAAGTATATTCCTTTAGGTAATGTTAAAAAATACATTGTTTCTAAATCACCATTTTTAGAGATAATTTCATTTATATAAACTTCAATTTTAATATTTTCATTACCATATATATCTAGTTCTATAAAAGAGTAATATATAGGAAAAACTCCGCCCCCAACAGATAATTTTTTTGTACCTATAAATGTAGTATAGCTTGGCGGTATATAAAACCACAAAACAAATTTATCTTCATAAGATATATATTGTATAACAAATAAAGACCTTTCAGCTAATATAGCTAACTCAGGAGTGCCATCACCATTAAAATCTAAAAAGTAATATTCATAAAGTAGAGGGTTAAAATCTTGAATGATTTCTGATAAATAAAGGTAACCGTCTATACGAGAGGGTAGCAACATACCTTCACGTACATAAAGTGAAGAATTTTCAAGAAGTAAATTATAGAATTTATCTAAAAATTTTTCTTTTAGATTCTCATCTCCTTGTTTGAATACTCCTCTAAAATCAATATATGAATATATTTCTTGAAGAATTTCAAATCCTAAATTATTTATAAAAGGTATTGAATCTTCTATATAAAATTCAATGCCTTTTATAGTAATCAAATTATTTGGTATATATTTTCTTTGAAATTTATAATTAGAATTATTATCGATATTATTTATATCAGAACAAGCTCCTAAAAAAATTAAAATTAAAACAAAAACACATTTAACACTTATTTTAAAAAATGTTCTAATCATATTTATACCTCTTTTAATTGGTTTGCAAAAAATTATTATATTTATGGTTTATAAGTATAATAATGATATTATACTATAAATTTAAGTATTTTTAAACGCTATAATTAATGGTGGTATTGCGTTGTTTGCTAAATATAACAGTAACATTTGATGCAAACGGTGGTACACCTGCTACGCAACAAAGAACAGTACAAAATGGGCAGTCATTAGGAAGTCAATTTCCTGCTAATCCTACTAGAAATGGGCATACTTTTAACGGGTGGTTTATACAGCCTAATTTGATTACTCAAATGCTTGCTAGTACTATTATTACTGGTAATCTTAACTTGAGTGCTAGATGGAGATTTACAATAACTTTTAATGGTAATGGAGGACAAACACCTAATCCTCTTATATTAACATCTGGTATTACTGTAGGTGAATTACCTAGACCTACTAGAGATAATCACAGATTTTTGGGTTGGGCTACTTCTCAGTCAAATACTAATATTTTACCTGACGGTCTTCTTATTGAGGGTAATGCTACTCTTTGGGCTAGGTGGGAGTATGTACCGATGGATTATAATACTATGAGTAGGCAGACACTGGCTAGGGAAATTATTAATCGTTATAGAGGAAACTCTACTACAGGCAGATTTATTGATTTAAGAAGATGGGCAGATAATATGACTAATGCAAATAGACGTTCTGCACTTGCTAATCTTGAAGATACAGCAAATGGATTAATGGCTGAAACAAGAAGATTCTATGAAGAAAATCCCGATAACTTTAGAACAATAACATCAGGTACACCTGCAGCAAATACATTTCTATCAGCAGATTTGCTTAGAGCAATACTAAGAATTAATGATAGATTTGGACCTATTATTATAAATGAAATTGCTGGAGGAGCTCATTTTGGAGATAGAAATGATGAACACGTTCGAGGAATTGGTGTAGATTTTCAGTCAAATAATTTCATAGTAGCTGGTACTGGTCAACGTCCAGAAGTAATTCTTGATTATTTAGAGAATACATGGGGTTTTAGAACTCAAAGAAACCATAATCCAAATGAGCTTGCATATGCTCCAAGAACATACATTGGTATTCACAATCATATGCACTTGTCAATATTTGGACGAAATATCTAAGACAAGTCTAAAAATTAATAATAAGATTATTAGAAAGAGTGAGATATTTTTCTCACTCTTTTTATGATTAATTTTACCAAACCCACATCCATCCACTTTCAATCATTATTCCTTGAAACATTATACTTTCAATTCTATTATCTATAAAATTAAAATGATAAAAGAACTCTTGAATTTCATGTTCAGAATCTTGAGGGAAAAAAGTATCACCACGTAAAATTTGTTCTCTAGCTTCTTTAACAAATTCTTCTCTATTTCCACGGTAGATAAGATTAGGAAACATATCCCATACAGTTCTTAATACTGATGTTTCAACAATACTGTATTCATTACTATGCTCGATTAAAGTATAAACAGCTGTTTCTAATTTTGAGCTTGCAAAACCTATTCTTGCAGTATGAATATACAAAGTATTATCATATTCAATAAAAGATGGAAAATTATCAGAAGAAAAAACAGACTCTAAAAAACTCTCAGTGTAAAACTGTAAAAGATAGTCTTTAATGTCTTGTAAACTTTCAAAACCAGAGGTTGGCAGAACTCTCTGATACGCTCTTAATATGGGCTTGTGTTGTGGGAAATCCCACACTTCTGAATAATGCCCCAAATGTTCTTGTGAAAATCTTCCTCTTAAATACAAAACCTCATGCCAAAATGACATAGATTTTACTATAGTTTCTTCAAGTGTTACTATATCTATTCCCTTATCATCTGTAATTATTTCAGGAAAAGGAGTGTCAGTTTCTACTCTAGCATTCACTGAAGAAACAGCTTTGTCAATTTCCACTGTATGTAAATTATCTGTAAATGAATAATATACATCATTACTTTCGTAAGAAAATAAATCATTTGCCCCACAACCTACCAATACAGAACTCAACAGCATTACTACAATATTTTTCTTCATATATTCTCCTAATCTCATTTTTGTGTATAATTTTAAATCTATATTTTGTATTATATAAAATTTTGTACAAAAAGTATATAAAGGTGATTTTGTTTTTCTGTTGATATGATAATAAGAACTTTACCAGCTCCTAATAGAGCAGGTCATACTTTTAATGGGTGGTTTATACAGCCTAATTTGATTACTCAAATGCTTGCTAGTACTATTATTACTGGTAATCTTAATTTGAGTGCTAGGTGGAGATTTACAATAACTTTTAATGGTAATGGTGGA
>WRGD01000032.1 GCA_009787355.1 Defluviitaleaceae bacterium | reverse complement strand
GACGCTCTTGCCTTTCGCTAGTAGTTGGCTACGACAAGCCCCTACAGTGGACTTGCACCACCTAGATTTGTACCATGCACGGCACACACAAAAAATGGCTATTATTATCATTATTTAATAATAAAGCCATTTTTTACTTTCATAAATATTATTTAATCAAGTTCTTCATCTTCATCTAAATTGCCTTTCTGCTGCTCCTCTTCTTGTTCTACTACTACTTCTTCTTCTTCCTCTTCCTCTTCCTCTTGTTCTACTACTACTTCTATTTCTTCCTCTTCCACTTCTTCAAAAACATCATTACCTTTCAGATAATCCTCATAATCATCTATTTCTTCATTTTCATAAATATTATTATCTTCTATATTCTCATCATTTTCATAAATATTATTATCTTCTATATTCTCATCATTTTCATCATCTATATTCTCATCATTTTCGTACAAATCGTACCTATTGTATTCAAATACTTTATTGTGAAAAACATTACCCATTTCACCTACCATACTCAACGTATTATTATTTTCCACAATATTATATTTGAACCCCAAATTTCCATTTACAAATGACATTTTTAAAACATTATTTCTTGCTGACCAAACAAAATCTTCGTATCCATATACTTCCAACCAATCAGCATATCCCGTTCCATCATCATAAAAAACCATAGTATTACTACCCCATGTCCATTTTCCAAAAAGTTCTGTATCTAAAATAGGTTCCTGAATATCTACCATTTCTTGTACAACCCATGGAAAAGGTAAGGGTAAAAGCTCCATAGAAAGTATACTATTAATACTTGGAACTCTATTTATTGGTACAGCCCAATGCACACTTCCTCTATCTGAACGCCCAAAGGAATTTATACCTATTACTTCTCCATATATGTTTAGAAGTGGCCCACCACTACTACCAGTATATATTGCAGCTGTAAACTGTATTAAACCCTCTACTGTATATATATTTATTTTTACTGGTCGACCTTTTAAAACAGTAGATATATTACCAGTTGTTACAGTTAAAGGCTCTCCTATTGGGGAAGGGCCTGTGTCTGGATGTCCTAATGCTACTATATTTTCTCCTATTCGTATATTTTCAGAATCTCCCAGATGCAAATATTCAAAATCTCCATTTATTCTATCTACTTGTATAATTGCTAAATCGTTGTTTAGAAAACTACTGTAATAAAAACCTGTAATATCTAATTCTGTATCGTCTAGCAAAATAGCAGTAGCTCTATTTGCTCCTTCCATTACATGATGGTTTGTAATAGCAATTCCACTAGATGTTATAAAAAATCCTGTTCCTTGTCCTCTATCTGTAACAATTTTAAAAATAGCGTTTCCGTATCTTTCAAAAATTTCTTCATTAAAAAGTCTGTTAGAATCTCTGTTTTCAAAATCAAATTCTTCAACATATTCACTATCAAAATCAAGTGTATCCATATCTCCCCAAAGTGAAGGTGGCAGAGGTGTTGTAGTAGTAGTAGTAGTAGTTTCTATATCATTACTACTATTAAATATTTCACATCCTGATAAAAATAAAATTAAAAAAAATATAAAACTATACTTAAATTTCATGAGAAATATACCTCGGTTATTAAAATAAATAAGCTATAAATAGTATACCAACATCACAATTTTATATTTAAATCAGAAAAGTTTATTTTTGATTATTTTTTGTTATCTATTATTATCTGTTTCCTCTTACATAGTAATATATTAAATCAATTTGTCTGCTAGAAATTCTAAGAATATTATTATTTATAATTTGATAATCCCATTCCCAAACAACTCCATTATCTAACTCCATAATAAGTATATTATTAGGAAGTGTGTACCATATAAAATAATTACCATCATTTATCCAAGTGCTTATACCAATACCACTACTTACATAGTCTCCTTCTATATCATAATGATAAAAAGATATAAAATGTATATCACTTTCTTGCCAGAACCATTCTGAAAACAAATTATTTTCATTATTTATATGCGATTCATTAGAATCAAATCTAATATAATCAAAAGTTTCTAATTCAAAAATATTACCCCTACCGCCTAATATACGAAATACATTATTATTTCTAAATAATTCGTAATGCCAATATATAGTATTAGCTTCATTAGTCATTACGAAGATACCATCTTTTGCAGACCAATCGAAATCTTCCCACCAACTGGCATATCCTGTACCATCTTCATTTAAAACAATATAATGGTCTCCCCATATCCATTTACCGAAAAGACTCTCATCTAATTCTCCAGCATTATAAATAAGAAATTTATCTACAATATGTGGAATTGGAAGAGGGTTTAAATCCATACTAAGTATATTTGTAAGCTGAGGAATCCTATTTATAGGAATAGCCCATTGAGCACTTCCCCTATCTGAATGCCCAAAAGAATTTATACCTATTACTTCTCCGTAAACATTTAAAAGCGGTCCACCGCTGCTACCAGAGTATATTGAAGCTGTAAACTGAATAAGCCCAGATACATTATAAATATTTATTTGTCTGGGATTAGTTAAAATAGTAGATATATTACCCGTTGTAATTGTAATAGGGTCTCCTTCTGGAGAACCTAGAGCAAAAATATCTTCTCCTATTCTAATTCTGTCAGAGTTTCCTATATTTAAGTAATTAAAATCTACTCCATCTACTTGTATAATAGCCAAATCGTTATTTGTGTTACTATAGTAGAAAAAACCTGTAATATCAAATTCAGTACCATCTATCAAAATAGCAGTAGCATTATTTACACCCTCCATTACATGATGATTTGTAACAGCTATCCCACTAGATGTTATAAAAAATCCACTCCCATTACCTCTGTCTGTTCTTATGTTAAAAACAGCACTTCCATATCTTTCAAAAATTTCTGCACCATTTAAAGGTACCCTTGTATTATTTCTAAGTTCTATATTTTGAGATACTACAGATGTATCTAAAGTTTCTATATTATCTAAAGTAATATTAGGTGGTTGTATATTTTCTTTACTTTGTCTATCAAAACTTATATTGCTACAACCCAACAAAAAAATCAAAAAAGATAGTAGAATAAAACTGTATGTAATTTTCATAAAGACCTCGATTATTTTAATAAAAAACTATATTTATTATACTACATAATATCAAATTTTGATATTGTGTTTTTGGCACAAATGCAAAATAACATATTTTGTTTGTTTCTTTGTAATTTTATAATTTATTTTCACTAGGGAATGTATAAAAATCTGTAATAATACAAAAATATATATATAATTTTAATAAAAATAAACACAAGGAGGAAACTGTGAGTAATAAAAGTAATAAAGAACAAAGAGAATATAGAGAACGCAAAGAACACAAGAATTATGGCAAATGGGGTTATTTAATTCCATTATTCGCTATAGCTCTTGTAGGTTTTTTTTTTCATTCCTATAGAGTAAATCATCCTGAAAATAGAAATGTCTATTTAAACAATGTAAATGAAGTAAATGGAGTAATAACAGGTAATTCTAATACACATTTACTAGATCAAATGGGTTTAGAGGAAGCATTTTTAAGGCGTGTAATAAATGGTGATACATTATTACTAACAAATGGAGATATTGTAAGGTTAATTGGTGTAGACTCTCCATCTACAAATGAACCTGGTGGTCTTGAGTCTGCTTGCTTTGTAAACTCGATAATAGAAAATGGACAAACAATATGGCTAGAATCGGCTGGAAGAGATAAAGATGAATTTGATAGACTAAGAAGATATGTATGGCTAGAAATACCTACAAATATTTCTGATTTAGAGCAGAGAAGAGAATTTACTTTAAATGAAATATTACTAAATAATGGTTTTGCAGTAGAATTTGAGGCTAGTAATTAAAAAACCCTCCTAAAATTTTTTATGAATTTTAGGAGGGTTTTTTTTAGATTTCTAAAATAAATTTCCAAAATAATATCGATACATTTAAATTCCTAGTTCTTTTTACTTCTTTAACAGATATTAATTCACAGAAATTACCAAGAAAATATTGCAAAAAATATGTTGAAAGATAGCTTTTTATGTGATACAATATATTCATAAGCCATTAATTACTTTTGAAACTAT
>WRGD01000031.1 GCA_009787355.1 Defluviitaleaceae bacterium | reverse complement strand
ATGAATGTATATCATCCACATAGCTCATTAGTATATATGGAGGAGTTCCATAAGTACCTCCACTATAAGCACCCGGATATTTGTTTTTGTTTTCATAATAATCTATGTTTTCTACTAAAGAAACAGACAAATCGTAAGGCTTTAGTTTTTCTAATCCCAGTATCTTTTTACGAATACCTATATATCTATGAAATAAACTCAATTTATTACTTGTAGATTTTATAAGGTTTGAATAAACTTCTACTGGTATATCATTTTGTACAAGTGAAGCTTCAAGCGAAGAATTGTATTTCCTAGCTTTAGAATAAAAAGCTTCTTTTCGTATATAATATTTATATAAACCAGCTAATGTTTCTTTTCGTGAAATAAAATAATTATAGTACGAATTATAAATATTTTCACGCAATACTCTATCATTAGAGTAAATATATTTAAAGTAAGAACCGTGAGTAACTTCTATTTCATTACCGTTTTTATCTAAAACAGGTTCAAATAAATTTTCGTTATTATTTATAATATTAAAAATTTCATTTGAAGTATTCGCAAAAGAAAAAGACATAGCGAGTAATTCTTCTTGTTCTTTTGGTAAAGTATGTTTAGCTTTTTTAAAAACATCATATAAATCATGTTTATAAATTTGTAACTCTGGTGTACTTTCTAAAAAGCTATCTATTGTTTCTTTTCCTATTTCTAAAACTTCAGGTTCAAGAAAACTTATACCAATATTAGCTTTTGTAAGTAATTCTATTGATTTATTTTGAAATCCTTGATAAAAAGGATTTTTCGTGTCTTGATGGTGTTTCATTCTTGCATATACGTAAAGATGATATACTTTTTCTCTTAAATCATATGCTTCTTTTGTAACTTCTAAAAAATATTCTCCACTTGTGGAAAGTTTACCTTTATGCCTAGAAAAATCATCTAATTTAATTAAAATTTCATTGCAAGAGGTTCCCCAATCTTTATCCGACAAACAAATATCAGATAAATCCCATTGGTAATTTGCGTCCATTTCCTCTCTTGTTTTTAATTTTTTCATAGGCTATCACGCAGGTAGGATTGGCTTTGTAGGTTCTGGTGAACCTCCAGTACCAAACCTAATCATTGCCATCAAAGTTATTAGTGTCATTATTTAAAATCCTCCTCGAAAGTATTTATGTGTTGTTTACATTTATACACAGCATATTTATGTATTTCAAAATTAGTCCAAGGTGATACAAATATGTTGTATAATTGTAATGCATATTATATCGTATTATATATAGTTATGTCAAATATTTTTTTGAAAAAATATTATTTTTCACCATTATATTTTTTATAGATATGTTATACTTTAACTAATAAATAAAACATATTTTATACAAGAAGGGGGAAATTCCATATGAAAAAGACTTACCAAAAGAAATTATTATCCGTATCCCTAGCATTTTTAATAGCATTTTCTTCTGTTCCTATTAATGCTTTAGCTGCTGTTTATGAAAGAGAGTACACACAAGAAAATCCTTTAGAGATTAGTGAAGAATATGAAATTGGTGAGCAAGAATACCTAGAAGAAGAGCATGAAACTGATAAAAAAGAATACCCAGAACAAGTATTACCTGTGGTAAATTCAGAAACGAACCTAACAACACTGTTAGAAGAAATCCCAGATATTCTTACATACGAAGGTTTCTTGGCTTTTATGGATAGTTTGTTGTATGAGCCTAGAACAGAAGTTTTTACACCTTTAGAAAGAGATGATACTCTACCATTTGCGAGAACTACACCTTTTGAAATAGATACTACTCCGCCATTTGCGAGAACTACACCTTTTGAAATAGATACTACTCCGCCATTTGCGAGAACTACACCTTTTGAAATGACTGAAAGAACTTTTCAAAATGAAAATAATAGTTCCTTAGTTAGAAATTTTAATCAAAGATTTTCTCCTTGGGAATTTCCAAGGGATGAATATCGGTGGAATCTTATATTTCCTTTACCGCTTCCTTATGGAGAAACGATAAGAACATACACACGTTCAGACATTTCTATATCGGAAATTTATGAAATGTATAGAGCATTAGAAAATTTAATTGTTTATGAAGCTGAAGAATTAAGACTTTTATTTTCTGAATATATTCTAAATAGAGGAAGTAGAGAAATAAGACAAATTTTAACTATTTTAGAGCTTTATAATCAATTTGTACAATTTCATGGCGAAGGAGATATGTCTAATAGTTTGTGGGAAGAAATACAAAACAATATTTCTGAAGCTAGATTTGCAGCTCCTTCTTTTATGTTTAGTTCCTTTCATTTAAGTTTTTTCCCACGCTCTATATTTGAAGTTTGGCATTTGGAAGGTATGGGAGACCCTGTTAAAGTAAGAATTCAGACTCTTTTAAGCTCTCATCCTTCTGGTACTGGTCTTTCTCTTTGGGATTTTTTCAGAGAAGTAAATTCCCAAGGGTATTGGGATGAGAATGGTCAATGGGTTCAAAATAATTTAACTCCTAATAATTTATATTTAGCTCTTAATAACTTTATAAATGTAGTTGGAGAGTACAGAAATGGATTTGCCTTTAATACTTTTTTACACATAAATAATCTTTACTCAGAAACTACAAGTTTTTTTAGAGATATTATTTCTCAATATGTAGAAAGGCACTATTCTAATTGGACAGATTGGCAAGGAAATTTACACGTTTCATATTGGTATGAGATTTCTCCAAACATTAGAATAATAGAAGAGTCTTTACACACTTTTTTATCTTCAGTTCTTTGGTATGTTGACATGGGTATACAATACCAATTGCAAGGATTGATAACATCCCACAGTAGTTGGCTATATATGTATGAACTGGGAATTTCGTTTCTTCACTACTTCTTATTTATAGAAGGCTATATAGAAGATATAGATTTAGAAATAATTCACATATTAACTGAAGAACTTATAAATACTATCCACAGTAATACTGATATTTCTCCAGAACAAGCAGAAGAATTACAATACGCATGGAAGAATGCTATAGACGAAATAAATGCAACGCTCTCTAGACCTTTAACTATTAATTCAGTAAATAATTTACTTAATTCTGTAGATAGCAGTATGTTGCCAGATAGTAGCAATGCGTTGTTAGAAACAATACCTCCACTTTTAAATGTAATGCAATTCATGCCTGCTTTTGTTATTCCTCTTTTAGAAAATGTTTTAGAACAGTTAATAGTAGACTTAGAAAATGGAATAGATGAACTTTTTATGACTCAAAAAGATAGAATAAGAAATACTAGAGATGAAATTTTAAACTTATTCCCAGTTAATTCTAGTGGGTCTTTATATGTACCACAAAGACATGCATTATCTTTAGAAATGAGAGACCTCTTATCTATTTTAACTACAGAATTAGCAGATGGCTTTGTTCTAGACGAAATCCATAATGAAATTATGAATACAGTATGGGACGAAGAAGGATGGAACAGAAGGAATGGTTTGTGGAGTATTCATTCGTATTTAAGCAATTGGTTTTGGCGTATTTATGAATGGAGCAATAACTAAACTAAAAAGCAGTATACTAATATAAAAAGGAAAAAATATGAGAAAAGGTTATACTTTTAACTAGACATTAGACAGCTTCTTATATAATTTTATTTTCACATAAATTCCTTAATCATCCCTCTTGATATTCATACTCAATTTGGATATTATAAATATTGTAATTGTACAAATCTTCGTTATATTCATTTGCGAATACTATCGAACTAATTTAAATAAAAATGACCGATTTAAAAAATCGGTCATTTTTATTTAAATATGTAAAATAGTATTATTTACAAATATGATAAAATTTATTCAAATAATGTTAAAAAAGTATTGACAAATAATTTTTTATGGTTTATAATGGTTCTATATAAGAAGTAGTATCAGTCAAGTATCAGTCAAGTATCAGTCAAGTATCAGTCAAGTATCAGTCAAGTATCAGTCAAGTATCAGTCAAGTATCAGTCAAGTATCAGT
>WRGD01000030.1 GCA_009787355.1 Defluviitaleaceae bacterium | reverse complement strand
AAATAAATGAATATAAAGCATTTATTAGATTTCCTGTAACAGTACCACAATTAAAATCTATAATTGGTAAAAATATTAAAATACACAGAAAAGCAAGTAGGATTAGATGTGAAGAACTTGCAGATATGTTGGGTATTGAAAATTCTACTTTAAGGCATATAGAAAGAGGAGCTAAGAATATTAGCCTAAGTATTTTATTTAAATTATCTGGATTTTTAAGAATTTCTATAGATACTCTTTTCCATGATAAAAGTAAAGAATTGCCACTTTTAGACAACAATGCATTAGAGTTAAATGAAATTAATACAATGATATTACAGTTTGACCCTAAAGAGCTAAGCAGTTTAAAAGTTGTTATTAGACAAATCTTACATCTTAAAAAAATGAAAGATACGGGAGATGCTTAATAAATAGTGTATATATTGGAAACAATTATTTCGAGACACGACCATTTGTAAATAAGTCTTTACATTTTTATAAAAATAGAGTATAATACAAATTGTTCTTTAGTGTATTTTTTCTATCGTTATACTCTAATACAAAACATCTGAGTGAGGATAAAGTCAAAACCCCTCACACAGATGTGAAGTAGTTTAGTAATAGCGTTGCGTTTGTATATTTCTCTATTTGTCAATCTACTACACTCATATTTTGATGTAAATTATTTTGCTTTTGTTTAATTTTTCTTTTTATTATTTGTTACCCTTGAATTGTACTTCAACAAAATTTACATAAATAATTTTTAATAATTTTTGAGATATAATTAAAAATTTGTAGAAATTTACGAAATACTAGACAAAAACAAAATATTGTAATATAATTTTACAAAAACCTACTAAGGAAATAAAAATCTATGAAATTAATAATAACAGAAAAACCATCTGTAGCAAAAATAATAGCAAGTGTTCTTGGAAAAAGCACTTTAAAAGATGGGTACATAGATTCAGAAAAATTCATTATAACATGGTGTGTAGGACATTTATTAACACCATACGAACCAGAAGAATATACAATAGATTTCAAAAAATGGAATATAGATACGCTACCTATAATTCCATCAGAATTTAAATATAAATCTATAGAAAATACAAAAAATCAACTTTCCCTTGTAATAAGTTTAATTAAAAACAAAAGCATAAAAGAAATAATAAATGCAACAGATGCAGGGCGTGAAGGAGAGCTTATTTTTAGACTTGTTTATAACTATTCAAAATCAAAAAAACCAGTAAAAAGGTTATGGATAAGCTCTCTTGAAAAAGAAAGCATTTTAGACGGTTTTTCAAAAATGAAAAAAGGAGAAGAATATGATAATTTATATAAAGCTGCACTTGCAAGACAACAAGCCGATTGGATAGTTGGCATTAATGCAACTAGATTATTTTCTGTATTGTATGGAAGTGTTTTAAATATCGGTAGGGTGCAAACTCCAACTTTGGCTATGGTTGTAGAAAGAGATTTTTCTATAAAAAATTTTGTAAAAGAAGCATTTTATAATATAGTTATAAAATGTGAACACGAAGAAAAAAACTTTAATGCCACTAGTAAACGCTTTGAAAAACTATCAGAAGCACAGAAAATTTTCGATATAATAAGTAAAGAAAAAAAAGTAACGGTAAAAAGTGTCGAAAATAAAAATAAAGTATCAAAACCACCAGAATTATACGACTTAACAACATTACAACGTGAATCAAATAGAATATTTTCTTTTACAGCAAAACAAACACTAGATTATGCACAAAGTTTGTATGAAAAAAAATTAATAACATACCCAAGAACAGACAGTAAATATATATCAGGAGATATGAAAACTTCTATAAGTAACTTATCTCAAAAAATTTTAGATTTTTTACCCTTCATAAAAGATAAAAATGTAGATATTAGCCATATACAAAATATTGTAAATGATAAAAAAGTAACCGACCATTACGCTATATTACCTACAAATAAAGTTTTAAATCAAAATATAAACACCTTAAAAAATGATGAAATAAAATTGCTATATCTAATATGCACAAGATTAATTTTGTCTATTTCCCCTATAAACAAATATATAGAAACAAATGTAACTTTGTTATCAGAAAACAACGAATTTTATGCAAAAGGTAAAATTATAACAGACAAAGGCTATACAATTATTTCTGAATATTATGCAGAAAGTTTAGGAAAAAAACGAGAAAATGAACCAAAAGAGAATATAATACCGAATATAAAAAAGGGTGAAATTTTAAATTTTGAACCTAGTATACATCAAGGAGTTACAACACCACCAAAACATTATACAGAAGATACATTACTTTTATCTATGGAAAAAGCAAAAGTAAATATAGAAAAAGATGAACAAAGTATAATTACACAAACGAGTTTAGGAACACCAGCAACAAGAGCAGGTATTATAGAAAAATTAATAAAAACTGGATTTTTAGAAAGAAATAAAAAACAAATTACTGCAACAAATAATGGTATAAATCTTGTTAAAGTTGTACCAGATAATATAAAAAGTCCTGAATTAACATCGTCTTGGGAAAGCTCTCTCGAAGATATAGAAAAAGCTAAAAAAGATTTTAATATTTTTTTGGAAGAAATAAAAGAAATGACAAAAAAACTTATATTAAATAATAAATCTCCAATTGACGATTATAAAAATATATTTCCTAAAAAATTTGAAAATTCTAATATTATTTACAAAAAGATAAAAGCAAAATGTCCACGGTGTAATAGTAATATATTAGAGTCCAAAATTGTTTTTTCTTGTGAAAATAAATGTGGATTTGTAATATTCAAAAATAACAAATTCTTCTTAGACAAAAAAATAAAATTAGGCAAACAATTAGTGGAAGAATTGATAAATAACAAAAAAGTATTTATAAAAAATATATACTCAAAAACCAAAAATAAAACATACGATGCAAATGTAATATTAAAGGACACGGGTGTATATGTAAATTTTGAACTTGATTTTGAAAATTAACTTTTTAAAATTAAATAAAAAAGATGGATTAAAAAATATAAAAATTCTTTAATCCACTAAAAGGCACCAACCAGATTTGAACTGGTGATAAAGGAGTTGCAGTCCTTGGCCTTACCACTTGGCTATGGTGCCTCGAACAAATCTTAGAGTATGATACCATACGCAATAAATTTTGTCAAACAAAATTTATTGGAGAAGAGAAACAAACGCCAAAGAGAAAAAAATAATTGTAAAAGTGAATCTCTGGGCTAAATAAATTATAATCACAGAAAGCAAAAAACATATGAAAAATAATGAAAAGCTAAGAAAAGAAATAAACGATATATTAATTGGAATGGGTATGCCAACTAATATTAGAGGATATAGATACTGCATTGAAGCTATATTAATGTTTATTAAAAATCAAACAAATGAAAAAGGTATAACAGTTAAAGTATATCCCGAATTATCTGACAAGTTTGAAAATACAGTATCTGGAATAGAAAGAAATATAAGATATGCAATAGAATACACATATAAAAAAGGAAATCCCGATTTTTTAAAAAAACATTTCGGTCTTGATATTCCTATAGTAACATCAACAGGAAGACCAACAAATGCTTCCTTTATTTCTTTTATAGCAACACAATTAGTTTTACAAAATAGTGAACCAAACGAGATAAAACCAAAATTTTTAAATGATTTAAATAATTTAAATGATGAAATTTTCGAAAAATTATCTAGACTAGAAGAAAGAGTTTCAATTTTAGAAAAATTTATCTCAAATAAAGTAAGAGAAAATAAAGAAGAAATATAATAGAATATTAGGTAAATAATATTGCACAAAAAGCCTTTTCTAATAGAAAAGGCTTTTTTGTACTAAATCATAACCCTAAATTTCATCAATTATTCATATACATTTCATACAACAATCCTTTTTGTTTTAAAAGATTATCAAAAGTCCCACTTTCACAAACAACACCATCTTTTAAAACAAATATTTCATCGTACATTTCCATTACTTCTTTATT
>WRGD01000029.1 GCA_009787355.1 Defluviitaleaceae bacterium | reverse complement strand
GTAGAAATGCATGATATTGTTATTGGCTTAGCTATTAATGTTATTTGCTTCAATACTCCTTTACCTTTATTCGTTTCACACTTTTAGAACATGATCATTTTGTGTTATAGTTACATTGTTTTCAATGTTAAATGTCCCATCTTCGTTTACTTCTAACTCTCTTCCATCTACACTAACTGTTGTTAAAGTGTTTTGTGGGGTTTGGGTTGCAAAAACATTTATAGGTGCAGTACCTAGTACATTTAAGAAAACCATTAACATTGCTATACTACTATTAAATCTTTGTTTTCTCTTGTTTTTAATCTTAGTTTTAGGTTTGAATTTTTGTTTTAATGATTTTAAACTCATTATATTTCCTTTCGATATTTAATTTTTTTAATAAAATAAGATAGTATCTGACATAGGTCTATCTCTAATCCTATTTGACTTTAGTTTGTTCATTTATTGATTTCCTTTATATTTTTTAGGCAACAAAAAAGCACCTAACATTTAAGTTAAGTGCAAGTAAGATATATTTATAATTTGATTTTATAAACCATATTTAAGCTGAATTTATATAGTTAAAAATTTAGCAGTAACCATGCCTCCTACACCATTTGTAGAGTATCCAATCCCTATGTGTGTAACCCCAATGAGTAGATTTCTACGATGACCTTCGGAATTAATCCAACCATTTACAATTGTTTCAGCTATTGCAAAAATATTTTGATTGCTACTCACATATCCAGCACCAGCTACATTTTCAGACCCACCAAAAAGACCTATTTCCAAAAGTCTTTCAGAGGGTCTACTTCCATTAGACCCTATATGCCTACTTCCATGAAGATTTCCATTTATAATTATATCTCTTGAATGCTCACGTGCAACATCTGAAGCTAATTCATGTAAAATAAGAGGATGTAATCCTTGACTAGCACGAAAATCATTTATATGTCTTAAAATTTCTCTTTCAAATTCTAATACTCTATCTTCGGTAGTAGAAGTAGGTGTATTTACATATGTTGCTTGTACTGGTGTAGGAGTAACATTAGTTACAGTAATAGTAGTAATAGGTCTTACTACAGGATTTTGATTTGTATCAATCTCAAAAAATCTAAATTTACCACGCCCATGAAAAGAATTAGACAAATCATAATGTAATTCATCCCAAAAATCTCTAGCACTAAATGGTTCTCCATTAATCAAAAGAAGTGCATTATTAAATAATTCTTCAAATCTATTTTGTGATATAAAGCCATTTATTTCAGTCCCTGTATGATAATTAACAAACCCTCTTGGAAAATCAAAAGCAATTCCACTTCTATTCGATTCTAAAGATAAAAACGATATAGCAGGTACTGCTTCTTCTCCATAAACTACACCTCTTTCACCTCGTCTATTGCTTATAACTTGTACATAGCTACCTATATAATCTCCACCTTGTAATGTATAAGCATCTAAGTAAACACCATTAACAACGATAGCATTAATAGTTATATTTGAAAAATCTTCATCTTGATATATTTCTCTTCTTTCTACTGGGTATTGTGATATAACATTTACTTCTACTGGTGTTCCTGTAAGACCTGCATTTGTAGTTGTTGGTATAGCTCCTATAACAGTTGCACTAGCTAAAACAGTAACTAATGTTTTTCTTAATATATTGTTATTCATTTTAATTTCCCCCTAAATGTAATATTGTAATGTTTCTAAATTGATTTCAAATTATTTTATAACTTGTTTTTGATTTTTTCTATCATTTCTATTGGTAATTCTGTTAGGCTTTGAATGAGTTCTAAACTCATACTTTGCATAAGCATTTTTTTAGCTAAAGATATTTTCTCTTCTTTAATCCCTTCTTTAATCCCTTCTTTAATCCCTTCTCTAACCCCCTCAGCCTTAGCATTCCTAGCAATAGCAACCCTATCCCATTCAGCAGCCTCCCTAGCATCAGCAAGTAACCTAGTTTGTTCATCTTGGCTTAACTCTTTCAACACTCCATAAGCCTTTTTAATCAAAGGTTCTTTATCAGCTAACATTTCAAAATCCTCCTCATTTTCAGATTTTACAAATTTTAACCAATACCACAGATTAGAATTATCATAGTCTTCTGGTAACTTAGATAGCTCTAGCGTATGTATCTCCGTACTTTGACTAAAAGTATAACCAGTTTTTTCACTATGGTATCTAAAAATATCATGATACTGTCCATGTTCATCTATCAAAATATAATCTGTTATAAGTATCGTTATAACCTTTTTAAGTTTATAATCATTACCACTATGCTTTTGATTTGTTACAGCCTTAGATATACCAAAAATAATTCTATCTTCCATGTCAGTATACCTATTCAATTGTATTTCTACATTTATTATACCTTTTGTAGTGTGTACCTTTACATCGATTATAGTTAATTTATCGTTGATTTTTTCTATCTTACTAAATGGATCTACTATCTCTATGTTTATATACTCATCTTCTGGAATAATAAGAACAGATTTTAAAAATGCCTCAAGTATATCAATGTTTGCTATAGAACCAAATATCGACTTGAAAATTAAATCTATTTTAGGTTTTAATAACGGTTTATCTTCGTTAGTATCAGTCATTTGTCCCCCTTTTGTTTCTTACGTTTTCTTGCTTATGTATGTATTATAGCATATAGAAAAACCATTGTCAGGGGGTTATAGGAAATTTTTTATTCAATTTTATGTTTATTTTTTATGTAAATTGTGGTAATTGTATGCACTTGATATGTATTTATTTTTCTAATTTTTCAAACTCCATTTTAAGTATTTCAAAATAGCTCATAGTAATTCACCTCCAAATTATTTTACTTCCATTTTTTCAATCGTCCTTTTACCGTTTCTATATTTTTATCTTCCAATGACATTATTTTATATTTATCAGAATACCAAAGCTCATAACAAACAATATTTTGGACTTTAGTACAGTTTACACTAACACACTCTATACAAATCCAATTATTCTCATCATGTCTAAAAGCTAATATACACCAAATACCATCAACACATAAAATATCAAGTGTTTGCAAAACATTCTCTTTAAAATCAGCATCACTTTTGTATCTCAAGTAACAAAATAAACTTATTGAAAAAAATAACCAGAAAAATAAAATTAAATACATAAACAGCATATTATTAGTAACAAATACCAAGCCATAAGATAAAGCATTGATTATAGAAACTAATAACAAAACCAAAATACTATTATTGTTTTGTATAGAAATTACTTCTTTAAGAAATCCTAAAAAATAAGAAATTTCTATCAATTTAGGTGTCGGTTGTAAATCTAATACATCTAGTAATGTAGAGAAAACTATCAACCCCCAAAAAATACCGACAAATGCAAACCACCCAATTAAAAATATATTTCCAGTAAAAAAACTTAAAAACGGCAACACTAATAATAAAAATGATGATAAACAGAACTTTAATACTCCACCTAAAAAATCTGAAAATGGTTGGTATATAAATCTGGTAGGTATATTAAAAAATCTAGCGTTTTTTTGTTTTTTAATAATAGTTACTAAAAATGAAACCACACCAAGAAAAACTAAAACAAAAGCATTAGTATTATCTAATAAATCAAAAATCATTAATCTAAAACCCCACATAAAAAACAAATATGTGTAAGTATAAAATAAAAGCGAGATATAGTAAATATATTTTTTGCTGTTGTAAATGTGTTCTGTAATGTAAATGTATTTTTTAATGTCGTAATCTTCATATAAATTACAATGTTTTTCATAATCGTTGATGCAAAATTGTCTAATTATCTCAAAACCAATAAACCAAAATAATAATATTATAACAAGAATATAAGAATCATACATAAGACATGTCCAATAACTAACAAAATAAATAAAAATATTCGATAGAAAGAGAAAAAGGATATTAAAATAAATGATATTAATAAATAACGAGGAAAAAA
>WRGD01000028.1 GCA_009787355.1 Defluviitaleaceae bacterium | reverse complement strand
TTTTTTTTTTTTTTTTTATTCAAATTTAATTTTCAAGTGCAATAGTAATGTTGGTTTCTTCCTCTTCTCTAACTTCTATACCATGAAAAATCCTATTCACAATTACAAGTAACTCATCCATATATGGTCTAACAAAGGATATATTCTCGCCTCTAGCATTTCTTCTTGTATAAGATGGGTCTCCCGGCATCATAATAATATTAAGATTATTAATATCAATACTAGATAAATGTGGTATATAACCAAAAACAGAATCAAAACTAAAATCTGTATCTACATTGTTAAGTATTATTCTAAAAATTTCTGTTAACATATTTACATTTGAAAGTAAATTCAACTCTATAATATGGTTAAACAAAATTCTCAAAAATTCTTGTTGTACTTCTATACGCTGTATATCGCCACGTGCGTATGTACTTCTGTATCTAACAAGACCTTCTGCCATACGACCGTCTAACATTTGTAGACCCGGCTGTATATCTATTATAAGACCTGCATTGTCGTTATAAAATAACCTACGAGGCACATGCATCTCTATAGGACCTACCAAGTCTACAATAGCTCTAAATGCAGAAAGGTCTACAACTACATAATAATCTATAGTTATATTTAGCCATTCTTCTATTTGATTACCTACTATTTTTGGAGCAAGCTCTCTACCTGCTTGACCAAACATATCTGTTATTTTTGTATCTCTATTAAACAATCTTCCTGCTTCTCTAAACATCGAAGCACTTGTATCTGTAACAGTTAAAAATGTATCCCTTGGAATATTTATAATATCTATTTCACCTGTAATTCTGTTAAAAGCACCTAATATAACAACATCTGCTCCACTATGTTCATCGTCTATACCATACAAAACAAAAGATGTACGAACAGGAACAGATGGAACTTGAAATATTGTACTTAAAATATGAGGAGAAACACTACTTATATTACCATCAATATCAGTTACAAAGTTGTCCAATCTACTATTTTCAGGAATAAAAAAAGATAAAATAACTGCACTAAATATTAAAGTAAAAGCACCAACAGAACCGAGTACAATTGTAAAAAATTTTATTATATTATTTTTTTTAGGAGCATTTTTAGACTCCATTACTACCCCCTCTATTTCAATCCACTTACGATAGTAGTAAAAAAGCAAGAGAATAGATATAGATTGTCTCATATCAAAAATTTATATACATCTCTTACTACGATTACTACTTAACATCGTTAAAATTATTTCAGGAAATCTTAATAATTATATTAAATTTTTTTATTGTAGAGTATCAAGCAAAGTGTAATCTATTTCCCAAGTAAGGTTTTCATTTTCTACTTGCTCAAGTATTATTTCAACAGCTCTTGAATTTCTAAGAGACATTTCTGCTACTTCTCTAGGGTCTGTAACACCTTCACTATACATTACATGAAAACCAAAACTTGTTTCTACTATACCTGTATCTCCTGCATTTGCAGAAAATGACCATTCTTCAAAAGATGGAACCATCATACCCCTTGGAAATTCATAAAATCCATCTGGAGTACCGGGGTCTTTTGAATACTGTGCTGCAAGTTCTCTTGGATTTTCACCATTTCTTATTCTTTCCAAAAGTTCATTTGCAAGAGCATACTCTTCATCACCAAAAATATTATCTCCATTTTCGTCGATATCACCACTATTTATCAAGATGTGTACAACTCTTGCCATAATATTTTGTTCAAATCTTTCTCTATTTTCTTCAAGATATTCATCTATTTCAGCATTTGTTAACGTTATATTATCACCAATATAATTTAAATATGCAATACCCTGCAGTCTTTCTCTTTCAAACCATCTATAATCTTCAAGTGTTATACCAAAAATTTCGTAGAATAAAAGAAGTCCATCTTCTCCTGTTTCGTTTATAGCATCTACCTGCATTTGCAAGTTGTTCATTTGAGATTCCAGCTCTATTTCATTATAATATATATTATTTCTATTTGCCAGAATAATCATAGTTGCACGCTCTATTACTTGATCTATAGAGTTTTGTTTTATTTCTTCACGCCTTGTTGTTCCATTTTCATTTACTTCATCTAAATGAGCATCTATTTCTTCTTCGGACATACCCATCCAATTTCTAAAAATATCTGTTTCTTGCATTAGATTATTTCTAAAAGTATATATAAAATCACGGGAATATATAACGTGTTCTCCTGCTGTTGCAAAAGGTACATTTATATTCGGATTCGGTATAAAAGAAACAGAGTTTGGATTAACCGGTACTGATATACTTGGTATTTCTGTATTTGCGTTTGTATCTGAGCCTCCACAAGCTGCTAAAAGAAGAGTTGTGAGAATTAAAATTTTTTTCATAAAATTTTTAACAAATCCTTTCTTTGTTATGTTACAATCTCTTTGTAATATTTTTATTGTTAATGCCAAAATATAAATAGACTATGTTTGCAAATTGCAAATATACTATAAGACAATATAACACTTATTCAAAAAAATGTAAAGTTTAATAAGGTGATTTTTATGAAATTAACACGAAAATCTGGGATACTAGTGCATCCTACATCTTTTGGAGGTAAATACGGAATAGGAGATTTAGGGGATATAGCATATAATTTTATAGATTTTTTGCATGAAAGCGGAGGCAAACTTTGGCAAATACTTCCTATAGGGCCTACAAGTTTTGGAGATAGTCCTTATCAAAGTTTTTCTTCTTTCGCTTACAATACAATATTAATAAGCCCTGACATTTTGAAAAAAAAAGGTTTATTATCAGAAAAAGAATTACAAATAAAAAATTTCCCGGAAAATTATGTGAATTATGAAAATGTATATAAATATAAAAATGAATTGTACAAAAAAGCTTTTAAAAACTTCATACCAAATAAAAAATATATACTATTTTGTGATGAAAATGAATGGCTAGATGATTATTGTTTGTTTATATCTTTAAAAAACTATTTTATACAAAAACGAAAAATATCTTTAAAAAATAGTGAATATTTAGAATACAAGATAAAAATGCAAAAATATATGAAAGATGATGAAATAGACGATTGTTTTTTTGGTGCAGTTTGGAATTCTTGGGAAGACAGCATCGCAAACAGAGAGAAAAAGGCTATTGAAAAATACAAAGATATTTTACAAGAAGAAATAAATTTTCAAAAATTTTTACAATACGAATTTTATATACAATGGACAGAGTTAAAAGAATATGCAAATAAAAGAGAAATAAAAATAATAGGAGATATACCTATATTTGTAAGCTTAGATTCTGCAGATGTATGGATAAATAAAGATTTATTTTTTTTGGACGAAAAAAATATACCAACAATTGTTGCAGGAGTACCTCCAGACTATTTTAGTGAAAATGGACAACTTTGGGGTAATCCATTATATAATTGGGAAATACACAAAAAAGATAATTTTAAATGGTGGATAAATAGAATAAAAGAAAATCTAAAAAATGTTGATTATATAAGGCTAGACCATTTTAGAGGGTTTGAATCTTACTGGGCTGTAAAATACGGTTCAAAAAATGCAATAAATGGAGTTTGGGAAAAAGGGATAGGCTCAATTTTTTTTGATAAATTAAAAAAAGAAATTGGATATTTGCCAATAATAGCCGAAGACTTAGGAATTATTACAAAAGAGGTATACAAGCTACGATACGATTTTGACCTAGCTGGTATGAAAGTTTTACAATTCGCATTTGATGGCGACGAAAAAAATGAATATTTGCCACACAACTATAAAAATAGTAATTATGTAATATATACAGGCACACATGACAACGATACAACAAAGGGTTGGTATTATTCTATAAGTGAAAAAGAAAAAGACATTTTTAGAAGATACCTAAATAGCCCAGGAAATAATCCATCGTGGGATATGATAAGACTAG
>WRGD01000027.1 GCA_009787355.1 Defluviitaleaceae bacterium | reverse complement strand
AGTGTTTCTGCTAATACGGGGACTGCATCAAGAACTGGAACAATAATGATTAGAACTTCCAACGGTTCTATAGCAAGGACTATATCTGTTACTCAAGCAGGAGCAGTGCAGAATAGAATAGTAACATTTAATGCCAACGGTGGTATTCCTGCTACACAACAAAGAACAGTACAGAATGGACAATCGTTAGGAAATCAATTTCCTGCTAATCCTACTAGAAATGGGCATACATTTGGTGGGTGGTTTATACAGCCTAGTTTGTTAACTCAGATGCTTGCTAGTACCATTATTACTGGGAATATTAATTTGAGTGCTAGGTGGAGATTTACAATAACTTTTAATGGTAATGGAGGGCAAACACCTGATCCACTTATATTAGCATCTGGTATTACTGTAGGTGAATTGCCTAGACCTAATAGAGATAATCATAGATTTTTAGGTTGGGCTACTTCTCAGTCTGGTGGTAATGTTTTGCCTGATGGACTTCTTATTGAGGGGAATGCGACTCTTTGGGCTAGATGGGAGTATGTACCGATGAATTATAATAACATGAATAGACAGGTATTGGCTCGGGAAATCCTTAATCGTTATCACGGAACTTCTATTACAGGTAATCGTATTATTATGCGAAGATGGGCTGATAATATGACAGATGCAAATAGGAGGTCTGCTTTTGCTAATATTCAAGATACGGCAAATGGATTAATGGCTGAAACAAGAAGATTCTATGAAGAAAATCCCAATAACTTTAGAACAATAACATCAGGTACCTCAGCACCAAATGTATTTTTATCAGCAGACTTACTAAGAGCAATATTAAGAGTCAATGATAGATTCGGTAATATAGAGATAACTGCAATTGCAGGTGGAGCTCATTTTGGTGGTAGCCTTGATGAACACGTTCGAGGAATTGGTGTAGATTTTCAATCAAATAATTCTATAGTAACTGGTACCGGTCAACGTCCAGAATCTATTCTTAATTATTTAGAGAACACATGGGGATTTAGAACTCAACGAAACCGACACGAAAATGAAGTTTTTTATGCAGGTAGAGGTTATGTTGGTGTGCATAACCATTTACATCTATCAATATTTGGACGTAATTAAAAAAACAAAAAGTTAAATTAAATTTAAGGAGTGGTAATTTTATCGCTCCTTAAATTTTTTAATATCATCCACCAAATATAGACCATTTAAATTCTTCGTCATTCCACATTATTGATACATTTTCAATTCTGCCTTCTATCAAAGTAATACGATAAAAAACTTCTGGAAATCTTTCTTCTGCTGTTATTGATGAATCAATTGAATCCATATATTTTTGAGCTTCTCTAAAAAATTCTTCCCTATCTCCTTCATATATAAGGTTAGGGAACATATGCCAAACTCCATGTAATGCAGATGTTTCAATAATAACATAATTATCTTTTTTTTCTACTAAAGAATGAATAGCTGTTTCCCAATTTGTTCTTGAAAAACCCGCTCTTACTCCATGCATATATAATATATTTTCGTATTCAACAAAAGGTGAAAAATCTGAAGAAAAAATAGATTCTAAAAATGTTTCAGTGTAAAATTTTAAAAGATAATTTTTAATATCTTGTAAACTCTCAAAACCAGAAGTTGGCAAAAGTTTTTGATATATTCCTAATGCAAGATTGTGTTTTGGAATATCATTCCAATATCCTAGATGTTCATATCCAAATCTTCCTCTCATATCCCACCAATCTTCCCAAAATGACATAGCTGTTACTATAATTTTTCCAAGCTCTATTATATCTAAGTATATTTCATCATCCATAATTATTTCCGAAAAAGAAATATCTGTATCAACCTCATCATTCACCAAATTAGCATCTTCATTAATATCTAAAGTATGTAAAGTATCTGAAAATGAATAATATACATCGTTACTATCATAAGAAAGTAAATCATTCGTTCCACAACCTATCAACAAAATAATTAACAACATCCATAAAATACTTTTCTTCATAAATCCTCCGAATTTTTTATACATAAATTGTAAATCTATATTTTATATTATATAAAATTTTGTATAAAAAGTATATAAAGGAGATTTTATTTTTAGTGATTAGTAGACTGCTGCTATAAAATAACGTTACTTACCATCTACATCTACAAAAATGCTATATTACTATCTATTTCATAAGGCTCATAAAGTATATTTTCATTATAAAAAAATATTTGACATAACTGTATATAATACGATATAATGTGCATTACAATTATACAATATATTTGTATCAGTTTAGACTGATTTTGAAATATATAAATATGCTGTGTATAAATGTAAACAACACATAAATACATTTTGAGGAGGAAATAAAATAATGATACTGATAACTTTGATGTCAATGATTAGGGCTGGCGGTGTAGGTTCACCAGAACCTACAAAGCCAATCCTGCCTGCGTGATAGCCTATAGAAAAATTAAAAATAAGAGAGGAAATAAAATAATGATACTAATAACTTTGATGGCAATGATTAGGGCTGGCGGTGGAGGTCAGACAGAACCTACAAAGCCAATCCTACCTGCGTGATAGCCTATGGAAAAATTAAAAATAAGAAAGGAAATAAAATAATGATACTAATAACTTTGATGGCAATGATTAGGCTTGGCGGTGGAGGTCAGACAGAACCTACAAAGCCAATCCTGCCTTTGTGATAGCCTATGAAAAAATTAAAAACAAGAGAGGAAATGGATGCAAATTACCAATGGGATTTATCTGATATTTGTTTGTCGGATAAAGATTGGGAAACCTCTTGCAATGAAATTTTAATTAAATTAGACGATTTTTCTAAATATAAAGGCAAACTCGCTACAAGTGGAGAATATTTTTTAAAAGCATTAAAAGAAGCATATAATATAAGAGAAAAAGTAGTGCAACTTTACGTATATGCAAGAATGAAACACCATCAAGATACGAAAAATCCTTTTTATCAAGGATTACAAAATAAATCAACAGAATTACTTACAAAAGCTAATATTGCTATAAGTTTTATTGAACCTGAAGTTTTAGAAATAGGAAAAGAAACAATATATAGCTTTTTAGAAAGTACACCAGAGTTACAAATATATAAACATGAGTTAAATGATGTTTTTCTTAAAGCTGAGCATACTCTACCAAAAGAACAAGAAGAATTACTCGCTATGTCTTTTTCTTTTGCAAATACTTCAAATGAAATTTTTAATATTATAAATAATAACGAAAATTTATTTGAACCTGTTTTAGATAAAAACGGTAATGAAATAGAAGTTACTCATGGTTCTTATTTTAAATATATTTACTCTAATGATAGAGTATTGCGTGAAAATATTTATAATTCGCACCTTAATTATTTTATTTCACGAAAAGAAACATTAGCTGGTTTATATAAATATTATATACGAAAAGAAGCTTTTTATTCTAAAGCTAGAAAATACAATTCTTCGCTTGAAGCTTCTCTTTTGCAAAATAATATCCCGGTAGAAGTTTATTCAAATCTTATAAAATCTACAAGTAATAAATTGAATTTATTACATAGATATATAAGTATGCGTAAAAAGATACTAGGATTAGAAAAACTAAAACCTTATGATATGGCTGTTTCTATAGTAGAAAATATAGATTATAAAGTAACTTATGAAGAAGCAAAAGATATAATCTTAAAATCTCTTGCTCCAATGGGTGAAGAATACGTTAATGTAGTTAAAAAAATATTATCTTCTAAATGGATAGATGTATATGAAAACAAAAACAAATATCCGGGTGCTTATAGTGGAGGTACTTATGGAACTCCTCCATATATACTAATGAGCTATGTGGATGATATACATTCAT
>WRGD01000026.1 GCA_009787355.1 Defluviitaleaceae bacterium | reverse complement strand
ACTTATCCTACTTTCTATGCCTGATTATGTTCGTATTCCTTAGGGCAGAACTTTGCTATCGGCTTCCTTCAAACTCCACTTCACAGTGGACGCTCTTGCCTTTCGCTAGTGGTTGGCTACGACTAGCCACCACTGTGGACTTCCACCACCTAGATTTGTAACATGCACGGCACACTAAAAAAAGAACACTTAATTTTATATAAGTGTTCTTTTTTCTGTGAAATAAACTCTAAAATTACAGTATATTCTACCGCCAAGTAGCAAGTGCAACATCTACTACAGGAGCAGCATAATTGGCGCTAGGCGATATTGTTATAGATGCTCCAGCTGGTACAGACAGAGTAGGAGAACTAAACCAACTTGTAGAAGTTTGATGATGGTAGCTAGAAAATATATTGAAATTTTGAGGTCTTATACTTGGACTTTGTAATACACCTTCAAAAGATACACCACCTCTAGCATTATACATAAATCTTGCGTTAAAAATTTGATTAGGAAATATTGTATTAGGCAAAATATCTCTTGGCATACTCAATGATACAGCATATCCATTTAATGGGTTTGAAGCTCCCGCATTAGGAAGATTATAAGTTATTGGAGCATTATGAGAACCATTGTATATTTGTTGCACTCCTACACCAGTTCCTGAAGCTACTAAAGTTACATTTGCTACATCATGAGTAAAATAATTACTCCAAGCATTTGGTATAACAGAGGTATTGTTATCTCTAGTTACTCCAAAAAAATCTGTTCCACGAAAAGAAGGCATATTTTGCCAAAAAAACTCAGATATTGTTATAAAATGAGAAAGAATACCACTATTTATACCAAAAACATTAGTATTTACATGTAATGTTCCTCCACCAACATTTCGTACAGTTCTTGAATCTGGTCTTGTTGGGTCGTATAATACATTTCCATCATAATCAACTATGGGTATAGGTGGTATTGTAAATCTCCCTATTAAGTGTTCTGGAAGATTTTCTATAACACTGTTACTAATATTGTTATTTGTTATCTCTTCAAATCTAGTTCTCGAAATTTCTTCCATCGAAGACTCTTTTTCATTATGTATAACCTCTAAAAAATATCTTTCAGAAGAAAGAGCTATATTTGCAGTAGCTATAAGCTCCACCATACGTGAATCCATACTATCAATAAAATCTTGTGAAAATCCACTTTCTATAAGCCTATTTCTACCTATTTCTAGTAAACTTTTTTCTTCTAAATCATATTGATTAGCAAAAAGATGAATTCTTTGGTTTTCATCCAATGTAGAAAATCCCATGATACCAGTTCGGCTTTCATCAATAGGAAATTCTGTAAAATTGAAAAATTGGAATAAATCTAATTCTTGTAAACTTTCATTTCCCAAAACTCTAATAGGAAAAATGGAATATGAAAGAAACAGAACAAAAGCTAAAACAAACGATAGTTTATTTTTGTGATTCATAAAAAACCTCCTGTAAATATAATTTTATACACATAATGATAAAATATAGTAATTATTTTGTCAATAATATTTTTGTAATTGTAACGATAATGTAATATTAGAGTAATAAAAAACCACTGGACAATTTTTAACCAGTGGTTTTTATTACTCCTAACTCCATTAATGCATTAAATCATGAAAAAAATAATTCATAGCCACAACAATTAAAACTCCAGCAAGAGAAACTACAAGTTTAGCTTTAGATTTTCCAGAGTATTCTACAGCTATTGGTATCATTTCATTAAAAACAACAGCTATAATACAACCAGCAGCTACAGAAAACATAAAACCTGAAATATATGGGTTTATACCACCTAATAAATAACCAATAATAGCACCAAGAACAGTTGCAAAACCTGCTATAGAACATATTCCTAATATTTTGATATTTCTCATACCACTAGTTTTTAATGGTAGAGCTATAGACATACCCTCTGGTATACAAGATAAACCTATAGCGATTGCAGCTAATACACTACTAGCACTACCTATCGCAAGACCTTTTGGAAAGTCATGCAAGACTATAGCAAAAATAACAGGGAAAGCTGTTGCTACTATACGCTTTTTTTCAGATTGTAGTAGACCAGTATGAGAACAATATTCGTTATGTGGCATTATACCATGTATATGTTCATGCCCATGCTTATCAAATTTTCCAAGCAGATAAATGAGTAAAGAACCAACACAAATGCCAAAAATAGTAATCCATATGCCACCACCGCTATGTTGATACCAGTATTGATATAAATCCCCATAATCATCTATACCCGTATGGTAATGTCCATGACCTATAGCATGGGGTATAAAATCTACAAAAACAAGAGCTAGAAGAACAGCAGAAGCAAAAATAAAGCTAAGTCCTATAAAAGTTTTACTAGGTTTTTTTATAGTTATAGCTAAAATACCACCAAGAACCGAACTAAAAAAACCAGCAATACCAGCAAAAAATATAACATTAAAAAAATCCATAAAATATCCCTTTTATCACATTTATAATAGAAAACCCTAGAGCAAAAAGTAAGTTTCTTTTTGCTCATTAGTATAGCAACTTTTAAAAATTAAAATTAAACTAAAACAAAAAATAAATCATGCACTTCTCCGTTTATTGTAAAACGAAGTCTATATTCACCTGTTTCTACTACATAGTGTAAATTACCGTGTTGATAACTACTTTGAGTATTGTCTGTTGCATCTGGATTTACATCTATATTGAGGTTTGGTAATAATTCTAAGAAGCTAATACGTCTACTTCCAGCTTCTGTGTTGCCAGCATATAAATGATGATGCCAGTAACCAGATTCAAAACTTGGATGCTCCCTAGAAGGATTTATAGAAGCTTGTATTGTTTCTTCACCTATTTGTATAAGAACATTTCCTCCAGCTTCTGGACCTACAAATGTAAGCCTTGAACCTTCATATTCGCTTGGAATATTCACAAGTACATCAGCTATGTAGACTCTATCTAAACTGAAAACAGCCCTTGGTTCTACAGTTTGAGGTGAATTAGCCTGTGGAGTATTGCCACAAGCAACTAAAAATAATAAAAATGCTAATAAAAATAATGATTTCATTTTTTCTTCTTTCATAATTGTATTTTATTTGAATTTGTGTTCATATGAAAATTTGTTCATATTGCACAAAATTAATATAATTTATAGAGCAATATTACAGCATAATTAACAAATTGTCAAGTGTAAAATCAAATTTAGTAAATTTTATACACATTTTATAAAATCATATTGCTTAAATAACTGTAACAAGAATAAATTTTTAGTATGTGTTTGTTTACGGTATTTTAATAAAAACAAAAAAATAAGTACAGAATTAGTGTACTTATTTTTAAAAACGCTCTTCTTCAATCTGTTTAGCTACTTCATCTTCTGAAAGTTTTCTTAGACGTACTATTGCTTTATTTAAATTCGGGGCTTCTTGTAATAACGTTTCCAATTCTTTCTCCTCCCGTACTAAAAATAATTTTAACCAATTTTCAAGTTCCGTTTTCGGTTTTTTTGGAAGTTTCGGTAATTGTAATATATGAATTTGTGTTAAGTCTGTTAATATGTCTCCTTTTAATCCCGTGTATTGAAATATATCTTTATATTCTGGGTTATTCGGAAACATATCAAAATTTGTTATAATTATACTGTATACTGGTTTTAAAGTCGTGTACTCTTCGCCACGTTTTAATTGACTACCAAACAAACGTCCGTTATATGCAACTATCTTAGCACCAAAGTTTAAATGGTCTGCCATTTGCATTTCTACGTGAATTATTTTTCCCGACTTTGTTTTAATTCTTATATCTACAATAAAATCTTTGTC
>WRGD01000025.1 GCA_009787355.1 Defluviitaleaceae bacterium | reverse complement strand
TATCTACAAGACCTCCCGTGGTAAGATACAAATCTTTCATTCCATTTCCCTACATAATTTACATATAAATATCCGGGTCGTATATTGGACTTTATCTACCATGCACGGCACACACAAAAAAAGACTATGAATTTCTACATAGTCTTTTAATTCTAAATGTATATTATAAAATTAGTAACTCGCTATATCACTATCGCAACGTGGCTCGCATCCTCCTATCAAAACTCCATTTTCTGATGCTATTATCTGACCACGTCCAAAACTACCATTATTCAAGTTCATTTTTACATCATGACCTTTTAATTCTAGCTCTTTTGCTAAGTGTACCTCAAAAGTATTTTCTATTTCTATTTCATTATCTTTTAACCATTGCCACCTTGGAGCATCTAATGCCGACTGTGGATTTAGTTTTTTATCTATCAATTGTGTAACAACTTGTAAATGACCTTGTGGTTGCATATAACCACCCATTACTCCAAACGAGGCTACCACTTTATTATCTTTTGTAATAAATGCTGGTATTATTGTATGATAAGTACGTTTATTCGGTTCTAACTTGTTTACACTATCTTCATCCAAGCTAAAATCTGCACCACGATTATGCATAGATATTCCTGTATTTGGTATTACTATTCCAGAACCAAATCCCATGTAATTACTCTGTATAAAACTTACCATATTTCCTTTATTATCAGCAGTTGTTAAGTATACTGTACCACTTTTTTGAGGCAATATGTCTTTTGGAATTTGTGCTTTATATCCTATTTCATTTTGCAAAGTTTTTAAAAAATCTGGACTTAATAAATCTTTTGCAGTATATTTCATGAATTTTTCATCTGTTACCGACTTTTTAGATACTGAAAAACCTATTTTTATAGCCTCTATCTGTTTGTGTATATAACCTGCACTTGATTCAAATGGAATATTATTTAAAATACCTAGTGCTATTAAACAAACTATACCTTGTCCATTTGGGGGTATTTCCCATATATCATATCCTCTATACTTTACACTTATAGGGTCTACCCATTCTGGTTTAAAATTTTTCAAGTCTTCTTTTGTAAGAAATCCACCATATTTTTTAAAAAAAGTATCAATTTTATCTGCTATTTCACCTTTATAAAAAACATAGCTACCTTCTTTTGCGATTTTTTCTAATGTATGCCCATGTTCTTCCATCCTAAATATTTCGCCTATTTCTGGGACTTTTCCATTTGGTGTAAATGTATCAAACCAATATTTATACTCATCACTTTTAAAAATTTCTTTATACTTTTCATAGGCTTTTCTCCAGTAGTAACCGACCGTAGGAGATATCACAAAACCTTTTTTTGCATACTGTATTGCAGGAGTTAAAACTTCTTCCATACTCATACTACCAAATTTATTTAATATTTCTTCCCAGCCTGCCACAGCACCCGGAACTGTAACAGGTAAGACACCATATGTAGGCATTTTTTCATGCCCTAACTGTTTTACTTTTTCTATACTGATATCGTTTCCTGAAGGTCCACTGCTGTTCAAACCGTGCAATTTCCCATTTGCCCACACAAGAGCAAAATTATCCCCGCCTATACCATTTGAAGTTGGTTCTACTACTGTTAAGCAAGCAGCAGTTGCTACAGCTGCATCTATTGCATTTCCTCCTTTTCTCAAAATATCAAGCCCAGCAGACGAAGCTAAATTTTGGCTAGTTGCCACCATTCCATTTGTAGAATACACAGCATTTCGCATAGAAACATACGGATATTTTTCATGATACATAATTCCTCCTGAATATATAAAAACAAAAACCCTGGGGGTTTGGGGGCAAGAGACCCCAAGGTTTTTATTTTCTAATTTGTAAAATTTACTCTAAAAAAGTCTGGCTCTGTTGCAAAGTTGACAGTTAACCCTGTGATTCCATTTGTTACAATAGGGACATACGGATGCCAAAGAGAAATAACTGGAGAATCATAAATTAATTGCTCTGTAATTTGCCTATATATTTCACTTCTTCTTTCTGGATTTGTTTCTAATCTACCTTGGTGTATCAAATCATCTACTATTTCACTGCTATACCAAAAACGATTACCGCCACCACCTATTAAATCGGAGTGAAACAAAGGTTGGACTTGTATGTCTGGGTCTCCTGTTCCTCCTGTCCATCCAAGTACAAATAAATCGTGTTCACCATTATTTGTTGCCTCTAAATATGCTCCCCATTCTAATGAAGAAACATTTACAGTAATACCTATTTCAGAAAGATTTGCTTGCACTAATTGAGCTATTAGAGAACGAACGCTATTTCCATCGTTGTACCACATATTTATTGTAAAACCATCGCCGTATCCTGCTTCTACTAAAACTTCTCTAGCACGTACTGGGTCAAAAGGAAGAGGTGTTACATAATCGTGCGGGCTGTGTATAACACTCGGTGCGATTGGTCCTACACTGCGTACCCCTTGACCTTCTACTATTCCATATAATATATCTTCTACATTTATTGCCATTGTTATAGCTTGTCTTACTCTTATATCTGATAATGGATACCTATCCAAATTAAAACCTATATAATTGTATGTTGTCGTTACAATCTGCATTAAATCTAAATGTGGCATTGTATCTAAAATTGGAACATCACTACTCATAGCTTCTAGCCCATGTGCTTCACCTGTTTGCACTAACATAAGCCTTGTGGATGCCTCTGGTATAACTCTAAAAAGTATGCTATCTACACCAGCTTGTCCTCTCCAATAATCGTCAAATCTTACAACACGTACACTATCCCCATGTACAACACTATCTAAAATAAATGGACCTGTACCAACTGGGTTGTCGGATAATGTTATAGTACCGTTTAAATCTGCTTCTAATGCAAGCGGACTATACATTTGTGCAGCATAATTTGTCATTTGTGCTGGAAATGGAGCAAAAGGAAAACTTAGCTCAAAATTTACAGTATATTCATCTATAACTACTACATTTTCAATCATATCTAAAAAACTTGCACGTGTAAAAGCATTTTGTGGGTCTAAAAATCTTTCAAAATTTGCACGTACAACATCTGCATTAAAATAACTACCATCATGAAAATACACACCTTGTCTAAGTGTAAATTGCCATGTTGTATCGTCTAATTGGTTGTATCCTGTTGCAAGTAATGGTTGAAGTGTATTGTTTCCGTCGAAATACATAAGTGGTTCTACCATTGTTCTAAAAACATTTCGACTTGTTGTATCTGTTGCACGATGTGCATCTAGTGTTGGAGGTGCAGATGCCAAAATCCAAACTAGCTCACCACCATTTTCTAAAGGTAACGAATCAGATGACAAAGTAGGATTTTCTGTACCCACATTTTGATTTTGCTGCTGATTACCAGTACCACAAGCAGCTAAAAAAATTGCTAAACCTGTACTTAATAATATATTTATTAGCTTATTTTTTGATTTGTTTACTTGTTTGCTCATGCTATAAACCTCCTGAAGCTGAATTAAATTTTCCTATTCTATCACAGATTATTTGATTTTACAATAAAAATCCGAATGACAATATTTACAAAATATAGGAACATAGATATTCAAGAATAAATTTAAAGAAACGATAAAGGATTACCTACAAAAATAAAGTTTATGATATAATTAGTGATAGTGCGAATATTCACTTGCGAATGTTGAAATATTATTTTAAAGTTAAATTTGTAGATATAAAATTAGAATCATTAAAAGACATAAGTGAAGATAAGAAAAATTTAAAAGGTTATGCAATTTTAATACATGAAAATGAAGAAAATAGGAGGAAAGGTATGAGTCCAGA
>WRGD01000024.1 GCA_009787355.1 Defluviitaleaceae bacterium | reverse complement strand
TGCTGGTGCTACGGGAGCCACAGGTGCAACGGGAGCAACCGGTGCAACGGGTGCTACAGGTCCACAAGGTCCTGAAGGCCCTGTTGGGGCTACAGGAGCTACAGGTGCAACGGGTGCAACCGGTGCTACGGGAGCAACGGGTCCACAAGGTCCTGAAGGTCCTGAAGGTCCTGCTGGTGCTACGGGAGCCACAGGTGCAACGGGAGCAACCGGGGCTACGGGAGCAACGGGTCCACAAGGTCCTGAAGGTCCTGTTGGGGCTACGGGAGCCACAGGTGCAACGGGAGCAACCGGGGCTACGGGAGCAACGGGTCCACAAGGTCCTGAAGGTCCTGTTGGGGCTACGGGTCCACAAGGTCCTGAAGGTCCTATAGGTCCTACTGGTCCACAAGGCCCTGCAGGAGACACAGGAGCGACTGGGGCAACTGGTGCTACGGGAGCTACTGGTCCTCAAGGTATTGCTGGTTCTAGTGCTATTATTCCTTATGCATCAGGTACCCCAGCTACATTAAATATACTAGCTGGAGGTATTGCCGGTACTCCTTCATATATAGGATTTGGAATAAATGCACCAGGTGTAACTGTATTTGGAAGCAATATAAGTCTTGTTGGTACCACCGGTCTTGCAAATTTTGCTTTTACAATGCCACGTTCAGGTACTATAACATCTCTTTCAGCAGATTTTACAGTAGTTGCTGGAACATCTATAGGAATAGGATCTACATTTGTAAACGCTCAAGTTTATATTGCACCAGCTGGAAGTACTACTTTTACCCCACAAAGCTCAGTTTTAGAACTGTCTCCGGGTGTAGGATTAATATCTATCGGACAACTCCTATCAGGTTCGATAGCTTTAAATATACCAGTTAATACAGGAGACCAAGTATTACTCGTATTTGGTGCTAATAGTAACGGTGGTATTACTGTACTAGCAGGTAGTATTAATGGTTATGCAAGTGCTGGTATAGCAATAAGCTAGTTATTTACTAGTGTAAATCAAATTATTTTATTAAAAAGAAACTGCTCTGGAAATTAATTTCTAGGGCAGTTTTTCTTAAAAAATTGTAAAGTAGCTGTACGAGTATCTGAATTGTTTATTCTCCCTACATAAAAATTCAATATTATTATTTATTTTTGTAAAATTGTTTTTTTGAATAAAAAAATATAATTAAGGAGTGTTCTTATTTTCATATAAAAACACCCCTTAATTTATATTACTTCACTTCTTCCATATTAGGATAACTAACTTTTATTAATATTTCATAACCGCCGTCTATTTGGTCTATTAAATATTCTGTATCATACCCAGATTCTTTCATAGTATTTATACTTTGCAAAATAGAATTACTAAAAAGCCTTATATCTTTTATTATTCTTTTTACTTTTGGCTCTCGTTTAGCTTCTTTTTTTTCTGTCAAATATTTTTCTACCAATTCCTCAGTTTTTTTTACATTTAATTCTAATGATATTATTTTTTTTAGTGCTGTTAATTGTAATTCTTCATTATCTAAACGTATTAATGCTCTAGCATGCCTTTCCGAAAGTCCATTTTCTATAAGTATTTTTTGAACATTTTTAGAAAGTTTAAGTAATCTTATTTTGTTTGCAATTGTAGATTGGCTTTTTCCAAGTCTTGTTGCAAGCTCCTCTTGTGTAAATTTATAGTCAAGTAAAAGATTATTATAACCTATTGCCTCCTCTATATAATTCAGATTTTCACGTTGAATATTTTCTATTATTGCAACAATTGCACTATCTCTATCTTTTATATTTACTATTATTGCCGGTATTTTTTCTATTCCTGCAAGTCTAGATGCCCTAAGCCTTCTCTCTCCTGCTACAAGCTCGTAGGATTGCCCATTTATAAGCCTAACGCTTATAGGTTGAAGCACACCATATTCCATTATACTTTTAGACAGTTCTTCTATAGACTCCTTATCAAAAAATTTTCTAGGTTGATATGGATTTGGTGAAATTAAATCTATTTGCAAATAAGTTATTTCATTTTCTTTTACTAAAACTTCCATAATTACCCTCTCTTTATTCTTTTGTTTTACTAAATATATTGTATCACAGAAAAATAAAGGGAAATTAAATAAAACAATATTTATAAAATTATGTTTATTTTATAAAACCACAGCAATATTTATCAAAAAATAGGGCTATTTTTAATTTTGTTTGGCTTCCTTGGGTATTCACTCGGAGAAGTAGAAAATTTGTTTACAATAACAAGATTTCTATCTATATTATCAGCATTTGATAAATTATAGTAAAAAATTTCAAATAATTCACTATTTAATGCTAAAAAAGTATTTTTAGCTTCATCTATCTCAATTTTTACATTTTTAGATTTATACGATATAAATTTACCATAAGGTTTAACAAAGCACATAGAAATCTCTAACAATTTGTTTAAAGGAGCAACAGCTCTGGAAACTGCAAAATCAAAGCTATCTCTATATTTTTTATCATGTGCAATCGTTTCACTTCTCCCATTTACAATTTCTACATTTTTCAAATTTAAAAATTGTATTAATTCATTTAAAAAATTTGTACGTTTTGTTAAAGAATCTAATAATACAAATTTTGTATTTGGTAAAACTATAGCAAGTGGTATGCCGGGAAATCCCGCACCTGTTCCTATATCTATTATATTTCCGGATAAATTTAAATTTTTGTTTAATATTGGAGAAATACTATCCACAAAATGTTTTAGTATTATTTCTTTTTCATCTGTTATTGATGTTAAGTTTGTATGTTCATTGTAATCTAATAAAAACTTCATATACTTCATTAGATTACTTTGCATATCTTTTGTTAAATTTATATTTACGTCATTGCAACATTTATTTAAAAAATCTTCATTTTTCATTTACATACTTTTGTAAAATTTTTAAATTTTAAACAAATTCCTTTTCAAAATAATATATTTTCCAATCTGATACCATATCTTTCTCTTTCATTGTATAAAAATGAATTAAAGAAGAACCTTCATCACTAAAAGTAAGAACGGTATGAATTTTGCAATCTTTAGGGCTATTTTTAAAATTGACACCCATCAAAATAGGAGTATTAACTCCATTTGGTATTATGCTTATATCAATTTTATTTATATAATTTTTACTAATATAAGAATAGGCACATTCTCTATTATATCTTAATGCACTCAAAAATGATTCTATTGTATATCTACTACCTTTTTTTGAAAAATTATTAATACTTATATTATTTTTAAATGACAATTTCAAAAAAACAGAGCCATATGAATTATTTGTATTCAAAACTTGATTATAAAAAATCATAAAAAAGCCTCCTACACAGAAAGAATATAAATTTATTCATTTTCTATGTAAGAAGTATAATTGAAATTTCTGTACTATAAAAATATTTCCAATTATATAATATTCATAATTTAAAATTTTGATACGTGATTTTAGTTTAATTTCTCTTTAATAAAAAAGCATATACTTAAAATATTATATCGCACAAAATTGTAAACAACAATAAAAACTTTATAATCAATGGACAAAACAAATATATTATAATTTTACAAAATATATAATAAAATATTACAAATAAAAATATTGATATTAAAAAATATCTGTAAAAAATTATTAGACATGTCCAATAACTAACAAAATAAATAAAAATATTCGATAAAAAGAGAAAAAGGATATTAAAATAAATGATATTAATAAATAACGAGGAAAAAATATTAAATTTAAAAGAAGAAAATTATAAGTCAATATTAGGAGTA
>WRGD01000023.1 GCA_009787355.1 Defluviitaleaceae bacterium | reverse complement strand
TTTTTGACTTTTTTTTGACTTTTTTTTGACTTTTTTTTGACTTTTTTTTGACTTTTTTTTGACTTTTTTTTGACTTTTTTTTGACTACTTAATTGCATTATATCATTATTTATCTTATTTTGTCAATAGGTTTTGAATTGGTAATTTCAGTTAATTTTTTGAGGAACAAAACAAGTCGTTGACAGTCCAAAAATAGCACAAAAATAGCACTTCAATATGAAGTGCTATTTTTGTGCTTATAAAAATTATCAATACATATAATTTTATTTTTCAAATGCAACTATTTATTACTAGGTTCACAAGTAATAGCTATACCTAAATTTTGGAATATAGAAACAACTTTTTGACTAATAATAGTCGTGGAATGTGCTTGTGCAAAATTTAGTTTTGGTAGTTGTTCTAGTGCAAGTGTTGCCATTTCGTTCGTTGCAGTGCTTATACTTAATGCTAGTAGTACATCATATACTTGTAATAAATAATTCTTGTTTTTCAAATATTTACTTTGAAGTTCCATAATAGGTACTATCAAATTTGGTGATATTAAATCTATACTATCATTTATTTGTGCTAATTCTTTCAAAGCATTTAATAAAGCTGATGCAGGTGCACTTAGTAACTCTGTTGCTTTTCCTGTTACAAATTTGCCTTCGGCAATTTCAATTGCAACGGCTGCTGTTTTTGTATCTTTTGCTTTTTGTTTTGCAATTGGTACAACTGCTCTATATTCTTTTGTTACACCTGCTATGTTCATTAAAAATTCTAATTTTTGTATTTCCTTTTTAAAACCACCGTATATATATTCGTTGCATAAAAGTTTGTAATATCTTCTTACAATTTCTTGTTTGCTTGCTTCTATACAAACATTTTCATTTATTATACACTCTTTTATCATATTTACTCCCATATCTGTGGGAGATTTGTAAGGAGATTCACCCCATATTTGTTTAAACATATCGTTTAAAACAGGAAAAGCTTCTATATCTCTATTATAATTTACTGCAGATACCCCATAAGCTTCTAAATGAAATGGGTCTATCATATTTTTGTCCATAATATTTGTTGTTGCTGCTTCGTATGCAAGGTTTACAGGGTGGTTAAGTGGTAAATTCCATACTGGAAATTTTTCGAATTTGGAATACCCAGCTTTAACTCCACGTTTAAACTCGTGATAAAGTTGAGACATACAAGTTGCCATTTTTCCACTACCACTACCGGGACCTGCAACTATTACAATAGGCTTTATAGTTTCTATATAATCATTTTTACCAAAACCAGAATCGCTCATTATTAGCTCTATATTTGTTGGATATTCTGGTATAACATAATGATTATAAACATTTAATCCAAGTTTTGAAAGTTGTCTTTTTAGTTGTAATACTGGCTTTTGTTCGGAATAATGAGTAATTACAACGCTACTTACATATAAATCTTTTTGTTTTAATGTTTTAATAAGATGTATTAAATGCTCTGCATAATTTGTGCCTCTATCTGATTGTATCCTATTTTGTTGTATGTCGGCTGCATTTATTGCAAAAACTATTTCTATTTTTTTTCTTAGTTCTTGTAATAGCTTTATTTTCATGTCTGGTTCAAAGCCCGGCAAAACACGAGCCCCGTGCATATCTTCAAATATTTTGCCACCTAGTTCTAAATACAATTTGTCGAAAGAACCTACTCTTTCTAGTATTTTTTCAGATTGAATTTTCAAATATTTGTCTTTATCGAAACCTATTTTCTGCAAATTATCCCCCATTGTATTGTAATAGTTAAGGCGTGGAAAATTCCACGCCATTTATATAAAATTTTAAATTATCTATTTATTGCTTTTTTGTTTAAAAAAGTTGCCATATGCTATCAAACTTCTTTTATGTAAGTTTTATAGCTTATATCATTCTTTATAATTATATCAAAATTGAGTTACTTTGACAAGCGATTACAGTTTAAGTCATTCAGTAATCACCTACCTTATTTTATTGTATTATTCAATTCTAATAGCAGGGGGTATGTATATTTCATTAAAAACCTCCAATTATATTAAAAAAATAAATAATATAATAATATGTAAAGAGAAGGGCTTAGTTTTAAAAACTAAGCCCAAAATCAATTTTTATTGGTCTTGAATATCGAATGTCATAGCACCACCGTTAGTATGGGAACGCACATATATAGAATAATGACCTGCATTCCAAGGTATACTATATCTAAAAGGTGAACTGTGCAAAGTTAAAGTTGGGGATGTTATAGCTGTTAAATTATGCGGTGCTGTTATAAAAACAGTAGCACCTGTAATACCAGGACCAAAAGCTACGGGTCTAATAGTTCTATTTCTGTTTAGAATATTATTATTACTCCAAAGCCTTATAAATTCATTGGTAGAAGCATTCATTATTGTATGTTGTCCTACCCTTCTTGATGAAATTACTTGAGCAGGTTCATCTGAAATAGGTATTAACTCAACATCATGCTCTAAAAATCTTTTACCATCAATCTCTACAACTTCTGCAAATATTACTGAGACATCTAACGTTTCATCAAATTCTACAAAATGAGGCTCAGTTGGAGGTAGTGGTTGTGGTAAATGATATACTATCAACACCGTAATAACACCTAAAAAAATTCCTAAAGCAAAAGCTACTGTCAATTTTTTTGAAAAATTAATCTTTTTCATAAACCTTTTTTCTTTCTGAAAATCGGTCTTATGTAGGATAAATGAGATGACCGAAAATCTCATTTATTGATAATAATCTTAACATTTTACAATATTCGCATCAAGATAATTTCATAAATTGTAATATTATTGTAACATGAAAGAAAATATAGGGCTGAATTTTTACATATTTAGTCACAATATAAGGGGTAACAAAAAAACTTCATATGTAATAATAAAATATTTTACCAATCTTCATATTTTATATTATATTTATCTACCTCTCTAAGCATAATCATATACAATTCTTCGTTTTTTTCTTTTAATTTGTTTAAGCATATTATAATAAGAATCTTACCAAGCATATCATCATAGAAAATACCTCTTCGTATATAAGCTACTATTTTATGTATATGAAAATGATTTTTATTAAAAAAATATATTGCATCATCAAATGTTTTTTTAAATAACAATTCTAACTCAAGTTTTTGAGATTTAAATGTACAAGATGTTTCATCTAAATAAACATTTTCTCTTTGAAATATTAGCAATAAATTGATAAAAAAACAAGATTTAATATTAATAATATATTTATAATAATTTTTACGATTTTCATACTTTCTAAGTTCTGCAAAAGCCTGTTTAAATAATAATATAGATTGCTCATATGTTTCTGTATAACAGAAAGTTAAAGATAAAATTTCTATATCTCTAATACACCATATATCTGTATTTGTTATCCTATTTAAAATCGGTTTTGCAATTTTGCATAATAATTTAAAATCGTTTCCTTTAGCTTCTTCTCTGTAAATTTTTAAGAATATTAAAGCATCTCCAACTTGTCTATCTAATGGATTTTCTTTTAAATAGTTTGAGAGTTTTACTTTTAATTTACTGATATTATCTAATCTATAATTTTCACCTAGTGAAAATACCTCGTCCATAAGTTCGTCTCTTAGACTTTTATCCATAATTGTAACTTCCTGTAATAATTATTATAATAAAAGCCAACAAAAATATAATTAGTTCAATTTTTTTGTTGAC
>WRGD01000022.1 GCA_009787355.1 Defluviitaleaceae bacterium | reverse complement strand
ACAAGAACCAATACAACAAGAACCAATACAACAAGAACCAATACAACAAGAACCAATACAACAAGAACCAATACAACAAGAACCAATACAACAAGAAATAATGCAAGTAATAGTACCAGCTCCACTAAATATAGATAATTCATTATTACAATTGAATAATCAAAATTTAGAGATAAGGTCTTTAATAGATTTACAACAAGCTTATTTTACCCCTAGTGATGTACCCCTAAATATTTCGGATACTATAGCTCCTGTAATTACTCAAAATGCAATACCACAGGTAACAAGAACAATTACACCAAGAGTAGTATCACAGCCAACAAGTTATGAGTCTATATCACACGGAACACAGCTTTCTATATTCGCAGTACCATTTGGTATAACACAAACAGATACAAGTATTACATTATCAATTGAAATAGGTAATGCAATAGGTTCTTATTTACCAACTGCTACGCACGAAGATTACGATTTCTACGGTTTTAATACTAGTGCAGATGGAACTGGTACATGGATAGATGAAAATACAATTATACTTGGTAATACTGTTGTACATGCAGTATGGGATTTGGAAAGTGCAGAGCCTGCACCAGTTAACCCGCAGCCTATACCGATTAATCCAATACCAATACCAGTTAATCCACCAGTAATATTACCAACATTGCCAACATTACCAGTAAGACCTATTTTAACGCCTATACAAATTTTAATTTTGGATAATCTAAATAATGTACGTACATTTGCAATTAGTACAGGCAATATTAATCTTGCAGAAACTATGCAGAACTTATATGATAATCTGTTTTATATTTTTACAGGAATAGTAAACATCTGGTCTTCTTGGTCTTTTAATAATAACAGTGTAAATTTATTTACAAGTTTAAGTAGCATGGTAGTACCTAATATTAGTAATGTGCTAACATACGATATTATTGTATTTGAAATATTAGAAATTATAGATGAATTACCTTTATCAGAAATAATTTTAAATTCAGAACTTGTATATAATTGGGTAGAAAGTATTGAAATATCTTCACAAGTTTTAGATTATTTTTTAACTAATGGACTTTTACCAACAAGAACAGCTTATAATGCTTTATTTTTGGATAGATTGTCAAATTAAGAAAAAAATAAATGTTTTTTAAGGAATACAATTAAAAAGGCAGTCTTTTGATTTTATCAAAAGACTGCTTTTTTTACAAAAATAAAAATAAATATGCTTTACAAAAAAAATTATAAATGGTAAAATACTATCATGATACAATTAATTCTGATAAAAATTTTATTTAATTGTGTTAAATAAAAGGCAAAGTAGGGATAAAAATAGAAAAACAAAGTAAAGAAGAGATAAAAGAGCAATTACTAGAATCATTTTTTAACACAGGTAACAATAGCGAAATTGAAAAAACTAAAATAGTTCAAGAACAATTATTAGAATACAAAAAGCTAAATGGTTACGATAAACATGTTGAAGATGTCTTACTTTTAATAGATATGTATACTCTAGAACTTAAATCTGATAATTTTAAAAAATCTTGTAAAACTGTAGAACCAATAATTAAAAGAATTAGTATGCAAGATAAATTAGATTTATATGATATTAGAATTGCTGCAACTGCTATTGGTCATACAGAAGATGTAAGCCAATCTTTTATAATTGGCGAAAAATTGTTAAAAGAATTAGAAAAATATAGTAATCATTATAGATATCATCGTATAAAAATGACTATACATTCAAATATTACTTCTAGGTTAGCACGTGCAAAATATTATGACAATGTATTAAATCATGAAGAGCTAAGAAAAAAATTTTTAATACATATAGAAAAAGCCATTAAATTATGTAGAAAAGAAAAATTTAACGATGCTCTTAGTGTAAATTTAGTAAAAAAAGGACTTTTCTTTGGTGATTTTGATATTGTAGAAAAAGGCTTGAATATTGCTGAAGAATATGGAAACGATACACTTTATGAAATGGTAGTGCTTATGATAGAACAATATAAATCATTTCATAAATTTACTATGACAACAACAGAATTAAAAGCTATAGTTGGTAAAAATATTCAAGCACATCGTAAAGCTAATAGAATTAGGTCGGATGAAATGGCAGAGATGATAGGTATTGGTAGTATTTCTACTTTAAGCCATATCGAAAGAGGCTTCAAACAAGTTGGTCTAAGCACTTTAATTAAATTATCTGGAATTTTTAAAGTTTCTGTAGATACTCTTTTACGAGACTCCAGCAAAGAATCACCACCAACAGGTGTAAACGTAGTAAAATTGAACGAAATAAATGCTTTAATAGAGGAATTTGAGCCTGAAGATTTAGACGATGTAGCAGTTGTTATTAGAAAATTGTTACATATGTCAAAGAAGAAAAAATCAAACACAGAAGGAGATGTTTAGTTGTGGAATTATTATTAAGATATATACTTTTTAATCCTTTTTCGTATCCTGTAATTACTGGTTAAATTATATTTAAGTAATTGTAACCACCCTAACACGGGTGGTTTTTTTATTTAGTAACTAAATAGAGTCTCTGTTCTCACTAATGCATTAAATGTGTTTATATTTCGTTTTGTAATTTCTTTATTGTATTTATATCTAATCCTGTAGCTTGTTTTATTTGCTCTAAAGTTAAATTCATATTTAACATATTTTTAGCTGTTAGCATTAGTACTTCTTCTCTTCCTTTTTCAATACCTTGTTCGATGCCTTTTTCAATACCTTGTTCGATGCCTTTTTCAATACCTTGTTCGATACCTTGTTCGATACCTTTTTCAATACCCTGTTTTTCAACAAGTTCAATCAATTCAAGCTCTTCTTCATAGCTTAAAACATCATCAACTACACTATAAACTCCCATTGTTTTTTTAAATTCCTCTGCAAACTTTAATGCTACTGGACTTTCTATTTTCTCCATCTCTATTACCTCCTCAATTTTACCTAGTTTTGTTTTTAGTATAGTACATAATTCCCATAACTCTTTTTTATCTTCTGATAAATTTTCTTTTGTCTTTGGTAGTTTAGGTAATTCTAAATAATAATCTGAAAACTTATCTGCTAAAAAATGTTCTCCTGTATCATAATCTGCTCTAACTATTCTTGTAAAAAAGTCTTTTTTATTTGATAGTTCTGGTAGTTCAAAATTTAATATATTTATCCCTATCGTATCTCTTACTTTTGTATAATTACTTCCTGCTTCAAGTCCTTCTCTCATTACATTTGATGATGATACTGAACTTCTTACCGCAAATCCCTCTTCCTCATCTCTTTGCACTTCTACACTTACATTAAGTCCTGTATTTGCACCTACTAAATCTGCTATCATTTTTTTGTTTTTTAATGAATTACCTTTTTTAAGATTAATAAATTCATTATACCACAAAATTAAATTTTTTTGATAAAACATGGTTACAACAACAATTAAAACTCCAGCAATAGAAACTACAAGTTTATCCAATCGAGTAGGAGGCTATCCATTAGTTGGATAGCCGACCTCTCACACCACCGTACGTACGGTTCCGTATACGGCGGTTCTTTAGTTTACTAGATAGA
>WRGD01000021.1 GCA_009787355.1 Defluviitaleaceae bacterium | reverse complement strand
AAATCTTCATTTTTTAGTTTCATCGCTTTTTCATATCTAGTCATTTTTCATCCCTTGACCATTTTACTCTTTTTTATATTTTTTGTAAATAGTTTCCGAGGAGGTCTATTATTATAGAAATTAAAAATAATGATGCTAACAACTTTGTCAAAAACTTTCTACTTACTTTTTTTATCATAGATATATTCCCCGATTAATAAATTAAAATATTTTAAAATCTAGTAAATGACTTTCTTTAATAAATACATTTCTAATTTTATATGAGTTAATATTATCTAAATATGTATTATTGTAAATAATTTTTATAATTAGTTCCAAAATATTTTATTAATAAATTTTCTAATATTTAAATATTTAGTCATATAATTTTTTTTGATTTTCAGATTTGATATGATTATATTTTTTCATATTTTATTTTTAGATATATCAATTTTGTGATATACTTAATTATTATGCTAAATTTTATTTTGAGTAAAATCTACAAAATTAATAATGAAAAATAGTATAATAAGCTTTGTTTTTGGTTATAGCTTTAATTTATATAGTAACTTTTTTATTGATGATAACAAAATTCAAATTAAAAATTTTTAATTTGAATTTTTATATAGAGGTGCTTTTTGAATAGCTTATGGTTTTTGAACGATGGAATAAGAGTTTCCGCTTCTGATATATACATAGTATGCGGAAAAGAGGTAACTTTTAAAATAAACGGAAGATTTGCAATAGCAAACGACAAAAAATTAACAAAAGAAGAAACAGAATTTTATGTAAGAGAAATATATAAACTTGCAAATAGAAAATTTGTAGAACTAGATGACGATTTTAGTGTTAATATAGATAATTTAGGTATATTTAGAGTAAATGCATATTCACAAAGTGGAACATATGCATTAGCAATAAGAATTGTACCACATTTTATCCCAGACTATAAAAAAATGAATATACCAGATTTTGTTGTAGAACTATACAAAGAAAAAAATGGTATTATACTTTTTACAGGTACTACAGGTAGTGGAAAATCTACATCTATGGCTTGTCTTATCGATAAAATTAATACTTTGCGTGATTCTCATATTATAACACTTGAAAGCCCAATAGAATATAGACACAGCCATAAAAAATCTATAATAAGCCAGAGAGAAATAGAAAAAGACACATTGGACTATGCCACAGGACTACGTGCAGCTATGAGGCAATCTCCAGATGTAATATTAATAGGTGAGATGAGAGACTATGAAACAATATCTGCAGCAATATCTGCAGCAGAAACAGGACATTTAGTTATATCTACGCTTCACACAATGAATGCTGTTGGGACAATAGACCGTATTATAGACGTTTTTCAAGATTCAAAACAGAATCAGATACGGACTCAACTTGCCGAAACGTTAAAAGTTGTTATATCTCAGCAATTAGTAAAAACAAAAGATGGAAAACTTGTTCCTGCATTTGAAATAATGGTAAATACAAATGCAATAAAGAACCTAATAAGAGACAAAAAAACACATCAGATTGATAATATAATAAGAACAAGTGCAAATATTGGAATGATAACAATGGAGGATAGTTTATCCAAACTGAATGCAAGAGGATTAATCTAGCTTTATAATTGACATATGTTTGTTAAAGTTATAAACTTTACTAGTTATTTAACTTCCAAATTAAAATTTAAAATATAAAAAAATCTACAAAAAAAGGAGGTGTTTAATTGTTTTGGCGTTATTTAGAACTAGGTGGATTTTTAACTGTAAGCATTATTTTTTTGCTTACTTTCGGTTCACTTGGCTATATAGCTGGTTATATATACAGAAAAAAAATAGCAGAGGGCAAAATAGGTAGTGCAGAGGCTGAAGCTAAAAGAATTATGGAAATAGCAATTAGAGATATAGAAACAAAGAAAAAAGAAATTTTACTAGAAGCAAAAGAAGAATCTATAAGAGTTAAAAGAGAGTACGAAAAAGAAATAAGAGAAAGACGTAGCGAAATTTCAAGACATGAAAAACGTATAATAAATAAAGAAGAATCATTAGACAAAAAAATTGAAACTATAGATAAAAAAGAAGAAAAATTAAATATAAGACTTGAAGAAATAGAAAAACAAAGTAAAAAATTATCTGAAAAAATAAATGAAAAACAAATAATACTTGAGAAAGTTTCTCAAATGACAGCAGAAGAAGCTAAAAATTCTCTTCTTGACAGTGTTAGAGAGGAAATAAATGTAGAATCATCTGCTATAATAAAAGAAATAGAAAAAGAAACAAAATTAACAGCAAATAAAAGAGTTCATGAAATAATATCTAGTGCAATGCAGAGATGTGATGTTAGCCATGTTGTAGAAACTACTGTATCTGTTGTTAGCTTACCTAGTGATGATATGAAAGGTCGTATTATAGGTCGTGAAGGACGTAATATTCGTACACTAGAAGCACTAACAGGTATAGATTTAATAATAGACGATACTCCAGAAGCTGTTGTTTTATCTGGATTTAGTGCAATGCGAAGAGAAATAGCAAGAATTGCGTTAGAAAAATTAATTTCAGATGGTAGAATACACCCAACTCGTATAGAAGAAATGGTAGAAAAAGCAAAAAAAGAAGTAGAATATTCTGTAAAAGAGTGGGGAGAAGCTGCAACATATGAAGTTGGAGTTTTTGGTTTACATCCAGAGCTTATAAAATTACTTGGAAAAATGAAATTTAGAACAAGCTATGGGCAGAATATATTAAAACACTCTATAGAAGTATCACATTTGTGTGGTATGATAGCAAGTCAAATGGGTGTAGATACTACACTTGCGAAAAGAGCAGGTTTGTTGCATGATATAGGAAAATCTATAGACCACGATACAGAGGGTACCCATGTTACAATAGGTATAGAGCTTTGTAAAAAATATAGAGAATCGGAGACTATAATAAATGCTATTGCTTCTCATCATGGAGATGTGGAAGCTACAAATCTAATATCTGTAATTGTGCAAATTGCAGACGCAGTATCAGCATCTAGACCGGGTGCTAGACGAGAAACTTTGGAATCATATATAAAACGATTGCAAAAATTGGAAGAAATAGCCGACTCTTTTTCTGCTGTAGAAAAATCTTTTGCTATACAAGCTGGAAGAGAATTACGTGTAATACTTATTCCAAATCAAATAGACGATGAATCTATGCCTTATTTAACAAGACAAATTGCAAAACAAATAGAGCAGGAGCTTGAGTATCCAGGACAAATAAAAATAAGCACAATAAGAGAAACTAGGATTGTAGATTATGCAAAGTAAAACTTAAAATATAATTTCTATATTTAATATTTGTAAAATTTAATGATAATATGTACGATAAAAAAACTCGCAAAATTAAATTTTGCGAGTTTTTTTGTGTGTGCCGTGCATGGTACAAATCTAGGTGGTGCAAATCCACTGTAGGGGCTTGTCGTAGCCAACTACTAGCAAAAGGCAAGAGCGTCCATTGTGAAGTGGAGTTTGAAGGAAGCCGATAGCAAAGTTCTGCCCTAAGGAATACGAACATAATCAGGCATAGAAAGTAGG
>WRGD01000020.1 GCA_009787355.1 Defluviitaleaceae bacterium | reverse complement strand
AGAGAAATTGCTTTTAAAAGAGAAACTTTTTTAAGGGATTGGGCTGCTAGAAATAAGCAGTCTTTTAATAAAGGCCTGGAACAAGGCATTGAACAAGGACTAATACTAACTGCTAAAAATATGCTAAGACGAGGAACACCTATAAAATATATTTCAGAAGATACAGGACTAGATATAAGCATAATAAAAGCATTACAAAACAAAATATAGATATAATAGTAAAATTTGATAATTTTATGCTATATGACTAAATTTTAATTGTTGGTTTAGAAATCAGAATAAATTTTTTATATTATGTAAAAAAACAGAAGTATTTTAGGAATAATTAGTAAATTTTGACTTTTGAAAATTTTGATGTATAATTAAATTTAAAAATTTAATTATACATCAAACAAACTAAAGGGATAAATCGTGTTAAAATACATTATAAAACGAGATGGTTTAAAAAAAGATTACAACATTTTTAATATAGAAAACGCAATTTTTAAAGCAATGTCTGCAGTAGGAAGCAATGATAGAGCAGGTGCTATAAAACTTTCCAAATCAGTTGAAAACGAACTATTAAAAAGTTTTACAAATGAAAATCCACCTACAGTAGAAGATATACAAGATGAAGTAGAGGCTCAGATAATGAAAGCAGGATATACGCAACTTGCAAAGGCGTATATTTTATATAGGGCAATGAGGTCTAAAGAAAGAAGACCAGAAAACAACTACTTAGAGTTAAATTCTGAGGTTGGTATAAAAAAAGATGGTTTTTTTCAAATAGAAAAAGATTCTCTTGCACTCGAGGCTTATTTAAAAGAAATAGACAACAAAAAATTAAAATTTGAAAATATACACAATCATTTGTCGTATCTTATAGACAATGAATTTTATGAAGATTTTTATGAAAAATATAGTCGAAAAGCAATAGAAAAGGCTTATAATATACTTAAAGATGCCAATTTTCGTTTTTCTTCTTTTATAAGTGCATCTAAGTTTTTTCAGTCATATGCAATGAAAACAAAGGATAAGGCTATGTATTTGGAGGGCTATGAGGAACGCATTTTAGCAACAGCACTTCATGTAAGTTGTGGAGATGAAAATTTACTATATGACCTTTGTAATATGATGATAAAACAACATTATCAACCAGCAACTCCTACTTTTTTAAATTCAGGAAAAGTAAAAAGAGGTGAGTTAGTTTCTTGTTTTTTACTCGAAATTGATGATAGTTTAAATAGTATTAGTTTTGGTCTATCTACTAGTATGTATTTGTCTAAAATTGGAGGAGGAGTTGCTCTTAATTTATCTAAATTACGTTCTAGAGGAGAGCCTATAAAAGAAATAGAAAATGTTGCAAAAGGTGTTGTACCAGTATTAAAACTTTTAGAAGATGCTTTTAATTATGCTGACCAAATGGGGCAACGCAAGGGGGCAGGTTCTGCATATTTAAATATTTTTCATAGTGATATAGAAGAATTTTTGGATACTAAGAAAATAAATGCTGATGAAAAAAGTCGTATACAGAGCTTATCGCTCGGGATAACTGTACCATCTAAGTTTTTTGATTTGGCTCGGGATAATGAGCCATACTATGTATTTTATCCTTATACAGTTTATAAAACTTTTGGTAAGCACTTGGATGAAATGGATATGTCCGAAATGTATGATGTACTTGTAGCAAATTCAGATGTACGAAAAAGGAAGTTAGACGCAAGGGAAATGCTTAATACAATTGCAAAAACGCAGTTTGAATCTGGTTATCCATATATAATATATATAGATAATGCAAATAAAGCACATCCATTGAAAGATATTGGAAAAATAAAAATGTCTAATCTTTGTACAGAAATTTTTCAATTACAATCAAGCACAAAAATAAACAATTATAATGAAGAAGATGATTTAGGAAATGATATATCTTGTGTTTTAGGTTCTATAAATATTGTAAATGTAATAGAAGATAAAGATATAAAAACAGCTGTTAAAACAGGGACTAGGGCTTTAACAAATGTTAGTGATTTAATGAAACTTGAAAATGCACCATCTATACAAAGTGCTACAGAAAGTTACCATGCTATAGGGCTTGGTGCTATGAATCTTCATGGGTTTTTAACAAAAAATATGATTTCTTATGAATCTGAAGAAGCAAAAGATTTTGCAAATATATTTTTTATGGCTGTAAATTTTTATAGCATACAGGCTAGTATGGAAATATCAAAAGAACGTAAAAAAACTTTTGCGAATTTTGAAAAAAGTGAATATGCCAATGGGAACTATTTTGAGAAATATCTACAAAATGATTTTGTACCAAAAGAAGGTGTTATATCGAAAATTTTTGAGGGAATAGAAATTCCAACAAAAGAAGATTGGAAAATATTAAAAGAAGATGTAGCTAAATATGGTATGTATAATGCCTATAGGTTAGCAATTGCACCAACACAAAGTATTAGTTATATACAAAATAGTACACCGAGTATAATGCCTGTTATAGATCCTATAGAAATAAGAACTTATGCAGATAGCACAACATATTACCCTATGCCATTTTTATCTAAAGAAAATCAACATTTATATACATCGGCGTATTTTATGGACCAGTACAAAATACTAGACCTTGTAGCTACAATACAACAACATATAGACCAAGGTATATCTACTGTTATTTACGCAACAAATATGAACTCTACAAAAGATTTGATGAAACTATATATATATGCACATAAAATAGGTCTTAAAAGCCTTTATTATACAAGAACAAAGAATTTAACAATAGAAGAATGTATTGCTTGTTCAGTTTAAAATTAAAAAAGATATAAATTAAAAAAAGAATGTCTACTATGTAAAATAGGGCATTCTTTTGAATATCTTTACCAAAACAAGATACCACATTTTACAATAAATGTAAATTATCTTTATTGCAAATAAAAAACCACCAAATTTTTATAAAAATTTGGTGGTTTTTCTATGGATTAACCAATTTAATTGTTAAACCACAAATATACAAACATGATTTAATAAAAAAAGAAACTTTTTATTCTAAAGATAGAAAATATAATTCTTCTCTGTATATTCTCTTCCCAAAACAATATACCATAGAGAAGTATATCATGATATTATAGAATTTACAAGTAGTAAAATATGGTATTTTTCAGTGTTTATTTTTTAATATGACTTTCAAAAAAATCTTTTAAAGGTACGTCTAATTCGTTTAAAATTTTTGCTACTAAGCATATGCTTGTTTCACTTTTTCCTTTTTCTATTCTTTCTAATGTTTTTGCGGAACAAATTTGATTGATAGTACCATCTTTAACAAGTTTTTCACGAGAGATACCTTTTTGTTTTCTAAGATTGGTTATTCCTTTTCCAATAATAATTTTCAAGTCGTTTTCATCAAGTTCGTTGATATAAATCACCCCTCTTGGCAATGGCAATGGCAATGGCAATGGCAATGGCAATGGCAATGGCAATGGCAATGGCAATGGCAATGGCAATGGCAATGGCAATGGCAATGGCAAT
>WRGD01000019.1 GCA_009787355.1 Defluviitaleaceae bacterium | reverse complement strand
AAGTAGAAAACAGACCAGCAAGTGGTTTATTAATTATCAAAACAGATGAAGACGGAAACCCACTTGCAGGAGTTGAATTTGAAATTCGTACACCAGATGGAACTTTGGTAAGACCGCAAATATTAGCAGGAAACCAACCAAATACACCAGCAAATAGCCCACAACTAACAGCAAGTGGTGGACTTGTTACAGATTCAAGAGGACGTATTGAACTTAATCATATAGAACCCGGCGTTTATCATATAGCTGAAACAAGAGCATTACCCGGCTTTGAAATAGATTCTACAACCCACGTAGTAACAGTTTTAGCAGGAAGACAAGAAGTATTAACAGTAGTAAACCGTGCATTAGGTGGTATTTTCCTTGAGAAAATAAATGCCTTTACTGGTGAGGGTATATTTAATGTAGAGTTCATGGTTTTTGACCATAACAACCAAGTAGTAGGAACATTCTTTACAGACAACAACGGTATTATAGACTTTAGTAATATATTACTTGAAGGTAGGTATACCATAAGAGAAACAAGACCAGCACCCGGCTTTTTCAGAGATGATGTACCAAGAACAATAGAGATAAGACCCGGACAAGTAACAAGAATAACATGGGAAAACATACCGTATGCAGGACAATTACAAATACAAAAAGTAAGTGGCGATGATAATAGAATGAATGGACTTCCAGCAGGTACACCACTTGAAGGAGCTATATTTGAAATATTCGAGTTCCGAAGTGGGAATTTAGTCGATAGGATAGTTTCAGACCATAATGGAATGGCAGTAAGTCGACCATTGCCGCTTGGTAGATACTTTGCTCGTGAGGTACAAGCCCCACAATTCTATATGATAAATCCACAGGAGATACACTTTGATATTGAATTTGCAACACAGATATTTAGAGTACAGTTCCCTAACTTTAGTGCAAACACTGGAGTATCTATAAACAAAACTGGACCAGCAGAAGTAATGCAAGGGCAAGAAATACAGTACAACATAAACCGTGTTAGAAATGAAAGTAGCATACCTTTAACCGATTTCTTCTGGAGAGATTTAATCCCAACAGAAGCAATAAGAGTACATCAACTTGTAACAGGTACATTTAGCCATGATGTACGCTACAGAATTTTAGGAACAACAAACACAGGAAATGAAATAATAATAGCAGACCAGTTGAGCAGTTTAAATAATAATGTAGTAGAACTAAACCCATCAGCACTAGGACTTGCAAGTAATGAATTTTTAGTAGAGTTTACTGTAATATTTGGACAAGTTCCAGCAGGATTTAGAGAAGTAGAAATACCAAGAGTAATAGCCCATGTGCTACCAGAAACTATGGCAAACTTACCAAATGGAATGATATTTACAAACAGAGTAGATATAGGAGGTAGAAACGGTACAGAGTGGGTAATAGGTAATAATACTCATAGTACAACTATATTTAGACCTAGAACACCGGGGCGTATTCCTCAGAGTGGGTTTTAGGAGTAAATAAAAACAAAAGGATATGAAGAGAGAAGAGCTAAAATTCTTCTCTTTTTTACTTTAAAAATGACAGTAATTTCTCTATATGAGATAAATATATGCAATTTATGAATTTAAATACACTGAAAAACATAATAAAAGTAGAATATAAAGATTACAAAAACAGAAAAAATCTTTCCAACTATAAAGGTATGATACCTATCCCAAAAGGTAAAGAGCTACCTAATCGCTTTCCACTTAGAGAATATAAAGGTAACTGGTTTACAGTTGATAGCAGTATGCGTGAAACTAGAAATTTAAAATTGGTTTATGATAAAGATTTCACCCATATACAAGCAACCTTACTTTGGTTTAACAATTTCATAGATTACAATAAAAATATAGGTGATAATAAGCAAAGTATAGTGATTTATATACCTAAAGAGCTTACACAATCAGATATTACTTATATGAAAAATAGATTATTAGAAAATAACTATACTATATTAGATATTAAACCCATAATAGATGGAAGAGAAGATATAGTTTTTGATGAAAACTTTAGCCGTAACATGACTAAAGAATTGTATAATAAAATATATAATAGCAAAAGAAAATCTGATACTTATATATCTAAAAAATTGCTTAATGGAAATGCCGCAATATTTGTAAAATCTGTAGAAGAATTTATGTGGATAGATATTGCAAGAACCTGTAATTATCCAAATATACAAGCAAAGTATTATAGTAAAGAAACTATTGACCAACTTAAAATAATAAGCGTGTGCGATATTAAATTTCTTGATAATGATGAATTTTTAAAAAACTATCTAATAAAGATAGATAAGTACAAATATACAGAAAAATACAAATCAAAATCAAAGAAAGATTATAGATTGTGATTTTTTTTTGTTTAAAAAATATAGAAAAGAGAAAATAGATGAAAACATTAATAAACGACAGTAAATATATACTAGCACAGAGTGAACCAAATAAATTAAAAGCAATAGATATGTACATAAGTCTAATAAAAGAATATCCACAGGAAGAATACAAAGTATATCAAACAATAGGAAATCTATGTTATTACAAACTAAACGACCTGAAAAGAGCAAAGTCTTACTATGAAAAGAGTTTAGAATATGACAACCATAACCCTTTATCTTATCTAATGCTTGCACAAATATATGATGACCTAGAAGAACTACCACTTGCATACGAGTTTTACGAGAAAGCATTTTTTGCAGAAGGAGTATACAAAGTTAATTTTATAAAATTCTTGTTACGAGAAAGTATATTGAACAGAGATTATTTGAGAAAAGCTAAAGATTTGTTATTGACTATGCAACCTATAAGGTATCAAATAAATAATGATAGCTTTAATCTAGTATCTTTTCTGAAATTTATTGTTTGTATTTTGGAAGATGAAATACTTAGGGCAAAACAATTTTTAAAAGAATCAGAAATAACAGAAAATGTAGCAATAGTAGAAATTCACAAAATAGGTTTTGATGAAAAGACTAGAGATACTTTGATAAATTTTGTGCAAAATCAAAAGAGATATGGGCATAAGAAAGTTGAAATCAAAAACGAAGATGGTCTTTTAGATATACTTTTTATTTATGAATAAATACAAAAATTCTAATAGGATAAGAAGTCCAACAATAATACAATAAAAAATTTAGATATAAATTAGGAGCAATTGTGTTTGATGAAGATGGAAAAATGATACCCAAAAAAATACCTTTCAACAAATTCTCAGACTACAAAGAGGATTTTATGTTATCCATATATAAGAAAAATATAGAAGATTATTTAATCTATATGAACATCCCTGCTGTTGTGTTGCCCTGCTATAATACTGAACAATTTATTAGACCTCCTCGGAAACTAAAAACGAGCTTCAAAATTAATAATGCCACAAATGAGAGACATTCTTAAATTAAAACGTTTACGACGATTACGATA
>WRGD01000018.1 GCA_009787355.1 Defluviitaleaceae bacterium | reverse complement strand
AAACAGTTTTATATTTCTGTCCATGGATTTCCTCCTTATTTAATCTATAGATGTAAATTAATAATAAAAATATTGTAACATTATAACAATATAACAACTCATATTCAAATAATAATTTGTTACATAAATGGGAAAATTAATAATAAATTTTATCTGACCATTTTTAAGATAATCATGAACTTCTATCATCAACCAACAGTTGATTGATTTTACATATATTTGTGATAAACTTTAATAGTGATTAGGAAATGAAAACTTTTTTAGAGGAAAGTTTATGAATACACAGCAAATTGCAGCATCGCTAAAGAAATTAAGAAAAAATAAAGGTTTAACACAAAAAGATGTAGCAGAGCGTACTTTGGTGTCCCCCCAAGCAGTATCAAAATGGGAAAAAGGAACTAGTATACCCGATGCGTCTATTTGGCCAATATTATCCGAAATATACGAAACCACAATAGATAATATTTTAGCACCTAGTAATATATCTAGCCTTTTGAAAAATATAAAAATCGTTAGCCAAAACATTTTTAATGAAATTGTAGAGGACATAGATACATCCTTAGAATTTTTTGTATACTTATCGTATGACCAAAAACAAGAGCTAATAGAACTTTTTCTACAAAAAAAGGACTATATGAAATATATAGACCAAATAATATCTCTTGTACAGGCAGAATTGAGAGAATTTATTGTAAAAGAAATTTTACAAAAGCAAGATTTTGAAAATTTAGAAGCTATAGCTCCATTTATACCGCCGTATATGGCAGAATATATTTTGAAAGAATTAGAAGAAAATAATCAGCTAGATATTTTAGATAGCTATAAAATAATTTTAAAAAATTTTAAAAATAAGGAGAATAAAAATGAATAATGAAAGACTAAAAATATTAGAATTGCTACAAGAGGGAAAAATAACAGTAGAAGATAGCCTAAAACTACTAGATGCAGTAGAACCTAAAGAAGAAAGAAAAAAAATAAAAATCTTTAAAGGAAAAACAGAAGCAGAGAAACAAGCTAATGAAAATAATGAAGAAACTACAATTTTTGTAGATGGTGAAGAAATAAAAAAAGTAAATTCTCTAGACTCGGATATAAAAGAAAAAATATCTCAAGCATTAGAAAATATAACGAGTTCTGTAAAAAATGTTGTAAACGATTTGGGAGATATAAATATAAGTTTTGGAGATAGTGGTCAACCTTTTAACTTAACAAGTGAACCTTTGGAAAATGTAAAAAAACTAAATGCTAAAGCTAAAAACGGAAGTATCTTTTTAACAGGATATACTGGTGAAACTGTTATTATAAACGGAAATTTTAGAGAAAAAAATGGGAAAAATCCAAACTTTGCATTAGTAGAAGAAGATGGAGTATTAACACTAGATTACGATAAAAACGCTGTAAGATTTGTAAAATTTAATATAAAAGTGCCAACAAAAATGATAAAAGAGATAAATCTACAAACTTCAAATTCTGGCATTAATCTGTCTGAGTTTTCTTGCGAAGATATTTTTGCAAAATCTACAAATGGAAAAATAGTAGTAGAACAAGTAGATTGTGATACACTAGACCTAGATACATCGAATAGTAAAATAGAAATATCGGACACAATAGCAAATACAACAAAATTAGAAACAAGTAATGGAACCATAAATGTATACAACTTAACAACAAATGAAATAAATGCAGATACAAGCAATGGTTCTGTAAAAATATATGGTATAACTCCAAAAGAAAATACAGCTATTTTAAATGTAGATACATCTAATGGTAGTGTAACAATAGATACATCTAAAATACCAGCAACTGTTACAGCAAGAACATCTATAGGAAAAGTAACACTTCCAGAGGGATATATACAAAAAATAGGTAGTGGTGGGAAAACACCAAATACAGCATATTCCGAATATTACGAAATAGCAGAGAAGAAGTTGAATATAACGGTAGATACTAGTAATGCTAATATTAAAATAAGTTAGTTTTTAGAGCGTAGAGAAATTCTACGCTCTTAAACATCCAAATAAAAATCATGTAAAAATCAAAATCATCTATCTAAAATCTTCTATACTATACAATCCGTTTGGTTCAAAGTATATGTTTTTGTATACTCCATCTATAATTGCAGTAAACAAATAAGAGGAGTTTATAAATCTATTGCTTGGTTTGTGAAAAGGAAATGTCGGTAAACTTTCATTTATAAAAATTATTTCTATGCTAGGATACTTATATTGTATATGTTCTATAGCTCTAAAAACTGTAAACTGTGGTTTGAAAGCATAGAATAAAAACCAAGATAAGCATATGAGTATTATGTATATTATATTTATTCTAAACATATTTTTAGCTGTTTTGTCTTTTGAAATTTTGTAAGATATATTATAAAAAACAATACACCCCAATGTAGCTAAGGGTATTGAAGTATTATAAGTGTACAAAAAATCTCTTGAGGTTATGACATAAATCATAACCCCAGAAATTAATGAAATTATACAAACAAAAAAACTAAAATCTATGAATTTATATTTTTTAATTTCCAACTTACATACTCGCAACTTATGCATTAAAACTAATATTAGACGGTGTTTGACCACGATTAGAAGATTGAGAAGATGAGTATAGCCCCCAGTCATCTATATAAACTACTCCTTTGTTTTTGTAATTTTTGGTACAACAACTAAACAAGACTTAAAATCTTGTCTAATTTTGGAATAACGTTCTTCTTGATAAAACTCTGCATATGTGATACTTTTTACAAAGTTTTATTGAATGTCTAAATTTCTATTTTTTACTGAAAGTTACTTGGACATTTAAAATCTAGTTTTCAACATATCTTACACCACTATATCATCATAAGCTATAAAAGGCAATCTGTCAACCCTGGAATTAACTTTACAAATAATATATAAACATTTAAAATTTATGAATAATACTAATAATTTTTTGAAAGCCTAATGTACTATGAACCAATTTTACAGTGAAATTTACGAAATAATAAAACAAATACCAGAAGGAAAAGTAATGTCGTATGGACAAATAGCCTCCCATCTCGGAAGACCAAGAAATACACGAGAGGTTGGCCGGGTACTTCGACACTCTCCAAATAATATACCATGGCATCGTGTTGTTATGGCAGATGGTACTGTTTCAGGCGGGGAACATTCACAAATTAGAAGAGCTATGCTTGTTAGTGAGGGAGTTTCTTTTTTAGAGGATAATAGGGTTGATATGAAAAAACATAGGCATAGTATTTAGAAAAAATATATTTAGGAAGAGGTGTTCTAAATTAGTCCAAGACAGATAAAAAGTAATGCATTTTCGCATATATTTCAGATACCAGAAGCTATAGTTGAACTATATGAGTATGCATCCGGAATTAA
>WRGD01000017.1 GCA_009787355.1 Defluviitaleaceae bacterium | reverse complement strand
TAGATAGATAGATAGATAGATAGATAGATAGATAGATAGATAGATAGATAGATAGATAGATAGATAGATAGATAGATAGATAGATAGATAGAAAGGAAAATAACCAAATTTTTACATTATTTGTTTTGTGAGAGGGTAATATATAAAAAATGGAAATTGAATTAAATACTAAAAATGGGAACATTAAATCTGCCGTTATTTTAGTTACACTAATAAAACATTACAAGGAACTGAAGAGAACAGGATCTACAGTTCAATTTACAGTGGAGTTAAGGAAAATATATGAGACCAATCTGGAGCGAAGCTATGGACACTTAAAGCAGTGGCCAAGCGATTATTGCAAGTTTTGGTATGACATAATTATGGAAGTGAGGTTTAAGTGAAAGATGTTATAATTAAACTTTTAATGTTTATATGTTTAGAAGAAGGATGAAACAGAGATGCAGAAAATTTTTCAAAGACTAAAAGGACTAAGGGTATAATTAATAAAATATGTGACATTCTCTTAATAGACGTTTTAAAAGCGGATACTAAGAAATAAATTGGAACAAATGGAGAACCAAATATTAATAGCAATGGAAAAAGATGACAATCTTCTGCTGCTTTTTGGAATTTAGAATAATGGACTTCTTTTTCAAGTACAGATATATTCACAAATTTACGTGTCAAGCCCAATAACAAAATCGCTATTTGTTTATACAAACGGAAATGAGAAATTGACAAAAATAATTAGAGATTTACGCGTCTATATGGGTGTAGAGTTAAACACTGCCATTATTTATTAAACATAAAATTATCATTCCGTCCACAGTTGGTAAATATAGAGAAAATAACGTGTCAATGGGATACTATATAAATGAAATTTGAAGTTATTCTATTAAACGACAGAAGTAGAATTCCGTTATATGAAAAAAATAATGGATATTTGCTTAACACACTCTGAAGAAAAGACAGATGTTGAACACGAAATTAAAAATATAAGAAAAATATACTACGGAAAAGAGCAGAAGAAAGCATAGGAAAGAATAAGTTCCACTCGAAAGGAAATAAAAATATTAAAAATTTGGTATAATGACATTAAAAATAATCTAACAAAAGATTATAACCCATAGAGAATGGCTAAATATAAAATCAGTCCAGGGTAAAACAAATTACACACCACTGTCAGTCGTAGCACAAAACGAAGTAAAAGGAACTGCTCTCATGGGAGAATTTTGTATTACGGATGGAATAACACTTAGGCAAGCCGAGACCAAAAACTTAAAGTTCTGAAACTTTTAACAAAGACAGCAGGGAAGCCTGGAATATAAAGTGCCGAAAAACTTCAAACTTCAATCAATTTTTAAGAAACTTAAAAATTGAAAAATTCAGAACTTTACAAACACGGATCAGAAAAAAAAAAAAATTGTAAAAGATATTTACGTATCAGGAACAACAAAAGCAGAATGGAATTGTGCGATGGTTCTACCAATACACAAAAGAAGATATATGAAAGCTCCAAACAACTAAAAATGGATAAAATTATTAAATTCGTCCTGCAAAATTTACAAAATAGTACTAAATAAAAAATATAAAAGCGTAAACTTTTTAGACGAAACCCAATATGGCTGTAGAAAAGAATATCTAACATTGATTCGGCTTTTACTGTAAAGTTATTATTAGAGAAAAAGACAGTTTATTTTACAAATATAATTAATTTCTTTGGATTACAAAAATTCCTTTGATGAAGTATGAAGCCCGCTGATATTTAGAATTTTAAAAGAGAGAAGCATTCGTAATTAACACTTAGAACAATTACAAAAATATATGAAAACAACTAAATACAAATAGAACTGGATGCGAATATGGACGCAACTGATAAAAATTAATGAAGTCAGACATTGTTGGCCCCTTTTATTGACTGTATTTAACATGTAGGGGTATAAATCAAATTATTCAAAATTGAAAGGTTAAAATATTAAAGGAAACAAAATTTAATTAAACTAGGGTATTAAGCCACTTCTTTTTACCAATGAGCAAAGTAAAGTGGCGGATTCAGAAAATTTACAAATTTCTATACACATAATGGAGAATATTTCCTCCAAATATAGACGAAATTTTTAACAAGGGACAAAATTATGGCTCTTAAAAAAGAGATTCAGTGAGAAGTAAAATTTTAATAAACAAGAATAATAATATTATAGAATAAACAAACACTTTCAAAAATCTGATTTACTCTGTTTAACACCAGTATGAAAAATATATTAATGTTAAATATCGTAATTTCTCCAACAAGGGGAATTATTAACAGACTTTTAAACACCTCCCAAGTCTAAACAAACTAGACTGAAAACATAAGGCACCTTGACAGTACGTACTTTATTATGTAGATGGGAATATGTCTTTCCGCGAAACTTGTTTGTGGTAGAATTGTCGATAATAAAAATATATACTCTCATTAAGGCAGGCTAAAGCTTTTAATTGAAATAGCACTAAATATTGCTTCGAATTAAGGAAACAAAAAGAAACATTCTTTGCTGTATTTAGAATCTGTTAGTGATGTCAGTACGTACGGCCATTAGATCTGCACCACTAACAAATAAACATTAGGACATTCCTTCTTAACCTAGGGTCCATGGAGCCCTAAGAGTCCTGGAGGTAGATTGCAGGAAGTTTGTAAACTTGAATTGGAAAAATTTACAATTTTATTTAGATAACTTCTAAGGGAAATTTAATTTTCATTCAATAATGAATGTAAACAGTAAAGTAATTTATGGTATATGGAATACAAACAAGTTTGCTAAATTCAATAAAACCACAGTCTCTATTTTATGCATTTAAATGAGCAGGGGCTCGCACGTTTCACCAGACTCTTCAAGAGGTCAAAGGCAAAAAAGTTTAGATCACTTGCATTATGGTAAGTAAGGAAAAATTTCTTAAAAATTACTTATGAAAATTCGTCCTTCATAAAACAGTCGAATTCTTCATTTTGACTTCCTTTCTCTTCGATTTTTTTGGTATCAATTTCTAATGTATATAACGGAACAAAATTCTGCCCAGTAAGATCTCGAAATATAATCATTTTCTGCACAACAATCTGAATGTAATAAATTTTCTTTTACATAAACTTAGCTATGAATTTCAGTAATTCGTAGATGTACAGATGCATAGCTCTGTCGGCCCAAATATATTATTCAGCAAGTACTTACAGAGTGTCTGGGTTTCGCGTTGCTCCTGGTGACAATATTAAGAGAAATGGTCACTGACTGGCCGGTGTTTGGTGCCTGTCCTTGCTTTGAATTTGCCGATCAGACACTAGCGATCTACAGTGCAGGTAGGATT
>WRGD01000016.1 GCA_009787355.1 Defluviitaleaceae bacterium | reverse complement strand
CTATCTAGTAAACTAAAGAACCGCCGTATACGGAACCGTACGTACGGTGGTGTGAGAGGTCGGCTATCCAACTAATGGATAGCCTCCTACTCGATTATATTTATTTTAATTTCCTAAACCTGCAAAAAAATCGTCAAAAAGATTCATTGTACGGTCAAATGTATCTAAAGAAATTTGCGGTAATGTAGAACCCCAAGTTTTTTCAGCTGCTGCAAATCCATCTATAACAGCTTGTCTCATTTGTTCCATTCTTTCTGGATTATTTCCAGATAAGCTACTTGCCATATCAAATAATCTTCTAGCTGTTTTTTCTACTCCCCAAAAGCCATTTTCTGATATTAATTCTTCAGCCTGCTCTCTTGTTATATTTACATTAGAAATTGTATCAAGTGAATTATCGAATGTATTTTCTAATAAACCAGTAAAATTTGTCCATCTTGATAAAGACATTTGATCAGAAAATGTTCTTTCAAATAATGCAAGAGAATTTTCTAGTTGAGATAAAAAATTTCTCTGTCTTACACTCAAATTGTCCTGTAAACTCTCAGTTTCTGTTGCAGATTCTAATGGTCTAATTGGCTCTACTCTATTTGTCTGCCTTATATTGTTTTGATAGCCAGAATAATAGTTTCCTTGTATGTTCATAAATCCTCCTAAAATAGCTTTACATATATTTTATACATCGGAAAATTTTAATACACACATAACAGTATTTTGATTAAAATTTTAAAATTCGTAAATACTATTTATTTCGGTAATCTTCTCGAAAAAAAGTGTTATTTAAACTACTTGTTATACAAACCCAATTATCTTTATAATTTATATTAATTATTTTAAAATTATTTTGAGAAAGTTTAATAATAACATCTTTTTCACGTTCTTTTATAATACCTGCACATATAAAAACACCATTTTTGCTAATTGCTTGTTTTATAAATAAAAGCATAGATATTATTACATCTGCTACAATATTTGCAGTTATTAAACTATATTTTTTTTCTAAAAGTTTACTTCGTAAATTTTCATTTTCCAGTATGTTTCCTACTAATAAGTTCACATTCACATTATTTAAATCAGCATTTTTTGTTACAATATCAATAGCACTTTCTTCTATGTCTATAGCTGTTGCCTCTTTTGCTCCACATATAAGACTTATTATAGCAAGTATACCTGTTCCACAACCTATATCTAACATATTAGTATTTTTTGCGTACTTTTCTACTTCTTCTATAGTTTGCTGTGTACTTTGATGTAAACCTGTGCCAAATAAATGACCAGGCTCTATTGTAAAATTTTTTCGACTACCATAATATTTTTCCCAAGATGGGACAACTACAATATCATGACCTATCTCTATTGGTTTATAATGCTCTTTCCATTTATTTTCCCAATCTTCACTATTTACTTTATTTATTTGTATATTTATATTATTTTGTAAAGATTTTATATGTTCGATTTTAGATAAATCTGAAAAGTTTAAATATATTTTTATTATTATTTCATTTGTATTTGGAAAAAGTAATTCATCTTCTACATAATCAGCATAATTTACTTTATTTACATTTTCTTTTAAAAAAATTGCATCTTCCTGCTTATCTATTATTTGTATTTCTAATATGTCATTTAATATAAGATTTTGTAAAATATTATCTTTCTCTTCTTTGTTTGTAATAATATTAATTTCTAACCACTGCATTTTTATCTTCCTTTTTGTCTAAGAATACTGTACATAAAAAACCAATAAAGAACCAAAAGAGTCCTGATAATAAAAATAATGAGAGTTCGATTAAGTTTGTAGTTGATATATCTTGTAAAACTCCAATATAAATAAGAACTACGATAGTAGAGATAAGTGCACCTAAAATACAATAATAAACTGCAACTTCAAATTTATTTAAAATATATGTTATAAATTTTGATATGGAGATAATACCTATTAAAGCACCTATTCCAAATGGTACAAGTATAAAAACGGTATATAGAGATTCTACAGCTAATTCCATATTTCCACGAGTAAAATTAGAAATAAATATAGTAAGTTCATTTGCAGAATTATATACAGTACCAAAATGCCCAAGCATAATAAGTATTACACTACCAGATACACCGGGTAATGCCATAAGTGAAACCCCAACAAGACCAATAAATGTTACTGTTAAAAAATCCATCATATTATTTATTCTATAAAGCGATATATGTTCACTAGATGCACCACTAGATATGGTTATAAAGTAAACAAATGCAAAAGATAATATAAGACCTACCAAATATTTTAATTTAAAATTAGTTGTTTTTATTTTTTTTGTTACAAGTGGAATAGAACCTGCTACAAGACCAGCAAAAAATAAAAAAGAAAATGCAGACCACCTTTGTGTTATTCTTAAAACTATATCTACAGAAAGGAAAATACCAAGAACAATACCTATACCTATAGGAAATAAATATTTAAAATTTTTCAAAAAATTTTTAGAAATATCGGAAACAGCAAAAAGCATATCTTCATAAACACCTAAAACTATAGCAAAAACACTACCAGAGAGTCCAGGTATAACCATAGCAATGCCGATAAAAAAACCTTTAATAGCGTTAAGCATAGTCCTTAATCCCTCCAAATAAAAAATTATATCTATGATGAAATTCAAAGTTTGTATATTATATCATTATTACATATAAATTAAAACTATGCACATCAATTTAAAAAATTTCGTTTTTATAATTTTCTGATAATTTCATTTATCGTAAAATTTAACTTTAGAAGAAAATATAGCTTATGTAATGAGAATAAATGATGTAAATAGACATGATGCAATAAAAAAGCAAGAGAATCTTTAATAAAAGTTGAAATAAGTGAAGAAAAATATAGACGTTTTCCATCAAATTTATCTGGTGGAGAACAACAAAGAGTAGCTATTGCAAGAGCTATTTCAACAAATGCAAAAATCATGCTATCAGATGAGCCTACAGGAAATTTAGATGAAGAAAACACGGATATTATAATAAATTTACTAAAAAATCTGCACATGAATATAATTACTGTGTTATAGTTGTTACACATAATATAGAAATAGCAAATATTTCTGATTTTGTACTTAAAATGAAGGGTGGAGTTTTAGTTTCAACATGAAAAATATATTTTTAATTTCTATTTTTAGAAATAGGTTACAAAGTTCGGTCATGTATCAAAACAAGTGAAATTCAAATTCAAGAAAATTAATAAGTAGACCTCCTCGGAAACTATTTACAAAAAACAAAAAAAAGAGTAAAATAGTCAAGGGCTAAAAAAATGACTAGATATGAAAAAGCGATGAAACTAAA
>WRGD01000015.1 GCA_009787355.1 Defluviitaleaceae bacterium | reverse complement strand
ATCTATCTAGTAAACTAAAGAACCGCCGTATACGGAACCGTACGTACGGTGGTGTGAGAGGTCGGCTATTCAATTATTGGATAGCCTCCTACTCGATATTTTTAATTTATCTCTCTTTTTTATTTCTATATTTTATCGTCTTATAAATCTTAATTCACCTATAGTTAAAGAATATTCGTCTTTTTCTATATCGAATGTTTGTACAGTTCCATTACTGTATGTAAGTACAAGATTATTATCTTCTATCGTGTACCTACCTCTTACAGTTATTCTATTTGCACCTGGTACAAATCCTGTTTTCATACCACCACGACCTCTATTTGTGTTTATTCCTGTTCCTTCTGGTTGTGGTACTAATTCTACAGTCTCATTTACTACTCTTGTCATCCATGGCACTCTTGGCAAATAATCAGAATAACTAACCCAGCTATACCATGGTGAATCTTCTGGTGGCATTTCAAAATTTATTCCCTCGTAAGAAACAAGTGTAAAAGTATTAAAAAACGAATTACCATCTAACTCTACAGTAATCGGTATTTCACTATGAGAGTTTTCCCAAACCCACACACCATACGCACTTTTATCTTGACCATGTAAAATAAAAGGCAGAAAAATCATAGCTGTTATAACAACTATCGATAAATAAAAGAGTTTTTTTCTTTTCATAAAAACCTCATTAAATAGTGTAAATATATCGTTTAATTATGATAACATATTTTTTGAAATTTAAAAAGATTTGTTTTGAAAATAAACACGTCAAACGCATGAAGGGAAATAATTCAGATAATATAATATAAGTCAAGAGAAAATTAAAGGGTAAGGAGAAGAGGAATGTAAGTTTCTAAAACAAAAGATAAAGTATACCTTTTTTGTTACTTTTTGTTTACTTCATGCGTTTGTCGTGAGTATTTTCAAACAAAACAACAGAGCAAGTTTTTTTATCTAATCATATCTTTTCTATCCAAAATATTATTTTTGACTAGGAATAGATTTTCAAAAAATTTTGTAAGATATATGCCATTTTCTTCAAAATCATAATTTATTGTATCGCTTATAGAATTAAAATCGGCATAAATTACAGATTTACCATTTTTGGATATGTTCATTTGATAGTGCTATTAAATATTGCGATGGTTTTAAATTATCTGTTTGCTGTATACCAATTGCTATTTTCCAGTTTGATTCTTTATATTCTTTTGTAATATTATTTTCATCTATTATTTTGTAGGGGATATTTTCATAATTCATAGTAAAGACCTATGACCTATATATGAAATAACTTATATCATCTTGTATACCATACTCACGAGCAAGTATTTTACAATAACTAAGTAATTGAAAAGCAGAACCATAAGTATTTATATAAATATCTACATCTTTATCTATTTTAACCCATCTAGAACTTGGTGTATTATCTTTAAATTCTAAACTTATAAAACTTTGGTTTATATTTTTAAAATACTCTGTATCTTGGTTATAAAGTTCAAAACAAAATTTCTTAAAAAATTCTCTCCATGTCGAAACTTTTATTTCTTTATTTTCAAATATTATTTTTGTAGGTTTAGAACTAGTAGGTTTAGAACTAGTAGGATTAGTATCATCCATTATATTATACTCTGTATTAACTCTTGTTTCATCTTTTTCTATAAACTCATGTGGAAATATAAAAATATCTATAATTTTTTGAGTTAAATATTCAGAACGTTTTTTTATACTACCTTCATTCCAATTTTCATAATTTGTTAAATCTCTAGTTATTCTAATATTACTTTGTGTATAATCATTTTTTTTGTCTGAAAAAGGTTTATTGGACAATTTTTGATTGTACATGGTTAAAGTTAAATTACCTATATTATTAAGATAATTTTCATGAACATCTTTTTGATTTTTTCCAAGTTCAATTTGCCATTCCGGCATATTTTTTATATTTTGCGGCATTATATGTTCTATTTGAGTTTCATCAAAATTAACAACTTCTCTTGTAATATTTTTTTCAATTTTACTGAGTATATATTTTATTGGTACTGAACTTTTTAATTCTTTGTTTATTAAATATTCCTTTAATTCTACATCTGTGGGAAATTTTCCGCTCTCACTATAATTTAAAAGATACTCTGAAATTAATCTATAAGTATCAACAACTTCATTGTCATCTATTTTTCTTGCTAATGTATAGGACACTTTATTAACAGCATTGGATGGTAAAGATAATATTTTTCTTCTCAAAATATAAGATAATATCACTTCTAATGTTTTCAAAACATTATCTTCTATTATTATCTTTAATTCAAAATATTTAAACATCAAGCTCAATAAAACAGGATAAACACTTAGTACACCTAAGTTTTTAATTTCTGCTAGCATAGTATTTATTTTATCATTACCACTATTAGAATTAAGAAGGTATGAATATATTTCAGAATATGATAACAGGTCTTTAAAAATAGCCTCTTTGTCTTTGTAATTAGAAGAATAATATTTTTTAAAACACTCATAAACATTTGTATCTTTTGGTAATTCATTACTCTTTAAAATAATAAAATCTCTAATGAATCTTTCAACATTATTAAGTCCAACCTTATTTTCTATAGTAAACCAATAATCTTTATAAAATCTTTTTTGTATTTCATAACTATTTCCCATAAGTAAAAAATTACGTACCAAATCTACCTGTGATAATCCCAATCCAGTTGAATTTAAACTTTCAAAAATTAATTGTACATTTTCATCTTCATTAAGTTCTATATAAACTATTTCTAAGTATTCTAATGCTTTAAATATCTTATCTGCATATTCTTTCGTTTTTATTTGATTAAAAAAATAATTGTAATTTAAGTATATATTTGAACTTTTAAAACTTACATCTGTATCATTTATAATTTCTCTATAAATTTGATAATCTCGTTCTATAGGTTTTAATTTTATATAGTTATAATTATCAATATTCCAATCCCTATTTACAATATATTTTTTTAATATAGTCTCATTTTTTGTTATTTTTCCAATTGTAATAAGCAAAATACTAATAGTGGTTAATCTTTGTTGCCCATCTATTATTACATTTTTAGAATGACTATGTGTACCAGAAGACATATATATAATAGTACTTAAAAAGTGCTTATGTTTAAAATCGTTATTTATTAGACGTGTCCACTAACCTTTGAGAAGATTAGAAATAGAGGACAAAAAAGAAACCCTCAAGGAATATCTAGTACAATTTTTATTACGATACCTA
>WRGD01000014.1 GCA_009787355.1 Defluviitaleaceae bacterium | reverse complement strand
GTATTAGACAATTTTTCTGTAGAGGAGTTGGAAAGATTTCTTGAAACATTTAGTAAGTATGAGAAGGCTATAACTAGAGCTTTGAGTAATGAATAAAGATACCCAATCAAAATATTAAATATTTTGATTGGGTATTTTATTTACAAAAAATCTTTCAAGCATATATAGTCGTTCCGCTTATCCCATATTTCTCTTGGAGTTATTAAACTGTAACTATCTTTCTCAAAAAGATTTTTAAAAAAATTCAATTCTTTTGCTGTATTTGGATATATACTACAACTTTTAGACATAGAACTTGTACCTAATAAAAGTTCATCATTTTTGAAGAAGCAAATATCCTCTAATGTTTTTGGATTTACTATATATCTGTTATATTCATTTGATAAAATTTCAAAAAATAAATTATCTGTGTATTCTAATATAATATTTTTTAATTCTTCAGTAGCTTTATATAAAGAAACTTGAATATATCCCTCATATTCTTCATTTTCGTTTAAATAAGCAAAATAACAATGCCAGTATGGAGTATCAAAAGTTTTTATATGATATTTTTCTATGTCTTTTGAAAATTTATTAAAATCTTTTTTGTCTTTTAATTTACGTGTATAAATATCTTCGTATACATATGCATTGCTAAAAGAAATTACATTGCAATTAGAAAAAAGATAATTCAAAAGTTCTTTAAAATTTTCACCTATTACATTAAAATTTTTCATGTTTGGAGTAATTTCTTTAAAATTTTCTTTTGAATTGAGTAAGGGTTTATATTTTGATAAAAGATAACGTCTTTTCATTGTTTCACCTACTTTTTATTTTAGAAACCGTATTTGGTTATATCTATACAATTATAATTATAATTATAATTATAAATTGAATAATAAGATTTTGAATGTTGAAGTTCAATTTCGCAATAAGTTCCTTTTAACATATCTTTAATGAATTGCAAATCAAAATCAGACTGTGGATAAAAATTACACATACCTTCATGTGTGAGAGTTACTACAAATATTTTATTATTTTTGAAAAAACATATATCTTGTAAAATTGAAAAATCAATTGTATGATTATAATAAGAATCGTATTTAGTGAAAAATAAATCCGTTGTACTTTCTAATAAAATATTTTTCAATTCTTCACAGCATTTATAAAAATGCACAATAATATAGGTATCAAAATCGGTACTTCCAGTACAAGTAATTAAAGGACTAAACCAACCATGCCACTCTTTTACTTGAATACTTTTAATCCTAAATTTTTCGATTTTTTTCATAAAATTTTCAGCTTGGAACCAAAGCTGGTAAGAACCTAATTCACAAAATGATAATACATCGCATTCTTGAAATAAATAATCTAAAAGTTCTTTGTATTTACCATTTTCTATTGAATGTGGATTTGTAAATCTATATTCTTTAAACATATATTCACCTTTAATTAATATACTAAATTTGATTACAAGAGATATAATAACAAAGTTAAAAATAAATATCTTTTAATAATATACCTATTTTTTATTTAAAAACCATATTTGGTTATATCTATATAGTTATTTATAAAAGAATATTCAGAATTTGCAAGTTCAATTTCACAATATGTATCTTTTATAATATTCTCAAAAAATGTCAAGTCGGTATTGTTTTGTGAATAAAGACTACACATACTCTCATGTGTAATAGTTGCTAAAAATATTTTATTTTTTTTGAAAAAACATATATCTTGTAAAATCGAAAAGTCAATTGTGTGTTCATTATAATAAGGATCATATTTACCTAAAAGTAAATCTGTTGTATGTTCTAATAAAATACTTTTTAATTCTTCACAACATTTATAAAAATGTACAATGAGATAAGTATCAAAATCTGCATTACCCGAACAAATAACAAAAGGATTATACCAACCATACCATTGTTTTAATTGAATACTTTTAATTCTATATTTTTCAATATTTTTAATAAAATTTTCAGCTTGATTTTCAAAACAATAAGAACCTAATTCACAAAATGTTAATATTTCACATTCTTCAAATAAATAATTTAAAAGTTCTAAATATTTGTTATTTCTCAAGCAATAAAGACCTCTTATGTCGTATTCTTTAAACATATTATTTAATACCTCTTTTATGTTAATTAATAGCTATGGAATAATTGAAAAAACAGCAAAGTTAAAATTATGAGATTTAACTTTGCTATTAATATAATGTATTAGTGTATTATTTTAAGGATGCCATATATGACCACGTAATGCGTACTGAGGATGATAATGAGGAAAAAAACCAACATTTCCATGAGGTAGTGCTATTACTGGATCAACACCTGCTAATCCTTTAGCAAAAGAACGAGTAATAGCAAATACTCCAGCTGGAGGAACTCTTCTTCCCGTAGCTTCTGCTTGTACAGTAGCTTCATGAGCAGCTATAACTGTATTTCTAGCTAGATTATTATTGTTTAAACCTGGACCAACCATTAGCATACCTCCTACAGCTTGTGCAGCAAAATATCTAAATTCATTTTGTCTTTCCATTGTAGAAATAAGTTGGTCTGCAGCAACCCATGCAGTAGAACCAATAATAACAGCCACACCAAAAGCTATCAACCCACGCACAGCACCAACACCCAATCCCATCCATAAAGGTACTACAAAAGCTCTAGCTCTTGGGTTTTCAAACTCTTGTATTGTAAAATCATACACAACATTTTCATTTTGTAAAAAACTTATATCAAATAATTCACCATCAATAGTATTACCACTAATAGAAAATTCTAAATTATCTGAAATAGTTCTTCTAAAATCTGAATTTACTTCTGTTACTTGCATTGTTACATCTCTAGTTATTTTATCAATTCTTACATTTGTGATATAATTATCAGAGCGTGTTGTTACAACAATTTCATATGAATTATTAGATGTTACTTCGTGTGTAAATCCATCGTAGTAAAAAGTTGTACCAACAGGAAAATTACTATTTACATCAGAGCTAAAAATATCATTTGCATATACAGGTACAATAACTTTTAGCATAATTGCTAGTAACAATAAAAATGCTGTTACTTTTTTAAAAAAATCTTGCATAAAACTAACTCCTTTAAAAAAATTTTTCTAAAATATTTTTGCAAATTTCGTCAAACATACAAAAATATAGGTGTTTCAATATGTAATAATATTACTACATCTCAATTATAATCAAAAAAAAAAAAAAAAAGAA
>WRGD01000013.1 GCA_009787355.1 Defluviitaleaceae bacterium | reverse complement strand
TAAAAATCTATTATCTGAAAATATGAGTAATGAACTTATAGCAAAAGTTACAGGTCTTGGACTAGAAGAGATACAGAAACTACAAGAAGAAATGTAAAAGAACTAACAGGCAGCTAAAAAATAAGCCTATTTTAAATGATTAATTAAGAAAATTGATTATTTTATAAAAAAGCAACCTAAATACAGGTTGCTTTTTTACTTTATATATTATAGAAAATTTGTCATGTAGTGTTTTGTTGAAAAAAATGTAGGACATTTAAAAATACTACTTTGTCAACAGATTAAACTTTCATTTATGTAGGAGCATCAAATAGTCAAACGTAGGTAACTTTTTTGAAATTTTAAACAAAGATAAACACATGGCTTACATAATAAATATACCATTTAGATGAAAAAATATATAACTACTAGTTGAATTGTGAAAAAATATTATTTTTTTCAAAAAATTATTTGACATAAGTGTATATAATACGATATAATGTGAACATATTTATAAAAAATGAAAAAAATAAGTTTACGGAGAATTTTAAATGATGGCAATATTTATTTTGATGGCAATGATTAGGGCTGGCGGTACAGGTTCACCAGAACCTACAGAGCCAGTACCTTGGGCATAGTTTATGGAAAAAATAAGAGTAAGAAAGGAAATAATATAATGATACTAATAACTTTGATGGCAATGATTAAGCTTGGAACTGGAGGTTCACCAGAACCTACGGAACCCGTACCTTGGGCATAGTTTATGGAAAAAATAAAGTATAGAAAAGAAATGGATATAAATTACCAATGGGATTTATCTTATGTTTATAAGTCAGATGACGATTGGGAAATTTCCTTCAACGAAATTTTAATTAAATTAGATGATTTTTCTAAATACAAAGGCAAACTTTCTACAAGTGGTGAATTTCTCTTAAAAGTAATAAATGAAACATATGATTTAAGAGAAAAAGTATATCATATTTATGTATATGCAAAGATGAAGCACCATCAAGATACGAAAAATACTTTTTATCAAGGATTACAAAATAAATCAACAGAATTACTTACAAAAGCTAATACTACTATAAGTTTTCTTGAACCCGAAGTTTTAGAAATAGGAAAAGAAACGATAGATAAATTTTTAGAAAATACAGAAGAATTACAAATATATAAACATGATTTATATGATGTTTTTCTTAAAGCCGAACATATTCTACCAAAAGAACAAGAAGAATTACTTGCTAAATCTTTTTCTTTTGCAAATGGTTACAGTAAAACTTTCAATATTATAAATAATAATGAAACTGTATTTGAACCTGTTTTAGATAAAAACAGTAACAAAATAGAAGTTACTCATGGTACTTACTCTAAATATATTTCTTCTAACGATAGAGTATTGCGTGAAAATATTTATAATTCTTACTCCAATTATTTTATTTCACGAAAAGGTACATTAGCTGGTTCATATGAATATTATGTACGAAAAGAGGCTTTTTATTCTAAAGCTAGAAACTATAATTCTTCGCTTGAAGCTTCACTTGTACAAAATAATATTCCAGTAGAAGTTTATTCAAACCTTATAAAATCTACAAGTAATAAACTGAATTTATTACACAGATATATAAGTATGCGTAAAAATGTACTTGGATTAGATAAGCTAAAACCTTTTGATTTACACGTTTCATTAGTTGAAGATATAGATTATAAAGTAACCTATGAAGAAGCTAAAGATATAATTTTAAAATCTCTTGTTCCAATGGGTGAAGAATACGTAGGAATAGTTAAAAAAATATTGTCTTCTAAATGGATAGATGTATACGAAAACAAAAACAAATATCCAGGTGCTTATAGTGGGGGTACTTATGGAACGCCTCCATATATATTAATGAATTATATGGATGACATACGTTCTTTATTTACTTTAACTCATGAATTGGGGCATTCTGTACACAGTTATTATACAAGGAATAATCAACCTTTTGTGTATGGAAGTTACACTTCGTTTTTGGCAGAAGTTGCCTCAACAATAAATGAAAGCCTTCTTATAAATTATCTTATTGAAACTGCAGAAGACAGTAAGTTTAAAAAATATATAATTAATTACTATCTAACTAATTTTTATGGAACATTCTTCAGACAAACAATGTTCGCAGAGTTTGAAAAAGAAGTACACGACTTAGTAGAGAATACAATAATAATTGATAGTAGTGAAGAGTTTAGTTCAATATACAAAGGATTAATAGAAAAATACTTTGGTCTAGATTTTGAAATGGACGACAAAGTAATTTATGAATGGACTAGAATACCACATTTTTATAGAGGTTTTTATGTATACCAATATGCAACTGGCTTTGCTTCTTCTGTAGCAATAGGTAAGGCTATTTTGGAAAACAAACAAGGTGCATTAGAAGGATATGTAAAAATGCTAAAAAGTGGTTCTAGTGATTATTCTATACCGCTTTTAAAGAAAGCTGGTGTAGATATGACTACAAGCAAACCTATTTTAGACGCTCTTGATGTTTTTGAAGAACTTTTAAATAAGTTTGAAAATGATTAATTAAGAAAGTTGATTAATCTATATAAAAACCACCTATTATAATAGGTGGTTTTTTTGACCCTAAAGGAACCAGTAAATTGATAAAATTCAAGAAATTCCATACACTCATTTAGAATATATCAGAAAAATATTATATCAAATTTTGTTTGTTGTGTCAAGTATTTTATTTAAAAAAAATTTTTTAGGATACTTAGAAATTCTACTTTGTCAACAAGTCCTAATGACAATATTTACAAAATATAGGAACATAGATATTCAAAAATAAATTTTAAGAAATAATAAAGGTTTACCTACAAAAACCAAATGTTTATGATATAATAAAGGTATAAATTTTAAGAAAAAGATTAAAGAAGTGATACAAAGTGTCAAAAGATAAAAAACATATAAAAATCAAAAATACTTTAATGAGGAGGTGTTCAAAATTAGTCCAAGACAGATAAAAAGTAATGCATTTTCGCATATATTTCAGATACCAGAAGCTATAGTTGAACTATATGAGTATGCATCCGGAATTAA
>WRGD01000012.1 GCA_009787355.1 Defluviitaleaceae bacterium | reverse complement strand
TAACCCTTATCCTGCTAACGTGGAGAAAATGGTGAGCTCCTAATAATGCCAGCAAATAGCAGATGGGATTTAATTCGGACTTTAAAGGGTTAAAGACCAATTGGAAGTTGAGTTTGCCACTACATCTATATACACGTATATATGTGTATGTATATAAATATACCTAAGAGTTAAGAATACAAATTAAAAGTAATAATATAGAATGGTATTGATTTAAGTTACATGTAAAAATATTTTGATGTTTACTTTTAAAGTGATTACACTAAGCCAAGATCTCTATTGGAATTCCGAGCAAAATATTCATGTAACGAGTAAAATGAATTTATAAGAAGGAAACGTTTTAAAAGAAATACGAATTGTGTTTGTCATGAGATGTATTCTTGATGCTAGTAGAAAGGTAATTAAAAACTTTGATTCCAAAACAAAAGAGATTTTTTAAAAAGCTGTTAATTTTTCAGTTGGAATATGTAAGTCAGAACTAAATCTAGTGTTGATATTATGAATTTCTGAATTCGGTTCATATGAATCTCTATTTTTGGCAACAAATAATAAAAGGGGAAAAAATATATTGTGATTTTAATGGTAGAATTTTTAGACTCTTGAATAAATGACGACAAGTATCTCTATTTCTAGCATTCATAATTATTCCAATTATCCTCTTTTGAATTTTAAAAATATTAGAGCTGTTTGCAGAATTGCACCAAAAAATTATGCCATACGATAAGATGGAATGAAAATATGGAAAGTAAATTGTCCTTAGTGTACCTTGGGACATAAAAGTTTTGACATACTTAAATGAATAGCGTGCTCTGATAAGTTTAATCACCATTTGATCAATAAGGTTTATCCATGACAAGGAATTGTCTATATCTAATAACAAGGAACTGTCTATATCTAATAAGAAGGAACTGTCTATATCTAATAAAAAGCAACTGTCTATATCTAATAAGAAGCAACTATCTATATTTAATAACAAGCAACAATCTATACCTAATAAGAAGCAACTGTCTATATCTAATAACAAGCAACTGTCTATATCTAATAAGAAGCAACTGTCTATATCTAATAACAAGCTACTGTCTATATCTAATAACAAGCAAATGTCTGTATCTAATAAGAAGCAACTGGCTATATCTAATAACAAGCAACTGTCTATATCTAATAACAAGCAACTGTCTATATCTAATAACAAGCGACTGTCTATATCTAATAAGAAGCAACTGTCTATATCTAATAACAAACAACTGTCTATATCTAATAAGAAGCAACTGTCTATATCTAATAACAAGCAACTGTCTATATCTAACAACAAGCAACTGTCTATATCTAATAACAAGCAACTGTCTATATCTAATAACAAGCAACTGTCTATATCTAATAAGAAGCAACTGTCTATATCTAATAACAAGCAACTGTCAATATCTAATTCAGGAAATTTAGTATTTTTAGTCTGTTTAATCAGATTATTGTCACAACTTATTTTTTATTAATTTCATAACTATTTTAAGCCTAAACTGTGAAAAGTAAGTTTTATCAAAATTTAATGATAATGGGTTACCTCTTAACCAGTCATTTATGTTATCAATTATATTGTTAATATCTTCTTTAAATTTTGAGGGACTAGGATTTGTAATTATTATGCTTGTGTCATCTGCAAATAGAATCGGTTTCGATGGGTCAGCTAATGAAGTTTAATCATTTTTTAATGTTATTATATTCGGAAGATCATCTATATAGATTAAGAAGAACAAAGGACCAAGTACTGAACTTTGAGGAACGCCGTGTTTTATTTTGCCCCATTCTGAAAAAATAGTAGTATTAGAAGAGCTATTGTTTATTAGTACTCTATGATTATCTATCACTGAGGTATGGTCGTAGCAGTGCATTGGGTTTGCCCCTGAATTCGCAAAATTCACATTTAGACAATAGTATATCATGATTTACGGAGCCAATTCTTTTTCTAAGTCACAAAATATTCCACCAGCCCTTAATGTATTATTAAGTGCTAGTAATATTTCATTTATTAGTTTGAAGGAGGCTTTTTCAGTCGAGGAATTATTTCTGAAGCCATATTTTTCTTTTGCTAATATATTATTTTTGTTGATGTATTGGTACAATTTTGTATATATAACTTTTCTCAGAATCTTTGAAAAGAATGTAATTAAAGATATAGGTCTAAAATTGGTTATAGCTGTTCTGCCTCCTTTTTTGTGTAAGGGTTTTATTTCAGAAAATTTTAATCGAGATGAGAAAAATACCTCACGAAAGTGACTTGTTACATATGTAGGAGATGAAATGAAAGGTGTACTTACATGTACTTTTAGAATTTTCATAGGAATCACATCATATCCATGAGAGTTTTTGGATTTTAGTGATTTGATAATGTTTTATATTTCTTTGCGTGTTGTATATTTTAGTTTCATGTTTGAACAGGGGAGATTAAAGTTTTTATGAAGACAATATATTGGATTTTTACGATTTAATGAAGTTTTATCATTTTTAATGTTACTAGTAAGTCTGTCAGCTACTGTTAAGAAGTAGTTATTGAAATAATTTGAAATTAATTGTTGATTAGTAACTAAGTTTCCATCAATGTTTATGAGTTGAGTACCTTTATTTGTATGGTTTTTGCATGTTTCCATTTTTGTAATATCCCAGGTAGTTTTTATTTTATTGTTGGACTTAGAAATCTTATTGTTGTAATAAAGTTGTTTTGCAGCTTTAATTACTTTAGATAAAATTAAGCAGTAACATTTGTAGTGTGCCTTTAATTTAGAATTATTACTATCTCTACTGGTCAAATAAAGCTCTCTTTTATGCTGGCATGAGGTTTTTATTCCTGTTGTAACCCAAGGTTTGTTATTATGTGTACTGTATACTTCCTGTAACGGAAAGCTGGAGTTAAAAATTCTCAAGTATGTGATAAGAAAGTTGTTAAAACTGTATTAACCCATTGGCATACTACTTTTTATAACACATGGCGCACCTATATATATATATATATATATATATATATATATAT
>WRGD01000011.1 GCA_009787355.1 Defluviitaleaceae bacterium | reverse complement strand
CTCGTTATTTATTAATATCATTTATTTTAATATCCTTTTTCTCTTTCTATCGAATATTTTTATTTATTTTGTTAGTTATTGGACATGTCTATTATATATTGCACATCTTAGTTTATTGTAAAAGTTATTGAAGTTACCTTTTAAGCTACCGTCATCACTTAATGTATAAAGATATTTGTGGTATTTACCCCAATGACCATCAATACACATAATATTATTTTTATCTTTATAAAATAGTAAATTTCTTAGTAATATTTTACTGTTTATATCGCATATTAAAATCAGTGCTTGAAAATTTTGATTGTTATAGTAAATTTTTATTTTAGCATTTTTGAACTTATAAGAAATCTCTAACATTTTTCGTCTGTTTATAGATGTTAAAATTTCATATTCTTTTTGGAATTGCATAAAACCTCTTAAAGTTATTGTTATTATATTGTCTACATATCTATAATCGTGAAAATTAATAACTCTATGTAGGGTTTTGTTAAAAATACATATCAAGCACATACAATTACCACGATTTACATAAAAAATAAACATAAAATTGAATAAAAAATTTCCTATAACCCCCTGACAACAGTTTTTTCATATGCTATAATAGATTTATAAGCAAGAAAACGTAAGAAATAAAAAAACAAAAGGGGGAGTTTATGCCATTAGCAAAACCATTGTTAGAACTAACGAATGATGTTGTCTTCAAAGCCTACTTTCGCAGTGAAAAAAATAGATATAGTCTAATATCTTTTTTAAGAGCAGTGTTAAATATAAAAGAAGAAGATTTTATAGACTTAAAAATACTAGACCCACTAAGTATAGCAGAGCAAGAAGATGATAAATCTACAGTTATAGACCTTAGATTGGAGTTAAAAGACCAAGTAATTATAATAGAATTACAAATGCAACCCATGGAGCTTATGGAAAACCGTATTGTATTTGGTATATCTAAAAATCTAAGTACACAACTAATTAAAGGTGATAGCTATAAACTAACAAAAATAGTATCAATACTTATAGCAGGTTTTCCTTTAATAAAAGATAAAAATCATAAAGAATATCACGATATTTTCAATATCAATAGTAAAAAAACAGGGTATACATTTAGTGATGTGATAGAAATACACACGCTAGAACTTAAAAAGTTACCTAAAAATGAAGATGGAACATTACTTTACAATTGGCTAAAAGTAATAAGAGCAAAGAGTGAGGAGGAATTAGACATGATTGCAGAAAATGTACCAGAGTTAAAGCAATCTGTAAGTTATATAAAAGAGCTTAGTGCAGATGAAAGTGCTAGAATACGTGCTTTTAATCGTGAAACTTTTTTAAGAGACCAAGCTGTCAGAGAACGTATGGCTAGGGAGCAGGGTATTAAAGAAGAAAAAATATCTTTAGCTAAAAATCTAATTGAAATGAATGTACTTTCTTTAGAACAAATATCAAAAGGTACTGGACTTAGTATAAACGAGATAGAAAAAATCAAAAACAAAATTGGATAAAAATAATAAGAGCAAAGAGTGAGGAGGAGTTAGACATAATTGCAAAAAATGTACCAGAGTTAAAGCAATCTGTAAGTTATATAAAAGAGCTTAGTGCAGATGAAAGTGCTAGAATACGTGCTTTTAATCGTGAAACTTTTCTAAGATACCAAGCTGTTAGAGAACGTATGGCTAGGGAGCGGGGTGAAAGAGAAAAAGCTATTAATATAGCTAAAAATTTAATTTCATTAGGATTGACAGTAGAACAAATATCACAAGCAACAGGGCTTGCTTTAAACGAGATAGAAAAAATAAAAAACAAGCTGTAAAACAATTTGAAATCAATTTAGAAACATTACAATATTACATTTAGGGGGAAATTAAAATGAACAACAATAAATTTAAAAAAGCAGTAGTAACTGCTTTAACTGGAACTATGCTAGTTGGAATAATGACTGTTAATACTAATGCAACACCATTTTATTTTGAAAACAATACATTACCACAAATAGAATCTCTTATAGCCAATTATGAAAGAAGAAATAATGAGGCTATTAACCGAATAAATAGAATAAGAACAGCAGAATTTGAAGGAGGTCCACTTTGGACTGAAGCCACAAGAGAAAGGGCAATTGAACCTATTACAATCCGTATGGGGACATATGTACTACATTTAACACGATTGAGAGAAATTAGAGAAGAGATGTTAGGCGGTGTTGAAGTAAGAAACACGGATAGAACAATTAATATAGCTCCAAGTTCTGGAACAATGCAAGTGATATGGTTTGATGAACCTACTTTATTAACAAGTGCCGAGCTTATAGATTTAACCAAAAATGCACCTACGCTTTTAGAAACAGCAAGTAATATTAATTTAAATAGAAGACTAACAGAAATAGAGCTTAATGCTTGGATAGAAGAATATAAGGAGTTAGGTGGTATTAACGATTTTGAGCTTGAAATTATTAGGCTAATTAATGAAGAAAGAGCAAGGCATGGATTACGTACACTAGCTATTAGTCAAGAATTAAGCATGGCAGCTAGATTTCATAGTCAATCTATGATGAACAATGGTTATTCTTCTCATTGGAGTAATATAACAGGTTCTCCTAGAAATAGAGCAGATATGTTTGGTCATATCAATAATAGTATAAGTACATTTGGCGTTGGAGAAGATATACATTTTGGTGGTGGGCGTATTGCTTCTTTTTCCTCTTTCGTTTCTGCCGCTGTAGGACCATTTAATTCGTGGATGAACTCAACAGGTCATAGAAGACAAATTTTAGATAGTGATGCATTAACTATTGGAATTGGTTCTTTTAATGATGGTAATTCGAGATTTGAAGCTACAGTTAATTCGAGACAATTGAATATAGGAAGTGTTACAACACTTAAAGTTGGGTACTAATAAATATAAAAAGCTAACTAATTTAAAACTTAGTTGGCTTTTTTGTGTGTGCCGTGCATGGTACAAATCTAGGTGGTGCAAGTCCACTGTAGGGGCTTGTCGTAGCCAACTACTAGCGAAAGGCAAGAGCGTCC
>WRGD01000010.1 GCA_009787355.1 Defluviitaleaceae bacterium | reverse complement strand
GGACGCTCTTGCCTTTCGCTAGTAGTTGGCTACGACAAGCCCCTACAGTGGACTTGCACCACCTAGATTTGTACCATGCACGGCACACACAAAAAATCTGTCTTAGATATTAGTTTCTAAGACAGATTTTAAACTTATTGCTTATTTTCTAAAAATTCTTTACATATACATATTTGTGTGAGCAACGCTTCTTTAGAAGGACCACCTTTAGTATTTCTATTGTTTACACAAGTTTTTAAATCTATTTTATTATAAATATCAGATTCAAATAAATTCGACAGTTTTTTATATTCTTCTATACTTACATCTTCTAACGTTAAGTCATTTTTTACACAGTCTGCTACTAAAGAACCGATAAGTTTGTAAGCATCTCTGAAAGGCATACCTTTATTTACAAGATAATCAGAACAATCAGTTGCATTTATAAAACCTTTTTTTGCACTATTAAGCATTTCTTCTTTATTAAAAGTAGATGTTATTATTATTTCGGACATTATTACAAGGCTATTTATAACAGTTTCTACACTATCAAATATAGGTTCTTTATCTTCTTGCATATCTTTATTATAACTTTGTGGCAAACCCTTCATAAGTGTTAAAAGATTTATATTGTTTCCAAAAACTCTACCACTTTTTCCACGTATAAGCTCTGCTAAATCTGGATTTTTCTTTTGTGGCATAATACTAGAGCCTGTTGAATATTCGTCAGACAAAGTTATAAAATTGAAATTTTGGTTGTTCCATATTACAATATCTTCACAAAATCTACTAAGATGCATGATTAATATAGAACAAGCAGATGAAAGCTCTATTATATGGTCTCTTGCAGAAACAGAATCTATTGTATTAAAAGTAGGTTTTTCAAATCCCATCTCTTTTGATGTAAAATCTCTATCTATATTAAAAGTAGTTCCCACCATAGCACAAGCACCAAGTGGCGAAGTATTTAGCCTATCTAAGCAGTCTGAAAATCTTTCAAAATCACGAATAAGCATAGCATTATAGGCAAGTAAGTGATGGGCAAGAGTTGTAGGCTGTGCTACTTGTAAGTGTGTAAAACCGGGCATTATTGTATCTATATGTTCTTCTGCTACTTTTGTTATATTGTTTACAAGAACTTTAATAGCTGGTTGTATCTCTTTTGTTACCTTTCTTTTTAGATATAGTTTTAGGTCTGTTGCAGATTGGTCGTTTCTACTTCTTGCTGTGTGTAATTTTTTGCCCAAATCTCCTATTCTTTTTGTTAACTCTAATTCTACAAATGTGTGTATATCTTCGGCTGTATAGTCTATTTTTAGTGTATTGTTAGTTATTTCACTTTTTATATTTTTTAGTGCATCTACTATTTGTACAGTTTCATCTTTTGTTAGTATTTCGATTTTTCCTAGCATTTTTGCATGTGCTATACTACCATCTATATCCTCACTGTACATGAGAGAATCTATTTTTATACTATCATTAAAATTTTTTGAAAGCTGAGCTAATCCCTTTTCAAATCGCCCTTTCCATAAGCTGTCCACTCTGGTTTTGCCTCCTTATTTTTTTCATCTAACATTGCTCTTACTTTTGTTGGAAGTCCAAAGAGATTTATAAAGCCTTCCGCATCTTTTTGATTATAAACGTTATCTTCTTCAAATGTAACCATTTCTGCATCGTATAAAGAATAAGGCGATGATATACCAGCACTTGTAATATTACCTTTATAAAGCTTTAATTTTACATTACCATTCATTCTCTCCTGTGTTTTATCTACAAAAGCAGATATTGCTTCACGTAGAGGAGAAAACCAAAGACCATTGTATACAAGTTCTGCAAATTTTAGTGCTAGTATTTCTTTATAATGTTTTGTATCTCTATCTAAACAAAGTGATTCCAAAATTTGATGTGCCTTATAAAGTATCGTACCTCCCGGAGTTTCATATACTCCTCGACTTTTCATACCAATTAATCTATTTTCTACTATATCTAATATACCAATACCATTTGCACCACCTATTTTGTTTAATTCTTCTACAAGCTCAACAGGTCCTACCTTTTTGTTATTCAAATTTACTGGTATACCCTTTTCAAAACCTATATTTATATATGTTGGTTTGTCTGGTGCATTTTCTGGAGAAACGGATATTTCTAAAAAGTCCTTTTTATTTGTAGGAGCTTCATTTGCTGGATTTTCTAAATCTAACCCTTCATGACTAAGATGCCATAAATTTTTATCTTTACTATAATTTGTTTCTAAATTTATTTTTAAAGGAATATTATGTTTTTGTGCATAAGCTATTGCATCTTCTCTACCTTTTATTTCCCATTCTCTCCATGGAGCAATTATTTTTATGTTTGGCAAGAAGTGTTTTATTGCAATTTCAAAACGAACTTGGTCATTTCCTTTACCTGTGCATCCATGTGCTATTGCACTTACTCCTTCTTTCTGTGCTATTTCTGCCATTTTTTTTGCAATAACTGGTCTTGCAAAGCTAGTTCCAAGTAAATATTCACCCTCGTATTTTGCAGATGCTTTTACTGTTGGAAAAATATAATTTGTTACAAATTCTTCTCTTATATCTTCTATATATATTTTACTTGCACCTGTATTTATAGCTTTTTCTTTAAGACCGTCTAACTCGCTTATACCTTGCCCTACGTCTGCACAAAATGCAATTATCTCACAATCTTTGTAATTTTCTTTTAGCCAATGTATCATTATAGAAGTATCAAGTCCACCACTATATGCTAGTAGTATTTTATAGTTCATTTTTTTCCTCCATTTTTCCCCTTTTTAAATTAGTAAGGATATCACAATTATTTTTGTTATATTAGCTTAAATTTATGTAAATGTAAATATTTATGAATTAGAACTTGCGAGATATTTTTACATCTATAATAATACCAATGTCAATACAACTTTATTTGTGTGTGTGCCGTGCATGGTACAAATCTAGGAGGTGCAAGTCCACTGTAGGGGCTTGTCGTAGCCAACTACTAGCGAAAGGCAAGAGCGTCCAT
>WRGD01000009.1 GCA_009787355.1 Defluviitaleaceae bacterium | reverse complement strand
TCTACTAATTCACTAAAAATATTATCTAATTTTTCTTTATTTTCAATATACCAATTAGCCATAGCATTTAAAGCGTTTTTACGTATATTACGGTCTAAATTTTCAAGATAAGGTCCCATTTGTGAAAGGTTTAGAACTTTTTCATCAAATTCAATTTTAGCACTTGCCGTTAGTTTACTATACTCTAAAACAAGTTTATTTTCTTCTCGTAATTCTTCTATTACTTTGGGAGATAATGTTTTTAATTCTATCTCTTCATTAATAAATAACAAGATACCCCATTTTTCTTCTAATTCTTTTCTAAAAGATGTATTTAAAGTAGCTACTACCATTTCTTGAAAATTTACATAATAAAAAACTTCCCTCGTCTAATATAGTGTAATTATTACAAAATTTTAGACAGGGTATAATATAATTATTCTATTAAAGAAGTTAATTTTTTTTGTACTTGAAGTGCTAATAAAGTATTCAATATTAGTCCAATTACTATCCAATTGGGAATATCATTTCTATTATATAAAATCTGAGAAACTAAAAAATATATAATTGCTTGGGATATTCCGAATATATTTTTAATTATCATAAATTTTCTTCTATTGGTAACAACATTTGCTTCAATAATAGGAAAAAAAGATATTGTAGTTTTTTTAAAAGTAAATATTGTGTGTATTGCAAATAATATTGCTATACATTTCATGAAAATTTGTAGAATAGTATTAATTATATACATAATATTTACCTTGGCATAAAATTTTCAATAAAGATTGCCCTAAAAAATAATGAATAGGATAATCTTTTTTATTTTTGCAAACTCAGAAAATAATTTGTACTATTTCTGATTAAAATTAAACTCTCTTCTGAAATATACGAAGGTGGTGTAAAACTTTCATACAATATTCCATCAACTAATCTTATAATTATTGGAACATGGGTAATTTCATAATTTTTAAACAATTCTTGTAATTCTTCTCTAGTTAATAATTCATTTTCTCTAAAATAATCAGTATCAAAATAAAAAACCTCTATTTGCTCTACATTTACAATTTCCTCGAGTATAGGAAAAAATCTATAACAAATAGGGCAAGTATCTCTACCAAAATATACAAATCCATCTGTTATATTAAAGAACATATCAGCGTTTTCTATTCTTATAATATATTCTTTGTTATTTATAATTGTATGTTCTTCTGCAAAAACAATAAAATAAAATGCTGCGATTGTAACTAAGAGCATTAAAAATAAGCTTACAGAAATAATTTTTTTAAATTTTAAGTTTATCATACGTATGTCCCCCCTATAGTTTTTAAAAACTATATTTGGAGTAATGAAGTTTTAACTGAATATTTATTAAATTTTTCTTAAATACTATTTGGTTTTCTTATAATTTTCACGATTAAAATTGCACAAACTGTAAAAAGTATAGGTAATTCAAGCCATGACATTAAATTCCAAAAATTTCCTCCTGTTACTAAAGAAACTCCCCCTCTATATTGATAATTGCTTACATAAATAGACATATTCATAAATAATGCTAAAGAGGTAATTAAAGCTGTAAAACATAGTAAAAGTAGTATAATATCTATTTTTTTATCTTTTAGTAATTTTTTATTACCTCTTAATTTATTAATTAAAGTAATAAGACAGAAGATACATAGTATAACAAAAATCACTAAAAATATTGCAACTGTCATTCACATACCTCCAAATATATTTTAAATTTTAAATAAAACGAAAATAGAAAAAATCTATTTTCGTTTTTTTGTTGTATATATCTTTTGATTTATTCTAATTAAGGATTACAAAGAGCAAGTATTGTCTGCCATAATCCAACATTAGGTCTAAATGTTTCTAAGTCCCAAGTAGCTCCAAAAAAGAAAGTTTCAAAATCAAAATCAAAATGACACCAGTATTGATCATTTAAACTACTTATAGTGCTACTGTTATAAACTCTAGGAAAACTATAGTGGTTACTAATTGCTATCCAAGCATTAGAGGCTGTGGCTCTAAGAGTTCTAGTTGCAAATGTTGGTCTAAAAGTATACCTAGCCGAACCATCTCCTAGTGGATTTCTTTGATGAGAACTAAAGAAATTAGAAATTGAATTTCTTAAAAGCGGATTACCTCCCATCAAAAGAATTATAATATCGTTATGATACTCCTCAGAAACATTAAATAAAAAATTCTCTAATCTTAAATTTACTTCACTAATCCAATCTGAATTTTCTAACATAAAAATTTCTTCATTTTCAGATAATACACTATTAATAATAGCTAAATCTGAACGAAGTTGTTCCCAAGTAGCTAACTCTGTTACAGGTATATTTATATTACCCCAAATATTTATATATTCTTGATTTGAAAAATTTGTATTTTCAAATTCGTTTAATATTTCTGTTTTATCATATTCTTCATATAAATTTGTTGCAAAAACACTAGTTGCAGAAAATAAATTTGTAAATACAAGTGTTGCTACTAAAAATTTCTTTATTTGTTTTCTCATTAAAATGTACCCCTCTTTAAGTTATTATAAAGACATATATCGTATTAGTTGAAATTGAAAATTTAACAAAAATACATACTTTATTTTTTTATTAACTTTAATAAATATGTTAAATTTCACAATTTAACTATCTCGATACATGAACTACAGTAAATTCCTCTTGAAAAAACTTAATATATATGCTATTATGTATTAAGTTTTATGAGGAATGCATCTAAAATTCTTCTTGAGACGATTAGATTTTAGACATTTCTTATATTGCTACTTTAAAAATATTACTAATTGTTCAATGCTTTCGTTTTTTCATCATATTTCGCACCTCCTTTTTTAGTATAAAATCATTATACATCTTTATTATAAATATATCAAATTGTACAGGTTGTACAGGTTGTACAGGTTGTACAGGTTGTACAGGTTGTACAGGTTGTACAGGTTGTACAGGTTGTACAGGTTGTACAGGTTGTACA
>WRGD01000008.1 GCA_009787355.1 Defluviitaleaceae bacterium | reverse complement strand
CACAATGGACGCTCTTGCCTTTCGCTAGTAGTTGGCTACGACAAGCCCCTACAGTGGACTTGCACCTCCTAGATTTGTACCATGCACGGCACACACAAAAAATGTATTGCCATTAAGCAATACATTTAAAATTAACCATAATTCTATGATTTACTATAATCTGTTTCTTTGTGTTTACTGTAGTTTTTTTCTGCTTCTTCCCAGTTTACTACATTAAACCAATTATCTATATATTCAGGTCTTCTATTTTGACGAAGTAAATAATATGCGTGTTCCCAAACATCTAAATTAAGTACAGGTGTTAAATTTTCTGCTATTAATGTATCTTGATTAGGAGTTTTTCTAACACTTAATTTTCCATCTTTATCTGAAACAAGCCAAGACCAACCGGAACCAAATTGTGTAAGTCCACCATTTTTAAGCTCTGTTTTTAAATTATCCAAACTTCCAAAATCACGTTCTATAGCTTTTTTAAGTGGTCCATCAGACAAAGATTTTCCATCTTTTGTCATTATTTTGAAGTATAAATTGTGATTAAATACTCCACCACCATTGTTTCTAACAGGTGCTTGTAATGATGCTGGTAGTTTATCCAAGTTGTATAACAATTTTTCAAGGGACCAATCGTGATATTCTTTGTGGTCTTTTAATGCATTGTTTAAATTATCTACATACGTTTGAACATGTTTTCCATGATGAATTTCCATAGTTACTTTATCTATATATGGCTCTAAAGAATCTGTAGCGTATGGAAGTGGTAAAAGTTCAAAAGGATAATGGTTTTTCATTTGTTACCTCCTAAATATATATTTTAATTATTGTACTGTTCCCAATGTTGTATAAGTATGAGAATCATTACAAGTGATGATTTAATATAATATCATGAAATCAAGAAAAAAGAAATAGTAAATTCAAAAAAATTTATCAAATTTTTATTATTTTATATTTTTAAAAGGTTATGTGTCAATAGTCTACTTGTATATTTAACACTAATATGATAGACTAAGTTTATATACTTATTATTACTAAATGTAGTCTGTCTAACTCCAGATTTAAGGTTTTTCTAGGCACGCTACACAACTTTAATATAAAAAATAAAGGTGATTAATTAAATGATTAAAGAAAATATGAATATAAAGCAAATTGTTTTAGATATCGATGGGACACTTTTAACAAGCAAAAAAGAAATATCAGAGAATACAAAAAAAGCATTAATAAAAGCACAAGAAAATGGAATACAAATAGTGCTTGCTTCGGGAAGACCAACGAGTGGAATGGTAACACTTATTAAAAATTTGCAAATGGATAAATATGGTGGGCTTGCATTATCTTATAATGGAGCTCGTATTACTGATGCAATGACTGGAGATGTTCTTTTTGATACGACTTTGCCACAAGTTTTTGTAACAAAGGTACTTGAGCACCTAAAAAGCTTTGATGTTATACCGATGGTGAACGACGATAAATATATGTATGTAAATAATGTTTATGGTGGAATGATATATACTTTTGGTAAATTGTCAAACATTATAGAATACGAATCACGTGGAGGAAACTTTTTACTTTGTGAAAAAATTGATTTAGCAAAATTTGTTGATTTTTCTTTAAATAAAATTTTAATTGCAGGTGAAGCAAATTATCTAAAAGAAAATATAGATAATATTTTTTCACCTTTTGAAAATGAACTTAATGGTGCGTTCTCGACACCGTTCTATTTTGAAATAACTGCAAAAAATATCGATAAAGCGAACGCACTACATATAGTTAATCAAAAAAATAATATCGATAAATCAAATGTTATGTCTTTTGGAGATGCCCACAACGACCGAAGTATAATTGAATATGCAAAAATCGGAGTAGCAATGGGTAATGCACACGATGATATGAAAGCAATAGCACAATATATAACACTTTCAAACGATGAAGATGGTATAATGCATGCATTAGAACATTTTGGAGTAATATAAGGTTCTTAACGTATTTTATTATTCAAAAAATTTTCGTACTCTACAATATATTTTTTTGCATTTTGTGTTATTTTTTCAAAGTCTCCATTTTTTGAAGGAGCTGTCAAATCACCACCAACTCCTACTAGAACTGCTCCACTTTCAAACCATTCTTTTATATTTTTTAAATTAATACCACCGGTTGGCATAATATTTGCTTGTGGGAGTGGAGCTTTTATAGCTTTTATAAAGTTTGGTTCAAAATTATTTGATGGAAAAAGTTTTATTATATCTACACCATAGCTAAGGGCTGTTTGTATTTCTGTAATTGTCATAGCACCTGCCAAATAGGGTATTTGATATAGATTACAGAGTTTAGCAGTATTTTTACAAAAAGCAGGGCTTACAATAAATTCTGCACCAGAGAGTATTGCTATACGAGCTGTCGTTTCATCGAGAACAGTACCTGCCCCTATTACAATATCTTTATTTTTTTTGTATTTATCGGTTAAAAATGATATAGCTTTATCTGCTTCATTTAGTGTAAATGTTATTTCTATACCTTTTATTCCACCATTTATACAAGCTATGGTGGAATTTTTAGCCTCGTCTATTGTTTCTCCTCTTATTACAGATACTATGCCTAATTTTAGTAGCCTGTTTAGGATATTTAGTTTTTTCATACGTATGTAGCTACCCTTTCTAAGTTTTTAATTTACAGCTATTATTCATTTAACGTACAATTTCTAGACAAAATTATATCATAAAAAATTAATTTTTAATATACAAAAACATCGTATTATATTTTAGGTGTTGAGTTCTGAATTTATTTTTTTCAATTATTAATATAGCACAGTCATTTTTATTTTCTTGTGATTTCAACTGTTGTATCTGTTATATCAAGGTCTTTAATAGACCTCCTCGGAAACTAAAAACCATGTTCAAAATTAATAATGGCACAAATAAGAGAAATTCTTAGATTAAAACGTTTAAGACGATTAAGATA
>WRGD01000007.1 GCA_009787355.1 Defluviitaleaceae bacterium | reverse complement strand
CAAAACCAGATTAATAAATTGACAAATTTCAATAAAAAATTGTATAATAAACTAATGTTTTATCTAAATTATAAGTCAAAATAAAGGGGTTTTATATAGATAATACTGCTTTTATCTATAATATACTAAACATCTGTGTTTGATAATAAAACTACGGCAATAGTAAATTATCACACTAGATGAAAGTAACTTAATAAAATATTAGTGTTGCCTTTTCAAGTGTAAAACTAAAAACTTTGCAATAAGTCTTCTACTTATGCAATTTGTCGTTATCATAAATCTAGACTTTGTTACAGAATAAACAATGCAACATCTACTTCTTAGCAACATTAATTTATCATAAGTAATAATTTTTGGGTCATGTATCACTTTACGTGAGTCGAGAAAATTTGTTATTCTAAATATCTGGAGATGCACATTACTATGGTTTCTTTGCTTATTAATTTTCTTGAATTTGACCTTCACTTATTTTGATATATGACCGATGTATATCATAACTATAAATCAACTTTTTGTATAGAAATTGCATTATCAATTATAATAGTATTAGAATTGTTTTCAAATAATAGTATAGAATTAGGTCTTTCGTTATAAACAACAATAATAATATCTTTTTCATTAAGTTCTAAAATAGAAATAGGGTTTCTAAATTCATCATAAATTGATACGTATTTTTCCGAAATTTTATTTTTTAAATATACTTGAAAAACTTGATTAGTAGGTACAATTTCATTTCTATAGGGAAATACATTAAGTCTTTCAACAATAATATAATTTTGAGATATGAGGATTATCTGTGAATGAAAAGCAGGGTTAAAAGTTGGTCTTTCACTACCATCATCAGGAAACATAAGTATAAATAAAGATATTAAAGAAATTTCTAGCATTTCACTTAAACCTGTATCTATATAAATATTTCTATAGTATACTATATCTGAAAATATAGTTGAAAATTCTGATATGTTTTCAGATATTATATAATAATTTATATCATTTATCATATATTCTAATAATAATGAAAGAGTATCGTATAAATAAATTTCAATCTCGCTACTATATCCAAAACGAATACCACTATTACGAATTATCTCATTAATTGTAGCCAAATTTCTTATATTTTGAAAATAAAAATTTTTATAATTATTTTCATTATAACTCATTTGATTAAAGTTTTCTAAAATTTGTTCCATATGAAGTGATATTCTATTAATAGTTTCGTTGTTAACATTAGGAGTAACAATGGAAATATTAATTCTATATCCTTTAAAAAACATGATGGCAAAAAAGCTTGCTAAAAAAATTATAGCAAGCTTGATAAGTTTATTAAATTTTATCTCCATATCCACTCTGAAAGAATAGAACGAGATATTGTAGTATAGCTATTAGCTGGACTAACAGAAATAGAAGCACTTATTCCAGCTGGAAAAGAAACACTTAGTTGAGGACTACCCCAAGTTATACTGCTCCTTTGATGTAAATATGTCATAAAATGATTTAAGTTTTGTTGCCATGGGCTTTGCTGAGTTAATCTACCTTGATATGCTACACCCCCACTAAGACCCCAATTTAAAGTTGACATAAAATTAGTACCCTGTACCATTGTGTGTGGTGGTAAAACATCTACAGGGACATTAATACTTATAGCTACACCTTGACTTAAATCAATTTGATTTGTATGATTCGTATTTAAAATTGTATCAGTACCTAAATAAGTTCTAAATACTCCTGATAATAAAGCGTGATAGGAATGACGTCTTCTAGTATGTTCTGTAAATGAAATAAACGTATTTGGAACAATAGAATATCCAACTCCACGTGTTAATCCTAAAAAATCAGTTCCACGATGAGTAGGCATATTTGTCCATACAAATTCAGATATAGCTATATAATGTGCTTGTGAATTTGTGGGAGTACCTATTGCGAGCCTTGTCCAAAGTGTTCCTCCTCCTACGTTGTTCTCAACCCAATTTCTGTTATTCGGAATTATATCTATATGATAATCATCAGAATTATAATCATCTTGTACTCTTACATAAGAAACATATCCATCTATTAAATCATCTCCAGTTAAATTACTTCTTTGTAAAAAATCGTCTCTCGATATTTCAGATAAATATACATCATCTCCATCAAAATATTCCTCATGAAAAAAATCAGTTATAAAAATTTTTTCTAAATTCACTAAGATTTCTATAGAGCTTTCTGGAAGTGTATTTAAAAAGTTTTGAGAAAATCCCATAATTTCCAATCTTTCAGCCACTATATCTCTATCAGATAAAATATTTCTTCCCATTACACGTTGTGGAGCTTCAAAGTAGATAACTGTTTGATTCTCATGAATTGGATTCAATGTGCCAAACGGATTACTACCTTCTTGAGCAAAAGAAGTAACAGGGGTTAAAGACAAAATTAATGCTGTAGTAATAATTTTCGTAAATTTTTTCATTACTATAAAACCATCCTTTTCGATATATTTAATATTCAAAATTTGGTCATGTATTAAAATAGTTGTTTCTAAAATTTACAACGATATATACTTTGTTTTACTAATTTATAAATACATTAAGTTTTATCAATATACTATTTTGATACATGACCAGTTAAAATGTGGTACTTGAAAAAACTTTGTAAATGTGATAGTATGTACAAAGTTTTTTGGAAATATCTAAAGTTCTATTTTTTCTACGAACAGTCTTTAGATATTTCTAATTGCTACTTTTAAATTTAGAACGCCGTTGTTTTTTCAAGGAAAACTCCTTTCAGTTATTTATTTATAAGAGTAAACAAAGCCATATAACCAACTCCGTTTGTATACACCAATTCCTTACCTTAATTTTGGGATATTTTGGGATATTTTGGGATATTTTGGGATATTTTGGGATATTTTGGGATATTTT
>WRGD01000006.1 GCA_009787355.1 Defluviitaleaceae bacterium | reverse complement strand
ATCTTTTAGAGATTTACCAAACGGAATGTACTTTGCAAACCGTGTAGATATAGGTGGTCGCACAGGCGGTGAATGGGTAATAGGTAGTTCATCAGCTGGAACTAGAGTGTTTAACCCACAAAGAACTCCAAACAGAATACCTCAATCTGGGTTTTAAACTATTGATAACTATTAAAATTAACCAAATAAGGTTTGCCGAAAGTAACACATGGTCAATTTTAAAAAAATACATAAGATGATATATTGGGAAAGGGCTTAGTAAGCTCTTTCCCATACAATTTTGATTACTTAACTATAATTATTGACACATATTGAAAGAGAGAAACTATATAAATATGAGAAAAGAAATAAACTTAAAAGCCATATCCCAAAAAAAGTATGCTAAAAGATAAAATAGCACAGCATACAAATATTTTTCGTTCTTTAAAATTAAAAAGTATTATGTACAACCTTATTGAAGATATAGAAAACTTTTACGATTATGAATTACTTGCTAAAGATGAAACTTTGCAAATTACTTTATACGATAAAAAAGGCTTTTTAAAAGAGCTTAATAAAATCTCTGAACTGATAGTTCAATTTAATACGATAAACACAGACATTGTTAAAATTAGAGAAGTTTCAATCAACTCTACACACCTTCTTTCAATAAACTATGTCCAAACATCAAATATGAATGATTTTATTAGTATAAAACCAAAAACGGTGTTTCCAAAAATATATTTTGACGAAGAATGTAATAAATGGGAACACAATCTATTTCAAAAAACTTATAAAGCTAAAACTATAATATACAACACGAAAAGTATATTTACTAGTAATAACAAAAAATTTTATCCTTCTTATATTCCAAACTTTACTTGTTTCCCTAAAATTACAGAAAATTTATTGAGACTTTTAAGTAATGAGCATATTTTCTTTAAAGATATTTTAGAAGATTTTAAAGAAACTAGCTATATTCCTAAAAGAAAATTAGAAAAATGTTTTAATTTTAAATGTAAAAAAGATTTACTCGAAAGCTATAGAAAATATAAGAAAATAAGTATACCGAAACGTATCAATAGATACTTATTAGAAGATGCTGTAAAACTGGTAGACGTAGCCGTGCTACTTTCAGAAAGTGATAGAGCAAGACTTTTTCAAATGGATATAGAAGTTTTTAAGAAACATTTAAATTTTCTAAATACTCCTAGTGAAGAGGATTTTATATACAACTTTTTCTTTTCAATATGGAGTGAAAACGGAGTTACTGTCTTTTCGGAGCATTATTCAAATAAAACAATAATACAAGAACTTTAAGATTATATAAGATTAAAAATTGAACTAAAAGAACCAATTCCTTTAAACAAAAAGAGTATTAAAAAGCTACTAGAGGAGCATGACGATTTAACAATAAAATATACTCTTAAAAAAATGAAGCCCATTAAAGTAAAGGAAAATAGTAAATTTAATACTTTAAAGTTACCTAAAAAATATAAGCGAATAACGACAACTAGACGTTTAGTACAGGAAGGTACATGGCAAAAACATTGTGTTACTACTTATGACGAAGAGATAAATAAAGATAAGTGTGCTATTTACAGTCTTTTAGAAGATGGAAATAGGTATACGATAGAAATACGTAAACATAGAAATAAATTTATATGTCGATAAAAATTCACACGCACCTAAAGTTCTAATAGATGAGTTAAATGAATTTTTGAAATTAGCTAACTAAAGTAGTAGCAATATTTTCATATTTTAAGTTTTGCTTGATGTTACAACTATTTTTATGAAAAGGCTATATAAGTTTTTTTAAAAATAGTTTAGGTACAGATTTAGAAGTAGGTTTACCAAAAGGACATATTTGGGTTAGTGGTGATATAAAAGCTAAAACAAATAATAGATTTATACCTAACATTCCTACATACGAAGCCTTTACTGTACCTCATAGAGATGAAGTAAATGGAATAGTGTATTCAACAAAACCTCTAATTTATATGGGCAATGTTATCGATAAGTTTTGGATTAGATTCCAAAACGGAAAAGCTATAGAATACAAAGCAGAAATAGGCAATGAATTTTTAGAAAAAATGATTACAATACATCCAAATGCAGATTTCTTGGGAGAAGTAGCACTTGTGCCTCATTCAAGTCCAATATCACAATCTGGTTTATTATGGTATAACACTCTGTACGATGAAAATGCAAGTTGCCATTTAGCACTAGGCAAAGCATATCCATCTACATTAGCAGGAGTAGAAAATCTATCAGAAGAAGAAAAGATGGCAAAAGGCTTAAATCAAAGCCTAAGCCATAATGACTTCATGATTGGCTCTGCGTGTATTAATATAATAGGTAAAACTGAGGATGGGAAAGAAATTCAAATCTTTAAAGATGGCGAATGGGCTATTAAGTAAATAAAGTTTCAATTTAAGCACCAAGTTTTTAAAAACTTGGTGCTTATTTTAGGATTACTTTACAAGTTTTGTTTCGTTTCGTTTCAAAAAAAAGATTTTAAAGTTATTTTTGTAGTTTTTGTATTTCTTCTAGTTCAAGACCTGTTAGTTCTGCTATCAGTTCATAATCCATATTTTTAAATAACATATTTTTAGCTAATTCTATATTTCTTTGCTCAATGCCTTGTTCAAGTCCTTTATTAAAAGACTGCTTATTTCTAGCAGCCCAATCTCTTAAAAAAGTTTCTCTTTTAAAAGCAATTTCTCTCATAGCTTCATCTTGGCTTATTTCTTTTAAGTACTTTGTTGCTTCTTTGAACTCATCATGCTTATCTGCTATCATGTCTAATTCCTCCAAGCTATCACTTTTTATTATCTTTAACCAGTTATATAAATGCGTT
>WRGD01000005.1 GCA_009787355.1 Defluviitaleaceae bacterium | reverse complement strand
TCCATATCCATATCCATATCCATATCCATATCCATATCCATATCCATATCCATATCCATATCCATATCCATATCCATATCCATATCCATATCCATATTATGTATTATTTGGGATAGGGAGTATATCTGGGAAGTATATCGAGGATATTGTATGGTTTATGAAGCTATAATATTATGGAGTACTACATAATTTTTATCACTAAATATGGAAAATCATAAAATATGGGAACTTATAAATTTCTCTAATAAAATATGGTTAAAGCTCTTATTATCTTAATATTAGTATATACCTATTATAATTAGAAAAAAAGGAGGTGAATTAAATGCAAATAACAGTTATTAAAGTTACAGAAACTCAAACTATTAGCCCACGTGCAAAAGGTAAAGAAAAATTAAATTCAGCAGAATCTTAATAATTTATGTATGAGTAGTGGGATGTTTTAAAACATCCCACTAACAACAATTACGAGTGTATGGAGACAATTATGTATAAAGAATATGAAAAACCAGTGGTAAGTAATTTTTATAGTTATGAAAATGATGTTGTTAATAACCGTGTAATTTGTTCTTCGTTAGGTCAAATAAAGGTATTAAATTGTGAACCCAAAATATTAGAAGAAGTTTTGAGTTATACTGATGGTTTAAATACATTTTTAGATATAGAAAAATTTTTTCTTGATAGGTACAGTAAAAAAGAAGTTTCTGATTTTTTGAATGAGATTTTGAAAGAAGGTTTAATAAATAAATCGATAGACACTAATTTAACTGAAGAACTTGCAAAAATTATAGTCATTGGGGAAGGTTCTGCATCTTTAGCTTTTAAAGAAATTAAAAAAGACATTATAATTATTTCTACTGATAAATTTTTATCAACTAAAAATAATATTGATTTTGATATTGCTATTTGGGTTCCAGAACATTCTACATATGAAAAAATGTTTAAAATTAATGAATTGTTATGTAATGCAAATAAAATTTTTATCCCATTAATTTTTAATGATTTAAATATTAATGTAGGTCCTCTTGTTATACCAAGTAAAAGTGCTTGTTTAAAATGTGATGCTACTTACCAATTAAAAAGATTGAATAATAAATTTGCTACAGAGCTTAAATTATCTTTAGAAATTATAAAAAAAATCAAGTATAGCTGTAGTTATAAGATAGATACATCTAAACTTAATTATATAGCAAATTTTATTTTGCGAGATATATATGGCTTTTTAAATAACAAACCGTCTTGTTTTTTAGATTTCCAATATTCTTTCGAGTTTAATAATTTTCTTTATTCTAAAAAAGAAATGTTACCAACTACAGAGTGTGATTTTTGTAATGGAAGCGCTGTAAAATATTTTGAGAGTTTAAATAAAATAGACTTATTTAAGTTTTTAGATGAAAATGATTTTAATGTTGATGCCAACCTAGTAGATAGAGATATTAAGTACACAGTTGGTGGAATACGTTCAAAAAGTGAAGAAGAAACAAGAAAAATAGTTGATAATGATTTAAAAAAATTAGGTGTTAGTGTTAGAATTGAGGAGGCTTTGGGTAATCCTTTTAGTGATAATGATGTAGTCAATTGTTACAATTCATTTATAGAACAAAATAACTATACCGAAGCCCCCTATATTTTCAGGAAAAATGAAGGATGTGGTAAAGGTCTTACAAAAACACAAGCTTATTTTTCAGCAGCATTTGAGCTTATAGAGCATGTTGGATTGCAATATACTGGTGATATTCCTGTGTTAAGTGCGAAATATAAGGATGTTAAAGAATATGCTATAGATATGAAATTAATAGCAAAAACTATTAAGAATACGAACACTTCTTTTGACAAATTTGATGAAAATATTGAAATAGATTGGGTTGTTTCAAAATCGGTTGATGGAAAAAATAAATTAATACCTGCTTTTTTAGTATTTATGTTTGATATAAATTTTAAAGGCAATTTAATACCATCTACTTCTAATGGAGCTGCTTCTGGATTAACACTTGAGGATGCTATATTGCATGGCTTATTTGAAATTATTGAAAGAGATGCTTGGTTGATTGGTCAATCAAATCCTTATGTACTACCTATAGTTGATTACAATAGTATAAGTAATCCTAAAATTAAATCTGTTATTAATTCTATAGAAAAAATGGGGTACACTATTTTAACTAGAGACTATACTAACGATTTAGGAATACCTACATTTAGAACTTGGATTGTGAATAAAAAAGATTATTCAAGGTATGCATACATGGGTTTCGGTTGCCATGTTTATCCAGAATTAGCATTAGAACGCTCTATTACAGAAGCAGTTCAAGTTGAAGATAATGAAGAATTTGGTGGGAATTTTGATTCAGATATGATAAACTTACAAGTATTAAATAGCAGTTTAGTAAATTTATATAATCAACATTTTTTAGTCAATAAAGATATTTTAGGTAAAACTGATAAAATTACAAAAATTGTTGAGTTTAATAAAAAGTTTAATAGCAGTTATGAAATTATTAAATATGTTTCTAAAATAATCAATGAAAAAATTGGTGGAAGTATCTATTTTGTTGATTTATCTAAACCTTATATGAAAACAAAAGTAGTTAGAACAGTAGTAACTGGAGATATACAAAGAATGAACATACCTCTTATTGCTGTTAGTGATAGGATGTTTGAGTTTGGAAAATTATGTGGATATAGCGATAAACGTACAACATATGAAGAACTATTTATGGGTAAATATCAACACTAACTAAAGGAGGTACCTAA
>WRGD01000004.1 GCA_009787355.1 Defluviitaleaceae bacterium | reverse complement strand
GAATATGCAAAATCAAAAGGAGCAAATAGGGTAGGAATGCCTGTATCAACTACATATGAAATAAACTCTCATACGGGTGATATGGACATGGAAATTTGTTTTGGGGTAGATAAGTCAGTTCCTAGCTTGGATAGGATAACTTTTAAAGAAAAGTTGTGTTTGTATAATTGCTTGAAAATTAAGCATAAGGGCAATCCGAATAGATTGCAGGAAACTTATGACATATTAAATAATTATATTGCAGATAATGGGTTGATACCAATATCAACTGGTTTTAACGTTATTGTAAAAGATGTACAAAGAATAGAAGATTCTGATGAATATGAAATGGATATTTACATTTCTATAAGTCCTAATATCTTCTAGGAGTAATGTTTATACTTTAGCTCTTCGCAATAATGCGTTCTGTTTGACCAAACTTCACATTACTGCAAAGGCTTTAGTATACACTATGGAAATTGCAATACCGAGATAGTATGCTATTTTCAAAATCCAAGCTAAGAGTATAGCATGTTTATTGAGGATATGCAAATTCCATTTCAAAAATATAAAAGAAAGGAGGAAAACTTTATGGAAGCGACTTTAAAACTAGGTAATTTTCAAGAGCTTACACATGACGAGCTTATGCTTGTTGATGGGGGTAATTGGTCTAACTTTTGGCAAGCTACAACTGGTACACTTCTTATAGCAGGGGGTGTAGTAACAGCTTCATTAGCTGTTTTACCGGGTATAGGACCCGGAGCGGTATGGTTAGGTACGACTATGGTTGGAACTGGTATGTTTCAAATTGGTAGTTTAGCAAGATAAGATTTATTTTATATCTAAGGAGGAATTTAATATGTTTAATAATTTGACTATAGAAGAACTCGAAATGGTTAATGGTGGCTCATTTGGTCAAGTAATGCAATTTGTAGGTGGAGTTCTTGTAGTAGCAGGTAGTATTGGAGGAATGGTAGTTACTAAAGGAGCTACAGCTAAAATAGGTGGTACAGTTGGTGTTGCTACTGGAATTGGTATGATAATTAATGCTTTTAATTAGATTTGTAAAATTTTGATTAAAGAAATTGAAACCCATTTCATTAAAAAATCAACTTTAATTTTAACTATTTTGGGATATACTGCATTTGCTATAAAAATTATATATTTCATAAATATAGAAAATATATCATTTGATTATCGTATCGTGCTTAGATTTTTTATATTTATATTAACTCCATTAACTTTAATATATTTGCCTACCAAATCTTTAAAAGATAAAATTAAAATAAAAAACAAATTAATTATTTTTGTATGCTCTTTTTTAGTAATAGTATTTTTGGTATCGTATATTTTTAGTTATTTTCAACTTTATTTTGAGTTATTTATAAAAGACTATAGTATTACAATATTGTCGGTCTCATCTATGATAGGTTCATCTGCTGCTGCAAGAGCAATTGTAATTCTTTTAAATAGTGAAATTAAAGATTTAGATTGAATAAATAATTTTTTATTGCATAGCTGCTTTAGTGGCAGGTATTGCATTTTTAGATAGTTTTAATATATACAATTATTTAATTGGTATGTAAAGTATAGTGTGAATTTTTTTCATCACTACACTTTACATATTGTCTCAGTATTTAAGGAGAAATTATTGTATTGTGTATAAAATGAATATTGCAACACCTAAGAAAATAATGTTTTTTATTACATTATTAGGTCTTGTGTTTTTCATTGTATATATTTTTGTTGCTTTTATGAATAATTTATTACACTTTTCAATTAGAAATATTTTAAAGTATATAGGCATACCCTTTTTTAGTATAATTATTTTAATTACGATAGTTAAGTTGAAAAACGATTATACTGTGGAAACAATATTTAAAAAAACATTTTTTTGTTACTTTATTGTTTTGCAATTATATTATATTGCCTAACTTTTATATATTTATATTTAGAAACCTTTGTATATGAATATTCAATAGATTTTTCTCCACATTCTTTTATACTTATGTCATGGGCTTGTTTGTTTGCATTTGACGGTATAGTTTATTACAATTATAAAAATAAACTATAATTAAATATGGCTTAATAAATTGGTATATAATGTGAAAAAATTACACGATAAAGCATTTAAGATATTTGTTATATCAAATACAATGACTATACTAGGCACTAGTATTCAATTGTTAAATAGTAAAAATATTATCTTGTTCTATATTTTAATATTTCAAATTTTGATTTTGATTTTTGGAATTATTCATTTGAAATTTAAAGAGTAAATAATATTTACTTTAAATCAACTACAGGTAAAGATAAAATTACTGTACCTGTATATAAAGATATTATTGTAAGTATAAACAAAATTGTAGATATAAAAAATCAAAGGAAGATTAAAAAAATGAAATACCACTGTATAAAACAACAAGACATAACAGACTGCGGAGCAGCTTGTCTAGGAACAATAGCAAAACAAAAAGGGTTAAAGATACCAGTATCAACCATTAAATTGTAATACATAAAATAATAAATTAAAATTATTTTTACTTTAAAATTGTACAATGAAAACTAAATAAAAACTTAATACAAAATACCCCTAATTTTTCTAAAATATTTATTAAATTTATTTTAACTTAGCATTTGACAAATTTCTTATTATGTGCTATACTTCTCTTATACATAGGAAAGTTGTAAAC
>WRGD01000003.1 GCA_009787355.1 Defluviitaleaceae bacterium | reverse complement strand
CTTCAAAACCAGACAAAAGGTCTTTTATTCGTATATTATATTTACTAAGAGCATCCATTTGACTATCTTTTCGTTTTGTTAATTTTTTAGAAAAAAATAAAGGAAATATTAATGGAGGTATAGAAAGAATCATTTGTATAGCTAATAATAAAGGGCTTATTGTAAAAAGAATAGACAAAGCTATTATTATAACAAATACACTAGAAAAAACAGAAAACATTTTCTCAAAATATTCTCTCTCTACTTCTACAATATCGTTATTCATTATAGAAATATATTTTCCACTATTTTCACCTCTAAAATCCATCATGTTTATATTATAAAAACCATTTATTAAATCATTTTTCAAATCTTCTAAAACTTTTTTCATTAATCTACGATTTAATACAAGCCATGAATGACCAGCAACTAGAATACTAATCATATATATAACAAAATACCTAGCAACAATAAACATATCGCTAGGAGTTCCGTTCATAGCAGTATCTATAATAATTTGCATAGCTACCGCTACAAGGGTTACAAGAAGTTCAACTATAAACATAACAATCAAGTTTATTATAAATAATCCTTTATGTTTATTTAAATATCTAAACATAGATTGTTTCATGCTTTTATTTTAAAAGAATAAGAAATACCGTCTCTTTCAAAAAGACTTTGCATATCTTTTAAATGTTCTTGTAAATTTTCTCCGTTTATTTCTATCAATTTATTTGTTATTTCAATAGACTTTTCGATTTCACCTAATTCAAATAAATTTATAGCTAAACCATGCAAAGCATAGCTATTATTTTCATATATATCTAAAACATTATTACAAACTTCTTTTGATTTTTCAAAATCAAACATCTTGTAGTAAGCAAAATGTAGTATATTTAAAAAATCAATTTTATCTTTTTCAGAGATATAAAAAGCTGTTTTTAAATAATCTGTTAAATATTTTGTTATAACATTATAACTTTCATTTTCCAAACAGGAATTAATGTATTTTTTAATGACATCTGTCCCTTTTGTCATTTTAGGTGAATTTTCAAGTTCTTTATATACCGAATTTCTATATGAACAATATAAATTTTCGTCATACATAGACTTTTGAGTACAGTATCTAGTATTTAAGCATCCACCCAAACAATACTCACCATAAGCACATTCCCCACAAAAACCAGATAATTTGTCTTTACTCATTTCTCTGTTATAAGAAAAACCATTGTCCCATATAGTTTTAAAGTCAAGTTCTCTTATATTTCCCTCAATAAATTCTTCTCCTCTAACAGAAACACATCCTAAAATATCACCATTATGTAAAACTCCAAAAGAATTACGACCTATAGGACAGCCTTTCCATGATTTAGACATAGTTTTTGAGTATCTACTTCGTATTTCTGCTTCTTTATTTGTAAAATACCCTATACAATTACCAAGATATACATTTATTTCATTTTTTATTTCGTATGCAAAATCTATTATATTGTCAACTTGACTTTGCTCAATCATTAATTCATTTCTATTAAAATGAAAAGAACCCATAGGCAAAGCAAACTGAATTTGCCAAGCTGCAACACCTTTTTCTATTAAAATATTCTTAATTTCATGAAGTTCAAATATATTGCGTTTATTAACAGTAGTTATAATCGATGTTTTTACACCTTTTTTTCTTAATATATCGAGAGCATTCATAATTTGGTCAAAAGATTTATCATGACGCATATAATCATGTGTATCCCTAAGTCCATCTAAACTAATTGCAAAATTATTTATACCGGCTTCAAAGGCTCTATCTGCAATTTCTTCTGAAACAAGCCAACCATTGCTAATCATACCAACTGTAACATTGTTCTTTGTAAGTTCTTTGGCTATTATATGCCAATCACTACGAATAGTAGGTTCTCCACCAGACAAAGTTATAGATGTTGTACCAGCTTCGGCTAATTGTTTACACAGATTTAAAGCTTCCTCGGTAGTTAATTCCCCATCTAATTTATCTTTACAAGCAGAACCACAATGTTTGCAACGCATATTACAACCCATTGTTATTTCCCAAACTCCTCTTAATTGTAACTTATTTTCCATTAAAATTTCTCCTGTCTAGAATATATTACTAGTAATTAAGTAAAACAATAAATTTGATAACCTCTATATCATACAAATATACAATACCATTCTAATATATAATTTATTACGATATTATAGACAAATTATCAATATAGAGGTTACCACAAAAATTAAAATTGTAAAAAATAGTTATCTATTATAGTACAATAGTTGCATACATGGATGGTTCATCATCACCAGAAAGTTTAGTTAAACCATTTGAGATTTCAGATGCAATTTTTTTAACTTCTTTTACAGAAATAAAACCTTTCATAATACAACACCTCCTTTTCAATATGATAAAAGTTTAACAAAGTTTTGAACGATATTTAAATATCAAAACTTTGTTAATATATACTAAAAATTTTTGCAGATTATAAAATTTTTTCTACAAAAATCTAAGTACCAATATTTAGGTAAAAATTGTTTTGAAAGTTTTGAAAGTTTTGAAAGTTTTGAAAGTTTTGAAAGTTTTGAAAGTTTTGAAAGTTTTGAAAGTTTTGAAAGTTTTGAAAGTTTTGA
>WRGD01000002.1 GCA_009787355.1 Defluviitaleaceae bacterium | reverse complement strand
CTTCAAAACCAGACAAAAGGTCTTTTATTCGTATATTATATTTACTAAGAGCATCCATTTGACTATCTTTTCGTTTTGTTAATTTTTTAGAAAAAAACAAAGGAAATACTAATGGCGGTATAGAAAGAATCATTTGTATAACTAATAATAAAGGACTAATTGTAAAAAGAATGGATAAAGCTATTACTATAACAAATACACTAGAAAAAATAGAAAGCATTTTTCCGAAATATTCTCTTTCTACTTCTACAACATCATTGTTCATCATAGAAATATATTTTCCGCTGTTTTCTCCTCTAAAACCCATCATGCTTATATTATAAAAACCATTCATTAAATCATTTTTTAAATCTTTTAAAACTTTTCTCATTAATTTATGATTTAATACAAGCTCTGTATGAGCGAAGACTACAATACTAATCATATATAAAATAATATAACGAGCAATGATTGTCATGCCAGCAAAATTTCCATAAACAGCAGTATCTATAATAATTTGCATAGCTATTGCTACAAGTCTCACTAAAAATTCAACAATAAACATAACAATTAAGTTTATTATAAATAATCCTTTATATTTTTTTAAATATCTAGACATGGACTGTTTCATGCTTTTATTTTAAAGGAATGAGAAATACCGTCTCTTTCAAAAAGACTTTGCATATCTTTTAAATGTTCTTGTAAATCTTCTCCATTTATTTCTATTAATTTATTCGTTATTTCAATTGACTTTTCGATTTCACCTAATTCAAACAAATTTATAGCTAAACCATGCAAAGCATAACTATTATTTTCATCGATATCTAAAACATTATTACAAATTTCTTTTGATTTTTCAAAATCAAACATCTTGTAGTAAGCAAAATGTAGTATATTTAAAAAATCAGTTCTATCTTTTTCAGAAATATAAAAAGCTGTTTTTAAATAATCTGTTAAGTATTTTGTTACAACATTATAACTTTCATTTTCTAAACATGAATTAATATATTTTTTTATAATATCAACATTTTTTGTCATTTTAGGTGCATTTTCAAGTTCTTTATATACTGAATTTCTATAGGAACAATATAAATTTTCGTCATACATTGACTTTTGAGTACAGTATCTAGTATTTAAGCATCCACCCAAACAATACTCACCATAAGCACATTCTCCACAAAAACCAGATAATTTATCTTTACTCATTTCTCTATTATAAGAAAAACCATTGTCCCATATAGTTTTAAAATCAAGCCCTCTTATATTTCCCTCGACAAATTCATCTCCTCTAACAGAAATACATCCTACAATATCTCCGTTATGTAAAACTCCAAAAGAATTACGACCTATAGGACAGCCTTTCCATGATTTAGACATAGCTTTTGAGTATCCACTTCGTATCTCAGCTTCTTTAGTTGTAAAATATCCTATACAATTACCCAGATATACAGTTATTTCATCTTTTATTTCGTATGCAAAATCTATTATATCATCAACTTGACTTTGTTCAATCATTAATTCATATTTATTAAAGTGAAAAGAACCCATCGGCAAAGCAAACTGAATTTGCCATGCAGCAACGCCTTTTTCCATTAAAATATCTTTCATTTCATAAAGTTCGGATATATTACGTTTGTTTACAGTAGTTATAATTGTCGTTTTTAGACCTTTTTTTCTTAATATATCAAGAGCATTCATAATTTGGTCAAAAGATTTGCTATGACGCATATAATCATGTGTATCTCTTAATCCATCTAAACTAATTGCAAAATTGTTTATACCAGCTTCAAAGGCTTTGTTAGCAACTTCTTCAGAAATAAGCCATCCATTGCTAATCATACCAACTATAATATTATACTTTGTAAGTTCTTTGGCTATTAGATGCCAATCACTACGAATAGTAGGTTCTCCACCAGACAAAGTTATAGATGTTGTACCAGCTTCGGCTAATTGTTTACATAAATTTAAAGCTTCCTCGGTAGTTAATTCACCATCTAATTTATCTTTACAAGCAGAACCACAATGCTTGCAACGCATATTACAACCCATTGTTATTTCCCAAACTCCACTTAATTGTAACTTATTATCCATTAAAATTTCTCCTATCTAGAATATATTACTAATAATTAAGCAAAAAAATAAATTTGCAACCTCTATTCTCAAGCATATATTAACATTTGAGTAATTATCCAAATATTAAAATTAGCTTAGATATAGAGGTTGTCAATTAAAAATATTTATCCTTTATTTTTTACAATGCAGGAACTTTGTACATTGACATATCTCCGCCAAGTGTAGTTACATTATTTTTTGCAGCTTTTTTAACTTCATTTACAGGAATAAAACCTTTCATAGTAAAACACCTCCTTTTCAATATGATAAAAGTTTAACAAAGTTTTGATGATGTTTAAATATCAAAACTTTGTCAATATATACTAAAAATTTTTGCAGATTATAAATTTTTTTCTACAAAAATCTAAGTACCAATATTTAGGTAAAAAATTGTTTTGAAAGTTTTGAAAGTTTTGAAAGTTTTGAAAGTTTTGAAA
>WRGD01000001.1 GCA_009787355.1 Defluviitaleaceae bacterium | reverse complement strand
CATTTTCATTCATTCATTCCATTGGCACGTGCAGAATGCGACGATTCCTTGCCGTTCTCAGGAGCTTCCTCCATTCCTGTCATATATCCTTTCCTTCCACCAACTAATCTTCCATCCTCCCTCACTTTATCTTCCCATCTATTTCTTGGTCTACCTCTCAGCCTTGTTGTTTCCAAATTCATATATAATACTTTTTTGGGAATTCTATTTTCTTCCATTCTATGTACTTGCCCAAACCAATGTAATCTATTTAACCTTATTGTCTCTGTTATAGTGGGTTTTTCAACAATTGAATTAATTTATTTTTGTTGAATATTCTCCAGTTGTCTTTTTCATTTTCATATACTGGGCTTAAGATTATTCTATATGGTTTCCTTTCAAAAATGTTTGTTTTCTGTCTCTCTTTGTTAGTATCCAGGTTTCTGATGCATATGTTAAAATTTTGTATATTATTGTGTTCTTTAGTCTTAATTTTAGTTTTTTAAGATATATTTTTATTTCTAAAAAAATTTTGTAGCATAAAGTATATTTTGTTACCATTTTTTATTCTTTCTTGTAAATCTATTTGTTGATGGTTATCTTCAGTGAGTATAACACCTAGATCTTTAAAATTTTCAACTCTTTAAAATGTATAATTTTTTGTTGTTAATTGTCATATTTTATTTTGAACTGTTTTTCTGTTCAACTGTCATACATTTTGTTTGTACTTGGTTTATGTGTAATCCTAACTTTCTGGAAAAGTTTTCTATTTCTACAGAAAGTTGTCTTATTTCTATTTCATTTTTAACAATTAATACAATGTCATCTGCATATGCTAATTCTTTACAAATCTTTATACCACTAGGAGCCATTTTTATAGTTTGTATCACTTTTTGTAATGCTAAGTCGAATAATATTGGGGATAGTCACCCTGCTGCAATCCTGTTTATTTTTAAAACTGGATGACAATGTTTCTTCTATTCTGTCAGCACTTCTTGTCTTTTGTACACCTGTTTTACATATATTTATTAATTTCTTAGGAATTTTAAATTCTTCCATACATTTCTGTAATATGCCTTTATGTAGAGAGTAATATGCCTTTTTAAAATCAAGGTTGTACACTCTGATTATATTCCCAAATTTTCTCGTTTATTATTTTTAGTACAAATTTGTTGTCAATTACATATCTTCCATCTCTGAATCCATTCCGATAGACCCCTGTAATTTTTTTAATATATGGTTTAATTTTTTCCAAAGGTATATTCACCAAAATTTTGTAAGCTGCATTTCCTAATGCTGTACCTCTGTAATTCTCACACATATCTCTATCTCCCTTTTTGTATATAGGAGCTGTTATTGTTTCTTTCCATTCTTCAGGTATTCTTTCCTCCTCCCAAATTTGTCTTACTAGTTCATAAATTCTATTCAGTGGTTTATTTCCTCCGTATTTTATTAACCTTTTCAATGCCGAGTTAAATCCCATCTACCATTTGCTGGCATTATTAGGAGCTCACCATATTCTCTACATTAGCAGGGTAAGGGTTAATTCCAGATGTATTCTATCAGTTCCAGCTGCCTTGTTATTTTTTAAATTTCTCATTGCTTTTTTTACGTCTTCTATAATAAGTTCTTCTACTTCAAATTCATTAGTTTCTCTATTTCCTATTTTAATTAATTCCTTTGGTTCTTTTGTGTACAGTAATTTATCAAAATATTCTTTTCATATTTCTGCTCTCTCTTTAGTATTTATTGCTACTTCTCCTTTTTTGTTCCTAATCATGTTAAATTTTTGTTGATACCGTTTCTTAAATTGGTTTATTGTTTGATATATTTTCCTTGTGTAATTATACTTTGATCTTCTTCCATTGATTTTATTACATTTTTAATGTATACGTTTTCTTATTCCTAATTATTTTGCGTGCTTCTTTTCTTTTATGGTGATACTCCTGCTCTTCATTCTCCCTTCTTCCTTTTATTAACCACTTATCTCTTGCTTTCTTCATTAGTTCTATTGCAATTTTGCATTCCTCATAATACCTTCTATTTCTTAATGTTTCTATGCTTTCATCCTTTTCTATTAGCTATTGTTTTGTTTCCTTGATTATTGCATTAATGTTGTCTCATTTTTCATCAATATTATTGTCAGTATTATCTTCATCTTCCATATTTTCCAATATTTCGAACCTATTATTAAGTTATATAGCATATTCTTTTTTTTTTCCACTTTGAATTTTGAAAAATATTTACAATTTTTCTTTTCTCATTATATTTCTTTTCAGTTTTTACCCCTAATTTCACTTTAAAGTTTATCTTCAATAAGTTGTGATCTGATCCAATATCTGGTCCCCTTAGTGCTGTAATGTCTGTTATTGCACTTCTAAATCTATTACTAATTAAAACTTTATCTATTTGATTCACTGTCCTACCGCCTGCTGAGTTTCATTCATTCATTCATTCATTTATTTAGTATTCCAGCAATCCACCAAAGTGGATATGGAACTTGTCAATAAATAACAACATACACAGTACAGAAT